>JARVCL010000121.1:0-8792 GCA_040405695.1 Halorubrum sp. | reverse complement strand
AGAGTTCATCTTCCCGACTGTCGAGCGGACCTCCGCGTACTTCGGCTGGATGATCTTGATGAACACGTACGTGAACCCGGCGATGAGCGGGACGGGGAGCAGCGCGACCAGCGCGAGCTGCCAGTTGATCCAGAACAGGAGCACGCCTATCCCGAGGACCATCACGGACAGTCGGAACATCGAGTTCATCCCGTCGTTGAGGAACCGTTCGAGCCGGTTCACGTCGTTCGAGAGGATAGACATCATCTCTCCGGTCTGTTTGTCGGAGAAGAAATCCATGTTGAGCCGCTGCATCTGGTCGTACGTGTCCGTCCGGATGTCGTGTTGAATGTTCTGTGCGAACGCGTTGAACCCCCAGTTGCGCACCCAGTGGAACGCCGCTCCGAGGAAGAACGCCCCGGCGATAGCGGCGATGATGAACCAGAACTGCTCGGCCTGTGTCGTTGGCAGCCACGCCTCTGGGAGGAGGACGAGCGGAATCTGTTCGCTGAACGGGGCGTCTTGACGGAACACCGCGTCGATGGCGATACCCAACATGAGCGGCGGGAGCAGGTCGAGGAGTCGAGCGAAGACGCTGGCGAAAATCCCGACGGTGACGGGGAACACGTAATCGCGCCCGTACACGAGGAACAGCCGCTTCATCGGATTCTCGATCTTGTCCCGCTGTTCCTCGAACGGGTCGTCCTTCTCCCAGTCAATGCTACTCATTATCGTTCACACAGGCGAGGTGTCGCAAGTATGTTTCCTTCGAACCGAAATGCGTCGGCACGCCTTGCCGGAGCCGGCTCAGATCTCGCGCCCCTCGACGGTGGGATCGACGTTCGCGGCCGCGAGATCCTGTCGAATACGCTCCCGAAGCGGGGTCGGGACGCTCGCGCGCGCAACCGGTTCGGCCGTTCCCGTGTCCGCGTTCGTGTCGGTCTTGCTGCCCACCCCGGCGTCTGTCGGGACGGTCCAATAGAGCACCGCATCGGCTCCGGCGTAGTACTCCACGGCATATCGATCGGCTCCCCCCTCGTAATGAACGCGTGCCGCGTCACCCTCTGCGTGCCACCCCTCCTGTCGGACGAGCGCAGCGATCGAATCGTGCATACTCGCGCTGGGGGCGGCTTTCACATGTCGGTGTCGCCGACGAGTCGCCGATAGGACACTACCCGACCCCTGACGGATCGCGTCACTCCTTCCGTGCCTGCTCGACCATATCCACATCGTCCCCCGCCGACGTCGCATCGTACTCACCCACGTCGCCGTCGTGCTTGGCTCGTCGCCGCGCCCCGTCGAGCGTCTCAGTCTCCAGCAACGCCTCCACTTTCCGCTCGAACTCCTCGTCACCCAAGTCTCCACTGGCGTACCGGTCCCGGAGGGTGTCGAGCGCGTCAGCGGTCGACTCCGCGTCTGCGTCGGTCGCGGTCGCTGTCTCGTCGTGACTGGGATCCTCGAATCCGTCGGGCCAAAGCGTATCAACCACTATTGCGCCTCCGATCCCGAGCGCGAGGGCGAGCGCAGCGGCACTCCACCATCCGAGCGCGACGAACACGATCGTCGCGGCAAAAAAGAGCGCAGCCACCGCGTCTTCCGGGTCTCGACGGACCCCGTCGGGGAACCGGACCATACCCGATCAACCCACACGGGATGTGTAAAAACCACCGCCGCGGGGCGGTTCGCTGGGCTTCGATCTCTCCGTATCAGCGCCCGTTCGCCCGGACGCCGTCATCGACACCGGTTTATCTCGGCCCGTCACAGTTTCAGTTATGTCCCTTCGCGTCACGTTCCTCGGCACGGGCGGAGCCATCCCGACGGTCGAGCGTGCACCGAGTGCTCTGTTCGTCAACCGCGAGGGCGACCGCCTGCTGTTCGACTGTGGAGAAGGCACACAGCGCGGCATGATGCGTCACGGCACCGGCTTCGGGATCGACCGCCTGTTCGTCTCTCACCTCCACGGCGACCACGTTCTGGGGATTCCCGGACTCGTCCAGACACTCGGGTTCAACGACCGCGAGGAGCCGTTGTCGATCTACTGCCCGCCTGGCACGGCAGACGACCTCCACGACCTCGTTCACGCGGTCGGCCACGACCCGTCCTTTCGGATCCGGATCGAGGAGGTCGTGCCCGGTGAAGTCGCGTTCGCGACCGACGAGTACGCGGTCCGCGCGTTCGAGACGACACACCGAACCCGCTCACAGGGATACGTCCTCGCGGAATCGGACCGCCCGGGGCGATTCGACCGTCCGAAGGCGGAAGAACTCGGCGTCCCGGTGGGGCCCGCGTTCGGCCGGCTCCACGACGGTGAGACCGTCGAGCTAGACGACGGCACCGTCGTGGAGCCGGACCAGGTGGTTGGCCCGCCACGACCCGGGCGGACGGTGGTGTACACCGCCGACACGCGTCCAGACGAGCGCACCGTCGACGCTGCGGCGGACGCGGACCTCCTCGTCCACGACGCCACGTTCGGCGACGACATGGCCGACCGCGCCCGTGAAACCGCCCACTCGACCGGCAGAGAGGCCGGAGAGGTTGCCGACCGCGCGGACGCGAAACGGCTCGCGCTGGTTCACATCTCCTCACGGTACGCCGGAGACGCCTCCCCGATCCGCCGGGACGCCAGCGCCGTCTTCGACGGCGAGTGTCTGCTCCCGGACGACGGAGACCAGATCGAGGTCCCGTTCCCCGACGCCGAGTGACGCCCCTGCAGGTCACTCACACAGACGTGCTCTCCCGTCGGGCCGTCGATCAGTCGACGTGTAGCTCAGTCACGTCTCGATTCGTCACGATCGAACCGGTGTTTTCACCCGATTCACCCGTCCGAGACGGCTTTTTCTGTGTAGAGAACGTATAGAGCGTGAACGCCGATGTCCGCCTCACAGACCGCCGACGGCGACGCGCCCGAATCAGACACTGTCGCCAGTCTTCAGACACGCTTCGACCGTCTCGACCGCGAGATTGCCCGACAGATGGATCGCTTGGGGATTCCGACGCTCCGCGTCGCGCTCGGAGTCGTCTTCATCTGGTTCGGCGGGCTGAAGGTGATCGGCGGGAGCCCCGCGGCCGAACTCGTCTCGGCGACGGTGTACGTCGTTCCGCCAGACGTGTTCGTCCCGATACTCGGCGTTTGGGAGGTGCTCATCGGACTGTGTCTGCTGTACCGGCCGCTCATCCGGGTTGGGATCCTGCTGTTGTTCTTCCAGATGCCCGGAACGTTCCTTCCCGTCGTCCTGTTACCCGACGTCGTCTTCGTCACGTTCCCCCACGAGCTGACCGTCGAGGGTCAGTACATCATCAAGAACCTCGTGATTATCGGGGCCGCACTCGTCGTCGGCGGGACCGTCAGAGGCGACGTGAACGACGCGGACGCGCCGGGGCAGACGCTCGACGGCGACTGAACGTCGGCGGCGGGCCGCTCCGTCTCTCGACTGCCGGGAAAGCTTGATACACTGCCGCGTTGACCTCTCAGGCATGTCCGACGACTGCGTCTTCTGTTCGATCGTCGCTGGCGACATTCCGGCACGCACTGTCCACGAGACCGACGACGTGCTGGCGTTCCTCGACGCGAACCCCCTCGCGGCGGGGCACACGCTCGTGATCCCGAAGCGTCACGCTCAGCACGTCGGCGACCTCGACGATGCGCTCGCGAGCGAACTGTTCGCCGTCGTGACCGAGTTGACGCCGCGGGTGCAGGCGGCGGTCGACGCCGACGCAGCCAACGTTGGTATCAACGACGGCGCGGCGGCCGGTCAAGAGGTTCCGCACGTTCACGTCCACGTCATCCCCCGATTCGAGGACGATGGGGGTGCCCCCCTCCACGCGGTCGGCGGGACTCGCCCCGACCTCTCAGAAGACGAACTGGACGCCATCGCCGCCGACATCGCCGGCTGACGCCCGCGTGTTTCCCGACTCGACCCCGACAGCCGAGCCCGTTCAGCAGAGTTAAGCTCTGTACCCCGGTGACGGGCGTATGCACGCGACGACGCTCGCGCTGGTCGGGGCGACAGGCGGTGCGGGGACGACACGCACTGCCGTCGAACTGGCAGCAATTGGTGCTCGAGGCGGCCGCGACGTGGCGGTCGTAGATGCCTCGTTCACGACACAGGGACTCTCCGAGTACGTCCACGGCCGGATCGGTACGGATCTGACGACGCTCATTACCGACGAGCCCGACACGGCCCTGTCGGCTGCGACCTATCCGATCGCCGCCGCCCCCAGCGACGACGGACCGAACGAGCGTTCTGGCCGTGCCGACGTCGTCCCCGTTCGGGCTCCCTTCGAACGGATCGCCCGCGCGAAGACCGCGGAGGCGGCGCGAAAACTGGAACGCCGCATCGACGAGGCGGCGACGGCCTACGACGCCGTGATCGTCGACACCTCGCCGGTCGCCTCGAACGAAGCGGTGGCAACAGTCACCACGGCCGACCGGGTCGGAGCGGTCCGCCCGGCGACCGAACACGGGCGCGACGCGCTCCAGCGACTCCGCGGCCGGATCGCCGACGTGGGCGCGAGCGTCGACACGACCGTCGCGGTGCGGCGCGAAGTAGTCGCCGACGCCGAGACGGACGGCACGGCGGCCGACGCAGACCTCGTTCTCCCGCCGACAGACCCGAACGTCCGGACCGCTCCGGCGGTCGCCGACGGGGCAGACGCGTACGCCAAGCGAGTCCTCGATGCGTACGCTCGGCTCTTCGATACGGCGGTCGACGTCGAACTCGCGGAGCGCGGGTTGTTCGACAAGCTACGAAGCTAACGCGAGCAATGGCCGACGCTCAGCCTACCGACGGCCGTCGGGCGAACCAATCGCGTCGCCGAGCGGGTCCGTCGAGCCCAACTCGCTGCCGAGCGGAGACGATCCGGCGACGCTCGCTTCGACGGCGTTCGCCGCCTCCCGGAGTGGATCGTGCGTCTCGACGTATGTTGCGAGCGCAAAATCGGCCTCGTCGCCCCCGGTGAGCGCCACCGCCTCGCTTCGGGCGAGTCGCCCGTCGAGCCAGTCTCGAACGACACCTCGTCGAGTTGGTGCCAGCGGACAGACGCCGACGACACCACACCGATGAAGCGTCTTCGCGGCGGTCATGGGCGGGACGCTGGCTGCCTCGGCAGCATCGTCGAGGCTCTTGCCACCCGTGTACGCGTCCACGAGCGTCGCGGTCGCCGCCGCGGTACACGGCAGTTCTGCTTCGTGTTCGCGCAGTCGCTCGGCCAGTGGAGTCCCGGTGTCGTCTGCGACCGCGACACCGCGTTCGCGCTGGCTCGCCGTCACCGTCAGCCCCTCCGCAATCTCCGACAACGTCACGAGAGTCCATGCCACCCTCTATGTCATAAACCCACCGTACTCCGTCGGAATCGGCCGCTGTACACCGACCGGTAACCGGTCGGTACGAGACCCCCGATTCGGCCGATATCCCCCGAATCCACCGGGGTTTAAGTAAGGGATCGGGACCGAGGTTCAGGTGTGATGAGTCAGGCACGTCCCACCCGCGTCCGTTCGCACCGCTCTCAGCACACCCGCACCGACGACGAGACGACTCGTCGCTCTCGGAGTGACACCAAACAGACCGCCGGTACCGAGTCGTCACGGATCGATGCGGTCGACTGCTGTCCGGAGTGTTCCGGCCGGACTCGCGTCGAGAGCGCGGAGCGGATCTGTACTGAGTGTGGACTCGTCGTCGACGCCGACCGGATCGACTACGGTCCCGAGTGGCGCTCGTTCGCGGACGACGAGACGAACCCGAAACGCACCGGCGCGCCGCTGACGCGCTCCCGCCACGACCGTGGCCTCTCGACGGAGATCGGTCGGTCGACGAAGCTCAAGGGTCGCAAACGGCGTCGTCTCGCCCGGATGCGGACCCAGCACAACCGCGCACGGATCGCCACGAAGCGCGACCGCAACAAGGTGTACGCATACACGGAGATCCGCCGGCTGGTCGGCGCGCTCGACCTCTCTACGAGCGTCCGTGACACTGCCTGTGCGCTGTTCGACTCTGCGCAGTCCGAGAGCCTCCTCCGTGGCCGGTCGCTTGAGGGGTTCGCGTGTGCCTGTGTCTACGTCGCCTGCCGCACCGCGAACGTCGCCCGAACGGTTGACGAGCTCTGCGCGGAGGCGAAGGCGAGCGAAAACGAGCACCGTGCGGCGTTCGACGCGATGAACCGCGAACTCGGATTACCGATCGGCCCGACCTCACCCGCCGAGTACCTGCCGCGGTTCGCCTCCGAACTCGACTGTCCGCCGGCCGTCGAGCGGCGTGCGCGTGACCTCGTCGACCGCGCCGTCGAGACGGGAATCGCCAACGGTCGCAACCCGATCGGCGTCGCGGCGGCGTGCCTGTACACCGCCGCCCGCGAGAGCGACAGCGGCTGTACCCAGCAGGACGCGGCCGACGTCGCCGACGTGACGCCGGTGACGATCCGACGGACGTACGTCGACCTCACCGACGGCGAGTGACACCCGATCGAGATCCGTGACAGTCGGTGACGGCGGCTTCACAGTGGTTACTGTGAGTGGTTTCAGAGACGGTGTCGAAAAGCGCCGGTGCAGCAGCGGTTCACCGCGACAGAGGCTGGCGGCGGCTCGACTCAACGCGATCACCACCAGACGTGGCCGAGCCGGAGGGCTCGGCGCACGGTTGCAGCGACGAACGTCGCCTCGTGACGGCCGGGAAACGGCCACGACGGGCGTCAGCGGGACCAGTGAGCAGCAGCGGAAGGCGGGGAGGGCCGTCGTCACCGCCCGGGCGTCACGCATGTGTTCGTAGGGGCTATCACTCATTGTAGCTTGCTCGTGTATAGTTCGGACAAACCGAACAATCCGGACAGAAGAAGCGGATCAAACGGTCCGGACGGCGTCGACCGGTGTCAGCGGTCGACCTTGTGTTGAAACGCGAAGAAGACCCGTCGACCGATGTCGGTGAGATGGACCGTGTCCGACCGCCCCACTGGTTCGAGTTCGACGTACCCGCGCTCGCGGAGCGGGTCGAGCACTCGTGTCTCTAGCGCTCGGTACTTCGCCGTGCGGCTGTCGCCCGCCTCTTTGAGGAACGTCAGGTCGCGTTCACGCGCCCACGCTATCAGGTTCCACTTGTCTGTCGTCCGGTTGTCGTTCGCGCGGTCGTAGAGCTGCCCCAGAACCGCGACCTGGTCGTGTGTGGGCGCGTCCATCGGATACAGAGGGAGGTCGACCGTCCGTTCGACGCCCGACGTGAGCGGCTCCTCGCGCACGTCGTGGCGATGTGTCGCCGGCTCGACGCTGTACGGGCGGGCCCCGACGATCATACACGCCATGGCGACGCCGACTGCGGCGACCCGGGGCCCGGTCGACACGTTGGCGAACAGGCGGTCCGTGCCGGTCCCGTCCTCGGTTCGCCGGTCAGGTCCGTTCCCTTCGCTCGCTCCGTGACGAGCGGCGACCGTCGTCGTCACCCCTAACACGTCGTACACGTCGGCGAGTTCGACGGGGAGTGCTCGCACCTCGGCGAAGTCGGCGACCGTCTCCCACGCCTCACGCTGGTAGCCGGTCAACGTGTCGACGTCGACCCGCGTCGCCCCCGGATCGTCGAAGTCGACGTCGAACGCGACGGTCCCACGGTCGCCGGGACGGTCGGGAGCGTTCGCGAGAAGGTAGACGACATCGGCGCGGTGACGACGGAGCGGCTCGACGATCCGATCGCGTTCGTGTCCGAGCGGCACGATGTGAACGCGGCGCTCGGAGACGCTGGGGGCCGTAGCGTCCATGAGAGTCCTCCCGACGCGTTGGCGGTAAAAGGCTACGACACTCGTCGGCTACGTGACGGACGACGCCTCACGTCAGCAGTTCGACCAGCAGCGCGTTCTGTGCGTGCATCCGGTTCTCTGCTTGGTCCCACACGAGCGCCCGGTCGGACTCCAGTACGCCGTCGGTAATCTCCTCGCCGCGATGGGCGGGGAGACAGTGCATCACCTTCGCGTCGGTTCCGGCGAGGAGTTCGGTGTTCACCTGGAACCCGTCGAAAGCGGCGAGCTTCTCTGCCCGTTCCGCCTCTTGACCCATCGAAATCCACACGTCGGTGTAGACGATGTCAGCGCCCGTGACCGCTGCTGCCGGATCGGTCGTCGGCTCCACGCCGGCGCCGAACGCGGCAGCCCGATCGAGGACGCTCGGGTCCATCCCGTATCCGTCTGGCGTAGCGACCGACACGTCGATTCCGGCCATCGCCGCGCCGACGACGAACGACTGTCCGACGTTGTTGCCGTCACCGATCCACGCGACGTGTGCGTCTTCTCCGACCGACTCGCGGATCGTGAGCAGGTCCGCGAGGGTCTGACACGGGTGGGCCTCGTCGGTGAGTCCGTTGACCACCGGACAGCCGGCGTGTTCGGCGAGCGTCTCGATATCGGCGTGGTCGAACAGCCGCGCCATGACCCCGTCGACGTACCGACCGAGCACGCGCGCGGTGTCCCGTAGCGGCTCGCCGTGACCCAGTTGGATATCGTCGGGGCCGAGGAACATCGCATGCCCTCCGAGCCGCGTCATGCCCGTCTCGAAGGAAACGCGGGTGCGCGTCGAGGGTTTCTCGAAGATCATCCCCAGCGTCGCACCCGAGAGTTTCGGCTCCGTCTCGCCCGCCTTCATCGCGGCCGCACGGTCGAGCAGGCGGTCGAGTTCTGTTGGCGTCACGTCGTCGATATCGAGGAAGTCGTCGGTAGCGAGTGGCATGTCGAGTTCTGTAGGGGGTGTGTGAGTCGTCGGTGTGTGAGTCGTCGGTGTGTGAGTCGTCGGTGTGTGAGTCGTCGGTGTGTGAGTCGTCGGTGTGTGAGTCGTCGGTGTGTGA
>JARVCL010000120.1:0-8874 GCA_040405695.1 Halorubrum sp. | reverse complement strand
CTCACCGCGACCGGGTCGCCCAGTGGGTCGAACGTCACGGTCTCGACTGGTACGAGCCGGTCGGCGTCAACGCGTTTCCGACGATCCCCGACGGCTTCGAGAGCGGCCGCGCGTTCTGTCGTGCGGTCGTCGAACGCGAAGGCGTCGTGCTCGCACCTGGCGACCTGTTCGGCTTCCCGAATCGGTTCCGGATCGGATTCGGCCTCCCGACGGACGAACTACAAGACGGTCTCGAACGCGTGAGTCGGGTAATCGAGGGCGGCGCGGACGGGGACGGCGCAGAACCGACCGCTGGTGCGATCCCGACCGACGGCAGGGCTCAAGAAGAGGCGAACGGCGGTGATCGCTGATGGGACTCATCGAGGAACT
This sequence comes from Halorubrum sp., assembly GCA_040405695.1. Lineage (GTDB taxonomy): Archaea > Halobacteriota > Halobacteria > Halobacteriales > Haloferacaceae > Halorubrum. The sequence goes on along the minus strand of JARVCL010000120.1, from coordinate 8,505 downwards.
GCGGTCGGACGTGGTGGGACTGATACGCGATCCGACGGACGAGCAGAAGGCCATCGCGGTCGCCGTCGTCGCCATCATCATCTCTGACCGGTACTTCTGGTGGATCGGTTTCCCGTTCGTGGTGCGGACGACCGCCGCCGTCGGCGTGGGCTTCATCGCCCTCTTCATCACGAGCTATCTCCTCACCGGACAGTTCGTGCCGCCAGACGGAGACGAGGACGAGGAGGAGGCCGAAGCGTACGAGGACGAGTTCCACCCCTGAACTGAACTGGGGCGGATCGTCCGTCCTCGTCCCCGCCACGGCCGTATCACGTTGCTGGTCGAAGACGAGACGGACTCGCCCGCGACCCCCCCACATATATACCCGGAACGAGAACACGTTGGACGACCCTGTTCGGGGGCCGGACCCAAATATGTCCCTCATCGAACTCATCGCCGGCGTGGAAGCGCGGGAGGCGACGCTCACCGTCTTCGATCGCGACCCGGAGGCCGCGAGCACGCTCGCCGAACACTTCGCGGACCGGAACGTCCACGTCGTCGCTGGATCGGCCAACGAGGGGCCAGACGGCTACGCCGTCCTGTCACGCGACGGTGAGTTCGTGACTGCGGTAGCCGTCGCGGAACTGCTCCCGGGGTACGGCGACGAAGACGCCGAGGCGGACGACGCCGACCGAAACGACACCGCGGCGAGTGGCCACGCCGCGGACCCGACGCCGCGTCGCGTGGGCAAACCGGTGCTCGACCACCTCGACGAGACGATGTTTACCTCGTACTCGCGGCGAGACATGGTCGCGGCCTCCCGCGAGATCGAGGATCGAGCGTGGCGCGTCGGCCGTGGGGAGTTACACGCCGGGTTCCAGACGCTCGACGTGCTGACCGGTGAGACGACCACGTACGACCGACTCGGGGAGAAAACCGCCCTCGACGTCCACGCGTACGCGACGGCCGAGGGTGAGCCCCCCGACGCCGGTCGATACACCGTCCACGTCGCTCGCTCGGCAGAGATCCGAGAGACGTGGTTCGTCGCCTACGACGGCGGTGGGGTCGACGAGGCGAAGTGTGCGCTGCTCGCAGAGGAGCGCGCACCGGGCGAGTTCTACGGGTTCTGGAGCTACGACCCGGAGACGGTCGACACGATCGTCGACTACCTGACCGACCGATACTGGTCCTCGGAAGCGACCGACGATGGGGACGACGGCGCGACGGTCTAAGAACCAGACGCGAGTCGACGGAACAGCTGGGTCAGCGGGAGTCCCGCAGAACCGGTTGTAGCGGACTCAGTCTTTTCGCTTGACGACATCGCCGAGCGTCATCGTGCCAGCGTCACTCGCCTCCCACTCCTCGTCGACGTCTTCGCCCTCGACGAGCGATATCTCGAGCGCGCGCTCCAACTTTCGCTGAATATCGTCGGTCGGGAGCGTGTCGCCGCGCTCTAGTTTCCGGATCAGGCTCGCCTTCTCGTTGAGGTCGTCCGCCAGTTCCTCCTGGCTCAACCCGCGGGACTCGCGGGCGTTGCGGATCCGGTCGTCGTAGTCGGTCGCAATCTCGTCCATGTCGTCGAACATGTCTCGCGGACGGCCGGAGCCGCCCGAGCCGCTAGAGCCACCAGAGCCGCTACTGCTCGCGCTGGACGACGAGGACGCTCGTCCGGAACTGGAGCTCGTCGAATACTTGCTCCCCGAGGAACTGCTCTGCTCCTCACGGACCTCGGTTCCGAAGTCCGTACAGGAGCTACACAGCGCTAACTCGGCGCCTTCGACCTTCGTCGTCGTTAGCGAGGCCTGCTCGGCGCCACACATTTCACACTGGGGCATAGTCGACGGTAACACGGCCGCTGGTAAAAAGTGTGTGCCGCGTTCTTCGCTGGAACATCCACACTGTGTGCCGTGTTCTCTCCCAGACCGTCTGCCGCCGTCGGGTCACCTTTCGGCGAATCGTGCCGACACCTCTCGCTTCGTCTCCTCGATGACGCGCCGTTCGGCCCGCCGCATCGCCCGGGACGCCTCGTCGGTGTACTCGATGGTCACCGAGGGAAGCGTGCCGGCGAACGGCCCACCGAGCACGTCACCGGGGTCTATCCGGGCTTCGAACCGGAACGCCTCTGGAAACTCCTGTAATACCCCGGTAAACCCGAACGCGTTCTCGACGAGGTCGATCGCCTCCTCCTGATCGAAGGCGGCGGTTACAGCGGGCCAGAACGTGTGTTCGGGACGGTCGACGATCGGTTTCACCGCGTTTCCGAGTCGCCGGTTGCGCTCGAGTATCGCATCCGTAACCGCCTCCGCCAGCTGGTCCGAGACGGTCGGGTCGAGCGTCTCGTAGTAGCTGTCGTGTGCGAGCAGCTCTTCGGTGTACGCGTCGATCGGGTTCTCGCTCGCCGCGTACTCAAGCACGACGTCGAACTGGCGGCTCGCGCGGTCGCGGTACGCCGCGAGCTCCGGCTCGACGACCCGACGCTCTAAGCTGTCGAGGTCCTGCCGGAGGCGGTCGATGACGACGCCGCCGGGACCGAATCCGGTTCCGCTGAGCGCCCGGGCGACGCTGAACTCTTCGCGGGTCGCCGCCACCGCGTCGCCGAGAAACGTCTCGAACCCGTCTCTCGCCGCTTCACGTGTCATGTAACGGCACGTGGCGTGTGCTAAACAAACACGTTTCGCCGGTTCGTCCCCTGTGTCGCCGTAACACACTTAAGAGCCCACTTTATATAGATTCGTAGTGGCATCCCGACAGGGCGGGCCGGGAACCAGCGAGGGACCCGGCACCGGATCGACGGAACCCCGGACCGCATCGCGCGCGACGACTCCCGACATCGGAGGCCGTGGCGAGCCGACCGCGCCGCCGAGCCGCTTCGGTCCCGACGGACCACCGGATCCGGCGACGGTGGACGACGGAGCAGCGCCGTCTGCCCGACGCCGCACGCCAGCGGACCCGCCGGTGCGCGACCCCGGTTTGTACGCACTCACTGACCACTTTCGTGACCGCCTCCAGCAGCCGGGCCGGTACGTCTCGACCCGCACGGTGAGCGACGCGATCCGACACGGCCAGCTTCGCTGGAACCGTACAGACGGCTGGCGGTTCGCGCTCGTTGAGGGGGGCGTCCGGTTCGTCGTCGTCGTGGGCGACACCGAGACGAACTCTCCAGTGATCGTCACAGCGTGGACGGAGGTCGCCGACCGCGACGACGCGCTCGAAGCCGGGCGGTTCGACCCGGTGGACCTCGACACCATCGCGGTTCGTGCCGGACTGAGTGAGGCATCCGAGCCGATCCCCGACCGGATCCGTCCACGGTCGATCACCCGGCCGTTCGTCGTCGGCGAACACAGTTTGGAGACGGAACCGGGCGAGCCGTTCGTCAGATGCGTCGACTGCGGCTGTCGGTTCCGGTCGAAGTCGGCGATCACCTCGCGGAGCTGTCACGGCGGACGACGAGGCCAGTGACGCTACCCATTTCAGCCTCGCTCCCGTACCTTGGATGATGGACGACGAGAACGCCCGTGAAAGTGGGGCGGACGCTTCTGGAGGCGCACCAGACACCACCGGCGGAGACGCCGCGGGCGACACCGACGACACGGACGAGTTCTCGTTGGACCGGTTCCACGACGCGCTCGAAGCCGAAGAGCGACCGGTCGCAACTGCGAGCGAGGTGGCGAGACGCGTCGGAACGACACAGGCGGCCGCTCGTGACGCCCTCGCCTCGCTCGTCGACCGGGGCGACGTGGACCGACTCGACGTCGAGAGCGACCCGGTCGTGTTCTATCCGAGCGAGTGGGGTCGGTTGGCGAGTCGTGAGCGCGTCGTCGTCTTCCCGAAGCGCCGCGAGATCGTCGTCGACCAGCCGACACAGTACACACGAGCGCGGCTCTCGCAGTTCGCGTATCTGGTCGACACGACCGGGACCGACCCCGGAACGCGCGGGTACCTCTACCGAATCCGACAGGAGGATGTCTGGGCCGCGCCGTTCGACGACGCCGACGCGCTGATCGCCAGTCTCCGGTCGGTGGTCCCCCGCCGGTTCGACCACCTCGAAGAGTGGGTCCGTGATCAGTGGCGGCGCGCCAACCGCTTCCGTCTGTACACTCACGAGGACGGGTACGTCGTGTTGTCGGCCGCCTCCGAGAGCCTGATGGGGAACGTCGCCGACCAGCACTTGGCTGACGAACACGTCCGTGCGCCAATCTCGGAGACGGAAGCGTGGGTGAACGAGGCGGCGGTGGCGGCGGTCAAACGGACGCTGTACGACGCTGGCTACCCGGTGACGGACGACCGCGACCTCGAAACGGGCGACCCGGTCGATATCGACCTGACGACCGACCTCCGGCCCTATCAGGAGACGTGGGTCGAGACGTTCCTCGAATCGCGGTCTGGCGTCTACGTCGGGCCGCCGGGGTCGGGCAAGACCGTCGCCGCCATCGCGACGATCGCCGCCGTCGGCGGCGAGACGTTGATCCTCGTTCCATCGCGTGAACTCGCCGGTCAATGGCGCGACGAGTTGCGCGCACACTCGACGATCGATCCCGCAGACATCGGCGAGTACCACGGCGGGACGAAAGCGATCCGACCAGTGACGATCGCGACCTACCAGACCGCCGGGATGGACCGACACCGGAGCCTGTTCGACTCGCGAAAGTGGGGACTGATCTGCTTCGACGAGGCGCACCACATCTCCGCTCCGGTCTACTCGCGAACCGCGGAGCTACAGAGCAAACACCGGCTCGGGCTCTCGGCGACTCCGGTTCGTGAAACCGGCAGCGAAGAGGAGATTTACACGCTGATCGGGCCGCCGATCGGCGCGGACTGGGACGCGCTGTTCGACGCGGGGTTCGTCCAGGAGCCGGAAGTCGAGATCCGGTACGTCCCCTGGCGTGACGACCTCGCCCGCAACGAGTACGCCAGCGCCGATGGCCGCGAGCGACGGCGGCTGGCGGCCGAGAATCCCGCGAAGATCGAGGAGGTTCGGTACCTGCTCGCCGCTCACGGCGACAAGAAAGCACTCGTGTTCATCGAGTACCTCGACCACGGCGAGGCGATTGCCGACGCGCTGGACGCTCCGTTCGTCAGCGGCGAGACGCCACATCACGAGCGGGCGGAACTGTTCCGTCGGTTCCGCGAAGCAGACACCGATCTCGACACGCTCGTCGTCTCGCGGGTCGGTGACGAGGGAATCGACCTCCCGAACGCCGAACTCGCCATCGTCGCCAGCGGGCTCGGAGGGAGTCGACGCCAGGGCTCTCAGCGGGCTGGTCGGACGATGCGACCCGACGGCTCTGCGCTCGTGTACGTGCTCGCCACTCGCGGGTCCAGCGAAGAGGAGTTCGCCCAGCGGCAGATGCGACACCTCGCGCGCAAGGGCGTTCGCGTGAGAGAGACGAACGTCGCGGAGTGAGCCGCGCGTCGTGCAGCGGGCGGCGCGTCACTGAACGAGCCTTCGTCGCGACGTGGTAGCCCGCCGTGTGCTGACCGGGCCGTCGGCGGAGAGATTCAGTTATATACTCGCCAGCGCTCACCTCCAGAGTCGACGAGCGCGGTGACTTGTCGGCTAGCGAAGTGAAGAGCGACCGGTTCACGTCGCCGCCGGCCGACGGACCTTTCACCCATTCGGCCGTCGGCTCCGTGCATGGACACGGACGAGGGGAACGCGAGCGACGAGAGCGCTGACGACGGGGCCACGGTGCCGACGGTCGGAGAGGCGGTCGTCGACGAACTCCTCGGTCGCGGTATCGACGTCGCGTTCGGGATTCCCGGCAAGCAGACGCTACCGCTCAACCGGGCGTTCGCCGACCGCGACGCGCAGTTCGTCGTCGCTCGCCACGAGACCGCGGTCACACATCAGGCGTGGGGATACGCCGAGTCGAGCGATCCGGGCACGATGGCCGCGACGGTCGTCGTCCCTGGACCGGGTGACATGAACGCGATGAACGGCCTGAAGAACGCGAAGAACGACTGTGTTCCGCTTCTCCACCTCGCCGTGGAGACCGAACGCGACGTGCGTGGCGGAGACGGAATCCACGAGACGCCGCCGGAGACGTACGACACGGTGGTCAAAACGAACGTGCTCGTCGAGTCGCCTGCGGGCGCGGTCGCGGCCGTCGCCGACGCGATTCGGGTCGCTCGCGAGCCGCCACACGGCCCGGTTCGGGTGGGTATTCCGAAGGATTTCCTCGCGAGCCGGACACCACAGGCGACGCCACCGGACAGCGCGTCGGTAGACGCCTCCAGACACGCCCCGACCGACGCCGCCGTCGACCGTGCCGCTTCGGTGCTCTGTGACGCAGACGAACCGGTCATTCTCGCAGGCGGCGGCGTTCGTCGCGCTGACGCGAGCGAGCGGCTCCGGGCCGTCGCCGAACGGCTCGACGCCCCGGTCGTGACTACTTATAAGGGGAAAGGAACGCTTCCCGAGACCCATCCGCTCTCCGCGGGCGTGTTGTGTGGGGGCGCGAGCACCGAACTGCGCGAACTGCTCGCGACGGCCGACGCGGGGCTGGTGGTCGGCTCCGACCTCGATGCGGTTGCAACCGCGAAGTGGTCCGTCTCGCTGCCGGCGTCGCTCGTGCACGTCACGCTCGACGGCGACGATATCGGTTTCGGCTACGAGACGGCCGTTGGCGTCGTCGCGGACGCGAACCGGTTCCTCGCGGCGCTCGTGGACCGACTCGGGTGTCGAGACCGTGGTCACACGGCGACGACAGGGGTCGAGCGAGCGCACGCCGTGCGCGAGGCTGACCGTGACCGATTCGCAGCGGTCGAAGCGGCGCGAGAGGCTGACGACCCGCTCTGCTCCGTCGAAGTGCTCAGAGAGGTCCGTGACGCCGTCCCAGCGGACGCGGTCGTCACGGTGGACGCGGGCGGGTTCCGCCTGTGGACGCTCGTCTCGTTTCCTGCGGCCGGCCCTGCCTCGTACGTGAACCCGGGGTCGTGGGCGACGATGGGGACCGGGCTCCCCGCTGCTATCGGCGCGAAACTCGCGACCCCCGACCGCGACGTGGTCGCGCTGACCGGCGACGGCGGTCTCATGATGTGTGTTCACGAGCTTCACACGCTGGCAGCCGAGCGCATCGATGTCACCGTCGTCGTGTTGAACAACGACGACTACGCGATCATCAGTGAGGAGGCATCGCGGTCGTTCGGCTTCCCCGAGGGTGCGTACGGCTGGGACGACGCGAGTCTGGATCTGAGCACGGTTGCCGGCGGGATGGGTGTCCGAGCGGATCGGGTGACCGACAGCGACGCGGTCGGCGACGCCGTCTCGGCCGCCATGGCACACGATGGTCCGGCACTCGTCGAGATTCCGACGGATCCGGCCGAGCCGCAGGCGAGTGAGTGGATGACGAGAGAACGCGAGGAGTGAGCGTGGCCCAGCGTCCGCGGTTGCAACCCACGGAGCGTGAGCCTTAACAACGTTCGTTGTGAGCTTTTCGGCATGTCACGCGCGAACGACGTCGCCGTCGGGATCGTCGGACTCGGCGGGATCGGTCGTCACCACGCCACGCGGCTCGAAGACCGCGGCGCGAACCTCGTCGGCGGGATGGATATCGACGCGGAGGCACGCCGGGAGTTCCACGAAACCTTCGAAGTCCCCGCCTACGAAGACGAGAGCGATCTCTACGACGCCTGTGAGGCTGTGTTGATCACGACGCCAAACCGGTTTCACGAGGAGTACGCCACCTCCGCGCTCGATGCGGGACTGGATGTCCTCTTGGAGAAGCCGCTCGCACACACGGTTGCGAGCGCAGCGGAGGTCGCGACGGCCGCCGCCGCGGCCGACGGCTTCTGTATGGTCGGGTTCAACAACCGGTTCGCGGAGCCGGTCCAGGTGGTCAAACACCACCAGTCGAACGGGCGGTTCGGTGAGGTGACTCACGTTGAGGCGAACTACATTCGTCGGCGAGGCGTGCCCGGCCGTGGCTCCTGGTTCACCTCCGAGGGTGTCGCCGGCGGCGGGGCGCTCATCGACATCGGCGTCCACGCCATCGACCTCGCGCTCTACTTCCTCGATCACCCCGAGATCGTCGAGGTGTCCGGCGAGACACGCTCGGAGTTCGGCGGCCGAGACGACTACGCGTACGTTCACATGTGGGGCGAGGACACGGGACCGGAGGGGTTCGACGTCGACGACTCCGCGTCTGCGTTCATCCGCGACGCCGACGGCAACACGGTCTCACTGGAGGTCGCGTGGGCGACGAACCGCCCGACGAACGACGAGTTCGTGATCCGTGGCACCGACGCGGGCGCGACGTTCGACCGCGGCGCGGGCGAGTTGACGATCCACGAGGCGGGCGTTGGCGGCGGTCACCACCTCTCCGATGCCGAAATCGAAACGCGTGGCGGCGACACCCACGCGGCAGAAATCGAGACGTTCCTCGACGCAGCAGCGGCCGGAGAGCCGCCCGGAATCAACACGGTCGACGAGGCGCTCTCCGTCCAGCGTGTTATCGACGCGATCTATCGTTCCTCGGAGGACGGGCGAGCGATCCGGCTGGACTGACCGACCCCTGTACTTGTTAC
>JARVCL010000119.1:0-8938 GCA_040405695.1 Halorubrum sp. | reverse complement strand
TCCGGCACATTCAACCACGTGCTCGAACGCGACGTCGATAAGCGAATGCAACGCACCAACGACCGCCCGCTGGCGACCGACCTCGTCCCTGTTCCGCACGCGTTGGCGTTCGGCGGCCTCCTGACCGTGGTTTCGATCGGCCTCTTCTGGAGCGTGAACGCGCTGACAGCGGTTCTCGGACTGGTCGCCATTCTGTTTTACAGCGTCGTGTACACGCTCATCCTCAAGCCGAACACCGTCCAGAACACCGTCATCGGCGGGGCGGCGGGGGCGCTCCCGGCGTTGATCGGCTGGGCTGCCGTGACCGAGACGATCGGCGGCGGCGGGCTGTTACTCGCGCTCGTCATCTTCCTGTGGACGCCTGCGCACTTCTACAATCTCGCGCTGGCGTACAAAGACGACTACGAGCGCGGCGGCTTCCCGATGATGCCCGTCGTCCACGGGGAGACGGCGACCCGCCGACACATCGTCTGGTACCTCGGGGCGACGCTCGTCGCCGCCGCGGTGCTCGCGCTCGTCGCAGAGCCGCTCGGCGGGCTGTACGCGGCTGTCGGCGTGACGCTCGGCGCGGTGTTCCTGTGGGCCGTCATTAGACTCCACTACGAACAGACAGAGGCAGCGGCGTTTCGGGCGTTCCACGCGTCGAACGCCTACCTCGGCCTGCTGTTGTTCGCCGTAGTCATCGACGCGCTCGTGGTATGACCGCGAACGAAGGGCGTGTCGGCGGGAGCACCGTTGGCGACCGAGTCTGTGCGCTGGTGCCGTCGGCGCGGCGGCTCGGCCTGATCGCGCTGCTCGCCAACGTTCAACTCGTCGCAGTGGTGGCGTACTACTCGTTTCTCGGCTCGTTCCCCTCGACGCCGGTGTACGTCCTCTACGGTCTCGTGTGGGTCAACGTCGGGGGGTACGTCCTGTACGCCGCGCCGATTCCCGACGGCTATGACTTCTCGACGCGGCGTCGTGCGCTGGCCATCGCCACCGCCTATTTCGGAGTACTCGCGTTCTTCGCCGGTCTCGTCGCCACTGGGGTCCCCGAGCGGGCGGTCGACACCCGGATCGCGTGGCTCCCTCTTGGCTGGGGACCGGCGGTCGTGTACGCCAGCGAGTACCTGACGCTCGTTCTGGTTCCCGCGTACCTCATCGGCTACGCCGCGCTCGCGAAGCTGGTGTACATTACCGTGCTCGACGCCTCCGGGTCGGTCGTCGCCGGGGTCGTTGGGCTCTTCTCGTGTGTATCGTGTACCTTTCCCATCATCGCGATGGTTGGATCGGCGGTGTTCGGCGGCACCGGCCTTCTCGCGGCGACTGCGCTCGATGTCTCTTACGGGCTCTCGACGGTCGTCTTCTTGATCACCGTCGCGCTGTTGTACTGGCGCCCGGGATTCCGGTCGTGAGACTCGGCGGCCGTCTTCAGACGAGTCCACGCAACACCCGTGCGACAGCGGATCCGTAGCGCCGTTCAGCGCTTCCGATCGGCATCTAAATCGGTCTGCTCCCGAAAAGAGCGCGTAGTCAGCGCTGCTCGTGTTACAGTCACATACCAAAGATACTAATCGACTGGGAAGTTTACCCGGCCATGGCTTCGACACAGCGTGAAGCGGAGAGCGCGCCCGCTTCACAGACGCTGTTACTCGTCGAAGACGACGTGGATATGCTGGCAACGTATCGTGTCTGGCTGTCCGGTCGAGAGTGTACACTCCGCACCGCCCGAACGGGCAAGCGGGCAATTACACAGTTCTCGGACGAGGTCGACGCCGTCGCGCTCGACAGGAAACTGCCCGACTTCGGTGCGGCAGCCGTCCTCAACCGAATCGACTATTCGGACGTGCCGGTAGCCGTAATCAGCGCTTTCGAACCGAACGACCGTCTCGATACTGACGACGTCATGCTGTATCTCGATACGCCGATGCAACGCTCCGAGTTTTCCAGCGCCGTCGACCAGCTCTTGGGCCACTGATACCGGACACGAGCCTCGTGTTCGCCACCGTACTCGAACAGCTGACGTTCAGCCTGTCGTCGCCGGTCGTCTGAAAGGCCGCAGACCGCCCTTTTAACATTTTGCGGGCCCGACAGGCGGATGCATGACACGAATCGAAGTCGAGTATTGCGTACCGTGTGGCATGTTGAACCGCGCACAGGACGTCTCGGGGGCGATTCTCGAACAGTTCGGCGAGACTGTCGACGAAGTCGCGCTCGTCACCGGTGACGACGGCGTCTTCGTCGTCCGTGTCGACGACGAAGTCGTCTTCGACAAGACCGAAGACGAGTACGATGTCGACGCCATCGTTCGCGCGGTGAAGCCCCACGTCGGCGCGACGGCCTGAGGAGCGGGCCGACCTCGCTGCGAGCCACCACGCCGAGACCGTTCCACGTTGCGGTCGGGAGTCACTCCGCGTCGACCACCGACCGTGCCGAGTTACTCACGACGAGCAGACTGCTGGCTCCCATCGCCAGCGCGGCCAGGAGCGGGTTCAACGCTCCCGTTATCGCCAGCGGGATCGCCACCCCGTTGTAGACGAACGCCCAGCCGAGGTTCTCTTTCAGCCGTCGGTTCGTTCCGGCGGTGATGTCGAACAGTTCGGGGATCGCGCTCAGTCGGTCCTCTATGAGGACAGCGTCGGCGGCGTCAGCCGCTAGATCCGTTCCGCTCGCGATCGAGATTCCGAGGTCGGCAGCCGCGAGCGCGGGTGCGTCGTTGCTTCCGTCGCCGACCATCGCCACGCGTTCGGTCGCGCGGAGTCGGCGCACCGTCTCGGCTTTCGCCTCCGGCGGCACCTCTGCGAACACCTCGTCGATCGCAGGGTGTGTCTCGAACCGGCGCGCGGCGGCGACGGAATCGCCGGTGAGCACGACGACCCGCTTCCCTCGCGCGTCGAGCTCCTCGACCAGTGTCTCCCACCCTGCTCTAACCTCGTCACCGACGACGAGCACGCCCCGAACCGCTCCGTTCCACCCGACGTACACGGGCACGTGGCCCGTCGACTCGGCCTCGTCGCCCGCCGCAACGAGCCGATCGGGAAGCGACCACTCGGGTCCTTCGAACAGCGACCGGTGTCCGACGACGACCCGATCACCGTCGATCCGGCCTTCGACCCCTCTGTCGGTGACCGTCGTGTCGACGACTCCGGCGGTGGCCGACGCCGTGTCACCTCCGGCATCCAACGCGCCTGGCCGGTCGCCGCCGCTCGTCGACTCCGCGCCGCCATCGGTCGCGGTCGGTCGTCTGCCGTCCGGCCCCACCGCGTCGTCGCGCTCGGGTGGCTCACCGGCGACCGCGTCGACGATCGCCGCCGCGATCGGATGTGCGGAGGCGCGTTCGAGCGCGGCCGCCCGTTCCAGCACTCGCCCGCTTGGCTCCTCGTCGGCCACCGTCGTCCCGACGAGCCGCATCTCTCCGTCGGTGAGGGTGCCGGTCTTGTCGAGCACGACGGCGTCGACGTCGCCGGACGACTCGAAGACGGCGTCGGAGACGATCACGATCCCGCGACGCGCGGCGTCCCGAATTCCGGCCGCCATGGCGAGCGGGGTCGCCAGTCCGAGCGCGCACGGACACGAGACGATGAGCACCGTGAGCGCGACGAGCGCGGCGGCGGTCGGTGACCCACCGGTCGCGAGCGTCACCCCGCCGACGAGCACGGCGACGACGATCACGAGTGGGACGAACACGGTTGCCAGCTTGTCGACGAGGCGCTGGACCCCCGACCGTGAGCTCTGGATCTCCCAGAGGAGCCGCACGAGTGTGTCGAGTGTACTGGTCGCGTCCTCTCCGACCTCGACGACGACCGGCGAATCGGCGACGACGGTCCCGCCGCGGACGGGATCTCCCTCGCGTTTCGTCGTCGGAAGCGACTCCCCGGTGACGAGTGCCTCGTCGACCGCGGCGGCCCCCTCGACGACCCTCCCGTCGAGGGGGATCCGCTCGCCCGGCCGGACGAGTAGTCGATCACCGGGCTCGACCGCTGTCACCGGGACCGTCTCACCGGACTCGCGTCTGGCGGTCGTCTCGGCCGCCGTCGTCAGCGCCGAGAGGGCTCCTGTCGCCCGTTCTTTTATTATCGCCTCGTAGTGACCGCCTGCGGTGACGACGAGGATCACGGCGATGGTGACGTCGAAGTACAGATCAGTCCGACCGATAAACATCGCGAGCGTGCTGTAGGCGTACGAACTTACCGCCGCCAGCGACACCAGCAGATCCATGTTCGGCTGTCCAGCGCGGAGGCTCACGTACGCGCCTCGCAGGATAGGGAATCCGGTGTAAAACAGCACGACGGAGGTGAACACCCATATCTGGGTGAACAGGTACAGCCCAGACACTCCGCCCAGATCGAGCAGCGGGTCGTAGCCGAAGTAGGTTGGGTACAGGAACAACACGTACCACAGCATCGCCATCATTCCGAAGAACCCGCCGCCGACGAGGAATCGAACGACATCGACGTCGTCGCCCTCGGGCGCTGGTTCCGCGCGGTCGCTTGCGGTGTAGCCGGCGACCGAGAGCGCGTCGGTCAACTCGTCACGATCGATCCGGTCGGGGTCGTAGTCGACGCGGATCGTGTCGGTTGCGTAGCTGGCTTCGGCGGCCTCGATCCCCGCCTGCTTTCCAGCGGTCAGCTCCAAGAACGACTCACACGTCGCACAGTGCATTCCGTCGACGTGGAGGAACGTCGTCTCGCCGTCGAACGATGCCCCCGGGTCCGTCCCCGGTCGCTGGTCGTCAAGATCGTCGAGGTCGTCGACTGCCTCGACCTCGTCGAGCGAGCGCGCGACGGCAAGACAGCCGCGACAGCAGAACGCTCCGTCGACCGACGGGTCCGTGTGCGGGTCATCACCAGTGGGCAGGTCACAGAGCGTGCAGTTCGACATCGATGATAGTGTGTCGGCTCGTCCGACCTCGTCGTCTGGCTGGTGTGGGTCGGTTCGTGGATTTCGTCTGGCTGGTAGGCCTCGATCGAACCTCGGGCGTCGTCGCGTTAGTGGCTTTCGTGTGTCTCGCCGCGTCTCGTGTCGTCCCCGGGTCGGATTCTGCCGCCGGTGGCGATCCGGAGGCTCACGAAGATCAGCAATACGTTCACCGCTGCGACCGCCACGAGCAGGTCTGCCCGGGCGACCGCGTACGCGACGACGGGCACGAGCCCACCCAACACGAGGAGTAACGCTCGCTGTAACGAGAACTCCATACCCGTACACGTTCGTCCGTCGTCATAGGTAACGGCAATATTCTTACTCGCTGGGAACGGGTCGATCGTATATATGCCACTATCACTAACCTCGCTCATGAGCCAAACCGAGGCGGCACGCGCCGCTGTCGACGAGGGGGGTGGAGACGAGGAGTTCGACCCGATCGGAACCTTGGCGCTCATCGCTGTGTACTTCGCGATACTGGTGCTCGCGTGGGTGTACATCTACTATATCGAGTTCCTCGGTCGCGATCTGGTCATCGTGGGGTGACCACGGAATGCACATTCACGCCTACGAAAAACTCTGGCTGGCGCTGTCGCTCGTCTTGATTCTCGTGCTCATCGGCTCCGTCACGTACGGCGCTGTCGGTCCGGGAATCGCCATGGTTTCTGACAGCGGCGGCCAGGTCGACGCCACCGCGCTCGACGAGGACGACCGGTTCGCCGATCCACGCGTAGAGCAGGTTGGACCGAACAGCTACGACGTGTACGTGGAGGCGTACCAGTACGGCTTCGACCCCGGGACGGGCGACCCGATCGTCGTGCCTGAGAACAGCGAGGTGACGTTCTACATCACCTCCTCTGATGTGATCCACGGCTTCCAAGTCGTCGGGACGAACGCGAACACGATGGTCGTGCCCGGCGAGGTCGCCGAGATTACGGTGCAGGCGAACGAGCCCCGCGAGTACGGGATCATCTGCAACGAGTACTGCGGCGCGGGCCACCACGTGATGGAGGGCACACTTCAGGTTGTCTCCGAGGAGGAGTACGCCGAGATGACCGAGGGAGGTGACGACACATGAGCGCCGAACTGGAGAGCGAGCCGACGTTCGTCGACAAGTTCCCACAGGAGGCGAAGGTCGTTCGCGCCGCCTTCCTCGGCTCCTTCCTCGCGCTCGCGCTCGGTGCCGCCTTCGGCATCGTTCAGACGCTCCACCGAACCGACATCTTCCGCGGGCTCATCACCTCGGCGGAGTACTACACCGTGTTGACGGCCCACGGCGTCTTCCTCGTCATCAGCTTCACCATCTTCTTCCTCGTCGGCCTGTTCACGTGGGCGGTCGTTCGGAGCCTCGACCGGTCGGTCGTCGACATCCGGATCACGTGGACGTGGTACCTGCTGATGTCGGCGGGGATCACGATGACTGGGGTTGCGATCCTCGCCGGGTTCACCGACCGGCTCGACATGAGCGCCGACGTGCTGTTCACCTTCTACGCGCCCCTTCAGGCACACCCGTTGTTTTACGCCGGGCTCGTCGTGTTCATCATCGGGACGTGGCTCGCTGGAGCCGACTGGTTCCGGACGTGGCTCGCCTGGCGTGAGGACCACCCGAACGAGCGGATACCGCTGCAGACGTTCATGGTGTTGACCACGATGATCATGTGGTACATCGCCACGACGGCGATCGCGGCGTCTGTGCTCGTCTTCCTGCTCCCCTGGTCGCTCGGGCTGATCGAACAGATCAACCCGACGCTCACGCGGACGCTGTTCTGGTTCTTCGGTCACCCTGTCGTCTACTTCTGGTTGATGCCGGCGTACTTACTGTGGTACACCGTGCTCCCGAAGATCGCTGGGGGACGGCTGTTCAGCGATCCGCTGGCACGGGTCGTCTTCGTGTTGTTCCTCCTTCTTTCGACTCCGGTCGGGATCCACCACCAGTACCTCGACCCCGGAATCGCGGAGGGGTTCAAGTTCATCTCGATGACGAACACGATGTTCCTCCTGTTGCCGAGCCTGCTCACCGCGTTCACCGTCGTCGCGAGCGTCGAGTACGGCGCGCGAAAGCGTGGCGGCACTGGGATCTTCGGCTGGCTCCGCACGCTCCCGTGGCGGGATCCCGCGTTCACCGGCATGATGCTCGCCGGGCTGATGTTCGCAGCCGGCGGCTTCTCGGGGATGGTGAACGCCGGCCTCAACATCAACTACATGATCCACAACACGTTGTGGGTTCCTGGCCACTTCCACCTCACTGTCGGCACCGCGGTCGCACTCACGTTCATGGCCGGCACGTACTGGATCTGGCCGCAGATCACGAACAAACCGATCTACAGCAAGGCGATCGGGTTGTTCCAGGTCGTCCTCTGGTTCATCGGCATGGCACTCATGTCGAACGCGATGCACGCACAGGGTATTCTCGGCGTCCCCCGCCGAACCGCGGAGCCGGAGTACGCCGGCTTCGACTACCCGCTCGGCTTCGGCGGCGTCGAAGAACTCAACATCCAGATCGCCATCGGTGGAACGCTGCTGTTCGTCTCGACGGTGCTCTTCATCGGAAACATCGTGTTGACGATGGGGAACCCCAAAGTGTCCGGTCTCGCCGAGCCGCTTCCGCCCGCGCTCTCCGGACCGGAGGACGCGCCGAAGGTTCTCGATAACCTCCGGCTCTGGGTCGGCATCGCGGTCGTTCTCGTCGTGCTCGCGTACGCCCTTCCGCTCGCGGCGATCATCAACAACGGCGGGCTGTTCGGTCCCGGCGTCGGCACCTATCCCCAGTGGATCGCCGCCCCGCTCGTCGCGCTCGCCGACGCCGCCGGCCCCGTGGCGGGAGCGGTCGTCGACGCCGTTCCGTTCACCGGGGTGATCCGATGAGCGTCGACATCACCCGTGGAGGGCTGTACGTCGCACTCGCCGTGTTCGGCGTGATCCTCTATGAGATCCGGACGGTGCTGGACTTCGTCGGGATCGAGATCCCACTCATCCCCTACATGATCGGCGTGTTCGTGCTCGCTGGAGCCGTCATCGCCGTCATCCGTCTCAAGGGCGGGTGGCGAGAGGGTGACGAAGCGGCTGGCTCCGACCCGAACGATCCCGCCTGAGACAGACTCGTGTCCACCGAACCCGACACTGCCCGCCGGACAGCGCTTCCAGACCGGTTCTACGGTCCGACGGGAGCCATCTACCGCGGTGTGTTGGCGGGGACGCTCACGGCGCTCGTGTACCTCGTCGTCCTCGCTACGTACCTCACGACGACGACCGCGGAGGTGATAGCCCCCACTCGCGCCGGCTATCCGCTACTCTGGTTCGTCGTCGCCGCGGCGGCGGTCGCCGCGGTCACGGCGGTGAGCGACGCGCCGTCCGGTAACGGCCGATCCGACGCCCCCGACGAGACGGCGAACGGTGACCAGATCGGCAGCGACCCCGCTCGTGACGCGCGCAGTTCGCTCGTCTCGTCGATCCGGCGGCCACCCCACCCTCGCTGGCCTCTCGTAGTTGCTGGCGGCTACGTCCTCCTGCTCGCGGCGGTCAGCGGGCTCATCTCGTTCGGTGCGACCGGATTTGGCGTCTCGGTGACCGGCGCGCTCCCCGGATGGGGTCCGGTCGTGCTCGCCGATATCGGTGTCGTCGGGCTGGCTATCGTCCCGTTTCAGGCCGTCGGGTACACCGTCCTCGGCGTTCTCCTCGCGCGGGCGCTCACCGTCCGGTCCGCGTCGCTCGCGGCAGGCGTCGTGGGACTGTTCAGCTGTGCGGGCTGTCTTCTCCCGATCGTCGCCGCGGTCGCGTCGGCAGGCGGTGTCCCGCTGTTCGACGGGCTCGGCTCCTATCGGCTGTCGACGGTCGCGTTCGTGACGGCTGCGGTCCTGCTCGCCGGCGTCGTCGTCCGCGGAGTCGGGTCGTGTCGGCGCTGACGACACACACGTCGCCGCTCTGTCCTTCGCTGTCCGCTGTCACTCTGGTCTTCACCGCGACGGCGAGCGGACCGTCCCCTCCAGACGAAGTGACCACCTACATCGGCCGACGAGACTGCCCGAGAGTCGCAGTGCCG
>JARVCL010000118.1:0-9027 GCA_040405695.1 Halorubrum sp. | reverse complement strand
CGTCCCACTTGTCGAACTCTATGCTCAGCGACTCGGCGACGTACCGGATCCGGTCCATGAGGTCTTGACTGGTGGCATACTTCTGTAAAACGCGGTCGAGTTCCTCCATTCGTTTGCTTTTATCATACGCGTGGAACGAACTAAAACCTAGCGCGGATCAGCTCTCCGGCGGCGCCGAACGCGTGTTCGAGCCGCGTCGGGCGCTGCGAGCCGCCACGACCACTCTCGGCCGGATCGACAGCGTTTATCAGCGTCTGTCGCTCGTGGTTGGACGTGCACCTCCCCGCTGTCGGTCTCGGAACCATGGGTATCGACGACGCCGGTCCGATCGCGACCGCGCTCGACGTGGGATACCGGCACCTCGATACTGCCAGCATCTACGAAAACGAGGCGGCCGTGGGCGAGGGCCTGGCCGCCAGCGACGTGCCCCGCGAGGAGGTCGTCGTCGCCACCAAGCTCTGGACCGACGCCCTCGCGGCCGGTGAGGTCGGTCCGGCCGCCCGCGAAAGTGCAGCCAAACTGGGAGTGGACACGATCGACCTGCTCTACGTCCATCGGCCACGCGCCGAGTACGACCCGGAGGCGACGCTCCCCGCGCTCGATCGACTGGTCGAGGAGGGTGTCGTCGATCGAATCGGCGTGTCGAACTTCGAGCCGGCACAGTTGGACCGCGCCATCGAACTGCTCGACGCCCCGATCGCGGCCCACCAGACCGAGCTACATCCGCTGTGGTATCGCCCCGAACTGATCGATCACGCCCGCGAGGCGGGGTACTCAGTTGTCGCCTACTCGCCGCTCTCGGGTGGCCGGGTTCGGGAGGTCGAAGCCGTCACGGCGGTGGCAGCGAGACACGGCTCGACCCCGGAGGCCGTCGCGCTCGCGTGGGCTCTCTCGAAGGAGCCGGTGGTGACGATTCCGAAGGCGTCGAGCGAGGCGCATCTTCGCGCGAACCTCGCTGCGGCCGATCTCGAGTTGTCCCCAGAAGACATCGCCGCGATCGACGCGGTCGAGCACGACCGCGAACTGTTCCCAGAGTGAACGATTCTCTCGAAAGAATACACATATTCATGCATATTTAGTGGAACATGTATCCCGGGTATCGCCACGATCCCGCAGTGTTTTAACTCCTTCCCCGCGTCGGTTCGAACATGACCGAGGTCATCGACGGCGAGGCGGTGGCGGCAGATATTCGCTCGGGTGTCGCCGACTGCGTCGCGACTCTCGAGACTGCAGGGGTGAAGCCGGGGCTGGCGACGGTGTTGATGAGCGACGACCCCGCGAGTGAGACGTACGTTTCGATGAAACAACGCGACTGCGAGGAGGTGGGAATCGAGGGGATCCACGTCGATGTCGACGCCGACGCCCCTGCGACGACGCTCTTCGACACGATCGACGAGCTCAACGCTCGTGAGGACGTTCACGGCGTTCTCGTACAGTTGCCGCTTCCGGATCACGTCGACAAACGGACCGTGATCCGCCGGGTCGACCCCGAGAAAGACGTCGACGGGTTTCACCCGGAGAACGTCGGTCGGCTCGTTGCCGGCGACGCCCGGTTCAAACCCTGCACGCCACACGGCGTGCAGAAACTCCTCGCAGCGTACGACATCGAAACCGAGGGGGCGGACGCGGTCGTCGTTGGGCGGTCAGACATCGTCGGCAAGCCGATGGCGAACCTCCTGATTCAGAAGTCGCCCGTCGGCAACGCGACCACGACCGTGTGTCACTCCCGCACGGACGACGTGGCTGCGAAGCTCGCGGACGCGGACCTCGTCGTCGCGGCGGCGGGGATCCCGGAGTTCATCGACGGGTCGATGATCCAGCAGGGCGCGACCGTGATCGACGTGGGGATCAACCGTGTCGAGGCAGAGACAGAGAAGGGATACGAACTCGTCGGTGACGTAGACTACGAGTCTGCGAGCGAGGTGGCAGCAGCTATCACGCCCGTTCCTGGCGGGGTGGGTCCGATGACCCGTGCAATGCTCCTCTACAACACGGTGAAGGCGGCGAGCGAGCGACACGGCGTTGACGTGGAACTTCCATAAGTCGTCCGGCCCCGAACGCTCCTTCTACAGGCACTCACTCGCCGTTGTAACTCGCCTCACTGTTTCGGATCTCGATCCGCCCCTCGACTTGCGTATCGATTCCGCGCTCGCGGGCGTAGGCGGCGAGCACCTCGTACTGGATGTCGGCTTCGGCGATCCGGTGACGCTGTTCGAGTGTCGGGAACTCGTGGTCCGAGTGGAGGAGGTACTCCGAGGTTGCGACCGTGTATTTCGCGGCTGGATCGATCGATTCACCGCCGACCGTCGCCTCACGGAGCACCTCGGCGTCGGCGTCCCAGACGACGCGCGCGTTCGAGACGTGCCCGTGCCACCAGTCGTCCTCGCCGAAGTCGACATCGGGCGCGGCCATCTCTCGGAGGACGGCCCGTAACTCCTCACCCGTGAGCGAGACGAGCACGACAGGCTCCTCGAACGGAATGAGACTGATCAGGTCGGCTTTCGTCACGTCGCCCCGCCACGGCTCTCCCTGTCGGAGCCCTCCGGCGTTCGAGAGGCCGACGTCGGCATCGTGCGCCCACCGGAAGGCGTCGGCGACGAAGTTTCCGATCCGACACTCGCCGCCGTGGACGACGGCACCCGTCCGAGCGATCGGGTCTGATACCCGTCCGACCACCTCGTCGAGGTCGGCGCGTTGCATCCGCCGCTTTAGCGCGGCTCGGAGCTCTGGAATCGGCTTCGCCCCGTCACGTTCGTGTAGCGTCGCAGTTGCGCGTGCCTCCTCACCCGTGCCGTCATCGGCGGAGTCCGGCGGGGATTTCAGCGTCACCTCGGCGACGACCTCACCGTTCACGCCAGGGCGAACGAGGAGGGTGTCGTCGACGTGCTCGTTTCGCCGGCTGTGGACGTGACCGCCGAGGACGACGTCGACGTCGAGTGCGCGGGCGAGCTCGTCGTCGCCGCTGCCGAGGTGCGAGAGGACGACACGATGATCGACCGAGGGACCCACTCGTTCGATCGCCTCGAACGCTGCTCGGGCGGCGGCTATCGGGTCGTCGAAGGACAGCGACGCCGCCATCGGATTGAGCGAGTCGGTTGCGGGGTCGGTGACGCCGACGAATCCGACGGTCGCGCCGTCGACGACGCGAGTCGTCCACGGAACGACCCCCGCGTCGCGGCCGAACGGTTCCCCGTCCTCGTCACGGACGTTTGCAGAGACGAACTCAGCGGGAGCGTCGGTGACGATTTCGCGAAGCGAACTCGGGCCGTAATCGAACTCGTGATTTCCGAAGGTGTCGAGTGCCGTGTCGGTTGCGGCGTAGAAGTCGAGAATCTGCCGCCCACTGGCGACCAGCGAGAGCACTCCCGGTGCGGTCGTGTCGCCGGTGGCGACGACCGCCGCGTCGGGGCCGTCGAGCGCACGGATCCGCCCCGCGAGACGGGCCGCGCGGTCCGGCGCGTCGAAGACGTTCTCGATGTCGGAGTAGTGAACCAGCCGAGCCATCTGTTCGGTGACAGCCGGCGGACGATATAAAAGGGCTCGAAGTCCGGCCGGCCGGGTCGTGTCGCGCTCGGCGGCGTCACACCGGTTCGAGTGCGGCCGTGATCGGGCGGTGAAACCGCCAGACGAAACCCGCCATGCGCCCCGCTCGCACGCCCGGAACGTATTGAAAGCGTTTTTATGACGGCCCAGCCAAATCCGGAGTACAGCCTCTTCGGGGTCGATGATGTGCCGTTCCGATAGGGACCGGCCACGGGACGGACACGCGAGCCCACGGGAGGACATAGGTGAACAACACATGCCAGTTTACGTAGACTACGACACCCCAGCCGACCTCGCCGAGCGATCGCTCGAGGCGTTCGAGGTCGCCCGAGACACCGGAACAGTAAAGAAAGGAACCAACGAGACCACCAAGTCGGTCGAGCGCGGCAACGCGAAGCTCGTTCTCGTCGCCGAGGACGTCTCACCGGAAGAGATCGTGATGCATCTCCCCGAACTTGCCGACGAGAAGGGGATCCCGGTCGTCTTCGTCGACACGCAAGACGAGGTCGGTCGCGCCGCGGGTCTCGAGGTCGGGTCGGCTGCCGCCGCCGTCGTCGACGCCGGCGATGCCGACGACGACATCGAAGACATCGGCGAAAAGGTCGCGGAGCTCCGATAACTACCCATGAGCGCAGAAGAGGGCACCGGTGACTCGACCACCGCCGAGGTGATCGAAGTCGTCGGCAAAACCGGGATGCACGGCGAGGCCATGCAGGTCAAATGCCGCATCCAAGAGGGATCGAATCAGGGACGGATCATCACGCGTAACGTCCTTGGTCCCGTTCGGCTGGGGGACGTGCTCCAGCTGCGCGAGACCCAGCGTGATGCCGACGCTATCGGAGGTCGATAACCAATGGTCGAGACACGCACCTGTGATTACACCGGCGAAGAGATCGAGCCCGGCACGGGCACGATGTTCGTCAAGACGAACGGACAGATCCTCCACTTCGTCGACTCGAAGGCGGAGAAGAACTACTTCCTCGGCCGTGAGGCCCGCGATCTCGAGTGGACCGAAGAGGGTCGCGCCTCGAAGGGTGAAGAGGAATGAGCGGCCACGACGAGCGCACGTTCGTGATGGTCAAGCCTGACGGCGTCCAGCGCGGGCTCATCGGTGAGGTCGTCTCCCGGTTCGAGGAGCGCGGCCTGAAGCTCGTCGGCGGCAAGTTCATGCAGATCGACGAGGAACTCGCACACGAACACTACGGCGAGCACGAAGGCAAGCCGTTTTTCGACGGCCTCGTCGAGTTTATCACTTCCGGCCCCGTCTTCGCGATGGTGTGGGAGGGCGCGGACGCGACCCGACAGGTCCGCGCGATGGTGGGTGAGACTGACCCCGCCGAGTCCGCGCCGGGCACGATCCGTGGCGACTTCGGCCTCGACCTCGGCCACAACGTGATCCATGCATCGGACCACGAGGACGAGGGTGCGAACGAACGCGAGATCGATCTGTTCTTCGACGACGACGAGCTCGTCGACTACGGCCTCGACACCGCCGCGTGGGTGTACGAGGACGAGGACCACTGACCGAGCACTCGGTCACTGACCGCTGTTCTCGGTGACGATCGACGGCGTCCGACCCGATGTCGCCAGGTAGCGACCGGTGAATCGACACACCACGCTTCCGGTGAAACAGTCGCCCGATCCCGGTCAGTTCAGGTGGTTACCGGGAAGCGTGAGTATATAAACCGACGCTCACCGGCGTCTCAGCTATCCGTCGGGAGTCTCGTTCTCACCCCGTATATAAGCAGCACTCTCGGGGGGACAGTGAGTATCCATGCGACACTCGTCGCGTGTCTCGATCACCGGTGTCGTCGCGACCGCCGTCCGGCATCCACGACTCGAAAACTGTTCTGCGCCGCACGCCGCTGACAATGTCGACTCGGGGGACGCTCAAACACGTCGGGGAGGAAAGACCATCACCGGAACGTCCGCCTCTCGGATCAGTTGCCCGCCGGGGTCGCCGGAGATCGTTCGACGCCACGTGTCGATCTCTCTGGGTGTGAATGCGACGAGCGTTGCACCGGTGATATTGACCGCATCGACCAGTCCTTCGGCCACCTCACGTGCCTCCAGTGTCACCCACTCGAACCGGAGGTCGTCTCGGTGGAGGATGTCGGAGAACCGCTCGTAGGTCGCCCCCGCGAACTGGTCTCGTCCCGTTTTGATCGCCGTGTCGGCAGTCTCGCCCTGCGTGACGTGTGTGACGATCACCGTCGTCCCGGGATCGAGGTGTGGCCGAACCGCCCGCGCCGTCTCCTCGGCATCCTCGAGACCTGCGATCGGAACGAGTACTCGCTCGAATAGCTCGTCTTGCATGTAATCGAACGTATGATCCGGACGAACCAAAAGTGTGAGGACGGCGTCGACGCGAGGTGGCCGACTCAACAGCCGGCGACGGACACGGATTCTCACAGACTCGTAATCCGCGAATCACATAAGTATGTAAGATATTCGAAAGCAACAAGGTAGTACACAAAAACGAGTAAATGTGCTCGACGGAAAAACAGTCATCGTCACTGGCGGGTCGACTGGCATCGGCAAAGCAATCGCAGCAGAGCTGGTCGACCAGGGTGCGTCGGTCGTGATCGCGAACAGGACCGAGGAGACCGGTCGCGAAACCGCCGAAGCGCTCGGCTGTTCGTTCGTCCAGTGTGATGTCTCCTCGTACGACTCGGTGGAAACGTTGGTCGACCGGACCGTCGACGAGCACGGCGGGCTGGACGCCATCGTGAACAACGCTGGAATCGGTATGACGGGAACGGTCGAAGACACGTCGCTCGAGGACTGGCACACGCTGCTGTCGGTCAACCTCAACGGGGTCGTCTACGGAACCCGAGCGGCGATGCCGTACCTCCGGGAGTCCTCGGGGTCTGTGCTCAACGTCGCGTCGGTCTTCGGGCTCGTTGGCGGCCCCGAGACGGCTGCGTACGCGACCGCAAAGGGCGCGGTCGTCAACTTCACTCGAACCACCGCCGTCGACTACGCCGACACCGGCGTGCGTGTCAACAGCATCTGTCCTGGCTTCGTCGAAACCGAGATGACTGACTCGGAGCTGAACGACGAGTCGTTTTACGAGTTCGTGCTCGGCCAGACGCCGATGAGCCGCATCGGTGACCCAGCAGAGATCGCCGAACCGGCTGCGTTCCTGATCTCCGAGAAGGCCTCGTACATCACCGGTGTCAACCTCCCGATCGACGGGGGGTGGACGACACACTAACTGTCGAACTCGCTCGCTCCGTCTTCCCTGACGATTGTCTCCCGAATTCACGCGTTCGAACCGTTCACCGCTGAGGGTCCCCGGTCGGATCCCGTGGCTATCCGCGGCCTTTTGTTACACGCGCCGATAGACGGTGCATGCGCGCTGCTGTGTTCAACGGCCCGGGAGAGATTGCCCTCGAGAATCGGCCTCGTCCCGAGATAGCGGCTCCGACCGACGCGATCGTCCGCGTGACCCACACGGCAATCTGTGGGTCCGACTTGTGGTTCTACCGTGGCGACAGCGACCGTGAGATCGGCTCGCCCGTCGGTCACGAACCGATGGGGATCGTCGAGGAGGTCGGTGACGCAGTCACCTCGGTCGCTCCCGGCGACCGCGTGCTCGCCCCGTTCGCGATCTCCTGTGGAACGTGTGAGTTCTGTCGAAAAGGCCTCCACACCTCCTGTGAGAGCCGGGACTCGTGGGGGGGCGACAACGGCGGGGGGCAGGGCGAGTACGTCCGGTCGACACACGCCGACGGGACTCTCGTCCGGGTCCCCGATCGGTTTGCCGACGACGAGGAGACGCTCCGGTCGCTGCTTCCGCTGACCGACGTGATGGGGACTGGCCACCACGCCGCGGTCAGTGCGGGGGTCGAGGCGGGATCGACGGTCGTCGTCATCGGTGACGGGGCGGTCGGTCTCTGTGGGGTGCTCGCGGCCCGCCGACTGGGCGCAGAACGGATCATCGCCGTGGGACACCACGAGGATCGGCTCGCGCTCGCGACAGAGTTCGGGGCAACGGCGACCGTCTCCGAGCGGGGCGAGGCTGCAGTCGAGCGGATCCGCGAACTCACTCACGGCGGACCAAACCACGTGATGGAGTGTGTCGGCGCCGCGAGCGCGATGAACACCGCGATCGACGCCGTCCGCCCCGGCGGGACGATCGGCTACGTCGGCGTCCCTTACGGCGTCGAGGCAGAGGGGCTCGACGTGTTCGGGATGTTCAGTGACAACGTTACACTCACGGGCGGGGTCGCTCCGGTCCGGGCGTACGCCGAGGAGCTGATGACCGACGTTCTTCAGGGCACGCTCGACCCTGCGCCGGTGTTCACCGAGACGATTGGACTCGACGAAATCGAAGAGGGGTATCGCATGATGGACGAGCGCGACGCGATCAAAGTGCTTGTGAAGCCGTGACCGTGCGATCGGGTTGCGCAGCGATCGCGGAGCGAAGCGCTTAACCGGGGAGCACGGGAACTGTCGATAACTCGCTGGGATGGACGTCCAGCGGGCACTCGCCGCCGAGCCGTGACGTCTGATCGACTGCAGAAGTCGCGTGACGGCGTCACCTGCTCGGGACGAGACGAAATGTGGCCGCTTCGCGGCTGAATCGCAAGCGTCCGTGGACACGACAATGGCACGAAGCTTCTACTCGCACATCAAGGACGCATGGCAGTCCCCCAAAGAGGGGAAACTCGCGGAACTCCAGTGGCAGCGCAAGCAGGATTGGCGCGACCAAGGCGCCATCGAACGCATCGATCGCCCCACTCGCCTCGACAAGGCCCGCGAACTGGGTTACAAGGCAAAACAGGGGGTCGTCGTCGCTCGTGTGAGCGTCCGCAAGGGCGGGTCGCGCAAGCAGCGATTCAAGGCAGGCCGCCGCTCGAAGCGGCAGGGTGTCAACCGACTCTCTCGGCGCAAGTCGATCCAGCGAATCGCCGAAGAGCGCGCCTCCCGGAAGTACCGAAACCTGCGCGTGCTCAACTCCTACTGGGTCGGCGAGGACGGCTCCCAGAAGTGGCACGAGGTGATACTGGTGGACCCCAACCACCCAGCCATCGAGAACGACGACGACCTCAACTGGATCTGCTCGGACGATCACAAGGGTCGCGCGTTCCGAGGACTCACCTCCGCCGGCACCAAGGGCCGCGGACAGCGGACGCGCGGCAAAGGCACCGAAAAGACTCGGCCGTCGATCGGTAGCAGCGACCGTCAGGGCAAGTAACGAACCGCGACGTACGCGCTCTTTTCACCGATCGGAGTCGTCAGTTACCCACGACTAAAGTCGTGGGCTTCCGCCCTCGGAATCAATGTGAGTCGCAGCACCGTGTGAACCCGACACAAGAACAAAGAGACTGTACCACGTACGTCCGCCACGACGTGGAGGATCAGGAGTGACCGCGACCACGCCGGTTCCGCTCGACGTGTTCGTGACCGAACTCGAGTCGCTGGACGGCGACGCGTTCGTGAGGTTCGTCGGCGAGACGTACGCGGCGACGGGCGGGG
>JARVCL010000117.1:0-9136 GCA_040405695.1 Halorubrum sp. | reverse complement strand
CGACAAGGTCGAGATTCCTGAAAACGGGGAGCAGATCACGCTCGCCGACGAGGAAACCGGCGAGTTGAACGTCCCCGAGAACCCGATCGTTCCGATCATCCACGGCGACGGGATCGGCACCGACGTCGGGCCAGCCGCCCAGAAGGTGCTCGACGCTGCCGCCGAGGCGACCGGCCGCTCTATCGCGTGGATGCGCGTGTATGCCGGCGCGTCTGCCCGCGAAAAGTACGACGAGAACCTGCCCGAAGACACCGTCTCGGCCATTCGCGACCACCGTGTCGCGATCAAGGGCCCGCTGACGACGCCGGTCGGTGCCGGCTTCCGGTCGCTCAACGTCGCACTCCGCCAGACGCTCGACATGTACGCGAACGTCCGGCCTACCTACCACCTCGACGGCGTTCCGTCGCCGGTGAAGAATCCGGGAGCGATGGACATGATCACGTTCCGCGAGAACACGGAAGACGTGTACGCCGGCGTCGAGTGGGAGGCCGGCACCGAAGGAGCAGAAGCGGTCCGGGAGTTCCTCGAAGACGACATGGAGATCGCCGACGTCATCCACGACGGACCCGTC
This sequence comes from Halorubrum sp., assembly GCA_040405695.1. GTDB lineage: Archaea > Halobacteriota > Halobacteria > Halobacteriales > Haloferacaceae > Halorubrum. The sequence goes on along the minus strand of JARVCL010000117.1, from coordinate 8,565 downwards.
GGCATCGGCGTCAAGCCGATCTCAGAGTTCGGTTCCAAACGCCTGATCCGCGAGGCGATCGACTACGCGATCGCCAACGACCGCGACACGGTCACGCTCGTCCACAAGGGGAACATCATGAAGTTCACCGAGGGCGCGTTTCGCGACTGGGGGTACGAGGTCGCCGAGGAGGAGTACGGCGACGACGTGATAACCGAGGACGAACTGTGGGAGGAACACGACGGCGAACAGCCGGACGGAACCGTTGTCGTCAACGACCGCATCGCCGACAACATGCTCCAGCAGCTGCTGACGCGGACGGACGAGTACTCCGTCATCGCGACGATGAACCTCAACGGTGATTACATGTCCGACGCCGCCGGTGCACAGATCGGGGGGCTCGGCATCGCGCCCGGCGCGAACTTCGGTCACGGTCGCTGTCTCGCCGAACCGGTCCACGGCTCCGCGCCCAAGTACGCCGGCGAGGACAAGGTGAACCCCACCGCGATGATCCTCTCCGGCCGCGAGATGCTCGATTACCTCGGCTGGAGCGACGCCGCTGACCTCGTCCGTGACGCAGTCGAGGAGACGATTTCGTCGGGCGCCGTCACCTACGATCTCCACCGACAGATCGAAGGTGGCGAGAAGCTCGCGACCAGCGAGTTCGCCGAGGCCGTCGTCGAGAACGTCGACCGGCTCGCGTAAGCGAGAGCGAGCGACCCGGTGTACGTCACCGTTCGTGTCCGAACGAGACTGTCGTCCTCGGCCCAAAAATCGATCGTGAGAACGGGGCGGAGCGCTCTGTGCTGGGCCTGTCGACGTGCGGTCACACGCGATCCTCGCCCATCGACACGGATCGCACCTCGATACTCCCACTGCAGTCCGGTGAGACGACGGCTATCCGACCAGGGGCGGAGTGACGTGACACCACGTTCGGGCGTCAGCGACGAACCGCCTCGGCCGTATCAGTAACGATAATTGACAGCTTGTTTTAAATACTCTCGCCTCCTAACGAGTGTAATGAAGGTTCAGTTCGAGTGTTCGTGTTCGGAGGAGATCTCCGAGTTCACTCGCGGACAGACGAGCCGCGGCGTTCACGTCGAGTGCGGAAACTGTGGAGCGGTGTACGCGGTGACGATCACCGAACTCGAGTGATCACCGGACTCGAGCGTTCGACGAGCGGCCGGTCGCGACTGATCGGTGTTCGACGGCGTTCGAGTACCATCGCCCGGTCGTACATCTAGTCGATCACGGCTCATCGCTCGAGACGTGTCCGCTCGGCTCGTGGCCCGTCTGCGGAGCGGAAGCGGAGCTGCACCGTCGTTCCGGCGTCGGTGGTGTCGAACTGAACCGTTCCGCCCTGAAGCTCACACAGCCACTTGACGAGCCAGAGCCCGATGCTGCTGGCGTGTGACAGCGGCGTCTCCGCTTCGGCCTGGAGCACCGCCCGCTCGGTCGCCGGAATCCCGGGTCCGTTGTCGTCGACGGAGAGACACGTCGTCGACCCGTTCTCGTCGATCCGAGCGACGACTCGGCGGGTCGGATCGTCGTTGTGGGCAATCGCGTTCTCGAACACCTCTCGGACCGGATAGCTCACCGACTCGTCGGCGCGTATCCACGCGGTCTCTGGCGTCTCGATGTCGACAGTGACGCCGTCCGTATCCAGTTCGGCGACCGCCTCTGCGACGACCGTCGAGAGGTCGACCCGACCGTCGGCCCTGTCGGTGGAGGCCTCCTCGATGGCGCGGAGCTTCTCGCTTATCCGGACGATGTTCTCCGTCCGATCCCGTATCGTCTCCAGCCGCTCGCGGCTCCGCTCGTCGTCGAGCTGGCGTCGGAGGAGGCCCGTGTACCCCTGTACGACGTTGAGGTCGTTACGAACGTTGTGCCGGAACACCCGACTCAACACCTGTAACTGCTGGTTCGACGTCTCCAGTTCGGCGTGCGCAACAGCGGCCCGCCGAGCGTGGTAGGTCGTCGCCCCGTAGAGAACCACCGACGAGAACCCGACGAGGAGCCAGCCACCGACGAGCAGCGGTAGCGACGGAGCGCTGCTCGTCACCCCGACGACGACGAGACAGCGATCGAGGAGCGGAACAGCTCCACCACCGAGAGCAACGTACAGGCCCGCGAGGCTACGTGGCGATCGGTCGAAGGACCAGTCCAGAGCTCGTTTCACCATTATATCACTTAACCACAGCGGTTGAGTCGTACAACTAACATGAGGTCATTGTGTGTATTAAGTCTTCACGGCTCGGCAACAAGGGCGAGAAACGGCGTCACAAGCGGTAGAACGCGCCGAGGGGTGCTGAGGACTACCTCGCGCTGTCACGGCGGCGGTGTGTGAGTACGGGCGTCACCACTCCTTGCACGCGGGACAGACGAGGTCTCCGTCGTCGTTCCATCGTCGAGTAGCGGTCACGCCACACCGCTCGCAGTCGTCGCCGTCGGCGGTCCACGCCGATGTAGCCGTCGCCGGGGCGGCGGTCGACGGATCGACGAGGTCGTCGGTGTCGACGCCGCGCTCCTCGTCGGGCGTGTCCGTGCACCCCTCACTGGGAGCGTCGGATTCGTCTCCGGCATCGGTCGTCTGGTCACCGACGAACTCGTCGAGTGAGTGGTCCTCCGTCATCACGCCTCTCGTCGAAGTCGTGCGACGACGTACGCACGCTCCAGTTCGCCGAGGAACTCTCCGAGCCGAGGCCCCTGTGTCTCGTCGAAGAAGAGCCGATAGCCCGCCGCGAAGAAGTCCGCAACCTCGATCCCGTGCTCGCGAGCGGTCTCGTACATCTCGCTCTGGATCGCCTCGCCGTCGTGCCCCTCGGCGACGAAGTCCGCGAGATCGTCGAGAGCCGCGGCCACGTCGTCGTCGAACTCGACATCTGGGAGGTCCGTCTGGAGCCGGTAGTTGTACTCGTTGTCGGTTCGTTCTGCCCAGGTTCGCGCCTTCTCGACGCGGTCGAGCGCCTCCTCGACCGCCCAGTCGGGCGTGTCTTCGTCGAAGTGCCCCTCGTCGCGCGCGAGCTGTTCGCGGAACGCGGGGTCATCGACCATGCCGAGCACGGCCGCGAACGTGTACGGGAGTCGAACCCGTCCCTCACGGACTGCCTCCGCCTCGGGGCTGGCGGCTTCCTCGCCGGCGGGAGAGCGACTCTCACCGACCACAAACGGGTACGCCCGCTCGGCGAATCGAGTCAGCTCCGGGTCGTCGACCTCGCCGAAGTACGCCCGCTCGAACCGGTCGAACCGGTCGACGAGCTGGTCGAGTCGCTCGATGTCGAGGTCACGCGCCCGCTTCGGGTGGAGCGCGAAGAAGTAGCGGACCACCGCCGGCTCGAGCAGCTCGAGCAGCTCCGGAACGGTGACGACGTTCCCCGCCGACGAAGAGAGCGCCTCCCCGTTGAGGGTGAACCACTCGTACACCATCGGCACGGGCGGCTCGATGCCGAACACGCGCCGGGCGAGGTCGACGCCGGAGGGCCACGATCCTTCGGCGTGGTCTTTGCCGAACGGCTCGAAGTCGACGCCGAGCGTGTCCCACTGAGCGGGCCACTCCAGCCGCCACGGGAGTTTACCCTCGCGGAACGTTGCGGTCCCCTCGTGGCCGCACCCCTCGATAACGTCGCCGCCGGCCTCCATGTCCGTGCAGACGTACTCGACGGTCTCGGCGTCGAGGTCGACCGCCGTCACCGACTCGGTGATCTTCCCGCAGGACGCACACACCGGGTTAAACGGGACGTACGTCTCGTCGACCTTCTCCTGATACGAGCCGAGCACCTCACGGACCGTCTCACGCTCAGAGAGCGCGGTTCGGATCGCGTCGTCGAACGCTCCTTCGGCGTACAACTCGGTGTTCGAGCGCATCTCCACCGGGATCCCAAGCCGCTCGGCGTCTGCCTGTAACAGCGCCGTGAAGTGGGCGGCATACGACTCGGCCTCGCTGAAGGGGTCGGGAATGTCGGTGTACGGCGTCCCGAGGTTTCGACCGAGCGCACCCGCGTCGACATCCCCGAGTCCGACGATCTCGCCGTCCGCGTTCGCCAGCTTTCGAGGGAGACTCCGAAGCGGGTCCTTGTCGTCGGCGGTGAACACCTGTCTGACCTCGTGGCCGCGTTCGCGGAGCACCTCGGCGACGAAGTAGCCGCGCATCACCTCGTTGAAGTTCCCGAGATGCGCGACCCCCGACGGAGAGACCCCCCCTTTGATCACGATCGGGTCGTCCGGGTCGCGCGCCTCGATCTCGTCGGCGACGACGTCAGCCCAGAAGGCGTGGAACGCTTCGGGGTCGGTCGGCTCGTCGGCGGCGGTTCTCGTGTCGGCCCGATCTCCACCCTGCTCCGAGAGGATGTGTGGTGAGTCGTCGGTCATTCCTCGGCCCTCGCCCACGCGGGCGGTTCGCTGTTGTCCTCGGGGACGATTTCTGTCCCCGTGTGGTCTCCGTGAATCACGGCGTCGACGACGGCGTCGGGGTCGGTGCCGTCGAGTACGACCGAGCGGATTCCGGATCGGCCGATCAGCTTCGCCGCGAGGAGATCGACCGGAGCTGACGACCCTGCGTTCCGGCTCATCGGGAGCACCACGTCCACCAGCTCCGCCGGCGTGAGCGTCTCGAACCGGGTCGCGTCGTCGTGGCGGTTCGGGTCGACGTCGTAGACGCCGTCCGCGCTCGTGGCGAACACCAGCAGGTCCGCGTCGACGTACTCCGCGAGCACGACCGCGACCGCGTCGGTGGTCTGCCCCGGCGTCATGCCACCCATTACGGGGATGTCACCGCGGCGAAACGCGGCCGCGGCGTCGTCGTACGCGGTCGACGGCGACGGGGGCGCCGCGTCCGCCAGCGCAGCGATCAGCAGGCGGGCGTTGAGTCGGGTGGTTCCGATCCCGAGCTCGTCGAGTTCGACCTCGTTGGCACCCACCTCGCGTGCCGTCGTGATGTACTCCCGGGCGACGCCGCCGCCGCCGACGACGACTCCGGGCTCACACGCCTCGTCTGCCAACCGGCCGAGCGCGTCGGCGTAGCCGGCGACGCGGTCGGGGTCGAGCTCCGGTGCGAGCACGCTTCCCCCGATAGAAACCACGACTCTCATTTGGTCAAGGTAGCCCTGTCGCCGGCTTAAGGATTATCAAGCCGCGACGACACGCGCCGGTCGTCGAGGGGTGGCCACGCGAAACTGACATGGAAAACGGTTTAGGATCCACCACGAGTCGTGTCGGTATGAAAGTCCACGTGGGGGCTGGGGCGACGGCCGAGGAGGCGGAGGCGATCGCGCGATCGCTCGCGGAACACCTCGGTGTCGGCGTCGACGTCCACGTCGGCGACGACGACGACCCAGCCGCCAGCGCCGACCCGCCCGCGGTCGACTATCCGCTGGACGACGACCTCGGACCGACAGACCGCGAGCGCGATCTCCGTGCGGAGATCGACGATATCCTCCAAGGTGGGCCGGAGAAGTACAAGCGACGGCTACCAGAGCAGGGAAAGCTGTTCGTCCGTGACCGGCTCGACCTCTGGTTCGGCGGTGAGGGGGGCACTCGCGGAGCAGGTGACGCGAGTAACGGTCCGCCGGCCGGCCTCCACTTCGAAGACGGGAAGTTCGCGGCGTTCGACGAGTGGCATCCGAGCGCGCCAGACCGTGCGGGTGCGACAGACGACGAAGCGAGAGCAGAGACCGACGAGGAGGCGAGCGGGGAGCCCGGCAGCGACACCACAGCGGCCGACGACAGCGATCGACTCCCCGGCGACGGCCTCCTCACCGGTGCGGCCGCGTTCGAGGGCCGTGACGTTCACTTCATGGCAAACGACTTCACCGTGAAGGCGGGGTCGATGGCGGCGAAGGGCGTCGAGAAGTTTCTCCGGATGCAAGAGCGCGCGCTGAAGACCGGCAAGCCGGTGTTGTACCTGATGGACTCCTCCGGCGGCCGGATCGACCAACAGACCGGGTTCTTCGCCAACCGTGAGGGGATCGGGAAGTACTACTACAACCACTCGATGCTCTCCGGAGCGGTTCCACAGATCTGTGTGTTGTACGGCCCGTGTATTGCGGGGGCGGCGTACACACCCGTCTTCGCCGACTTCACGGTGATGGTCGAGGGAATGTCGGCGATGGCGATCGCCTCGCCACGGATGGTGAAGATGGTCACCGGCGAGGAGATCGAGATGAACGACCTGGGTGGTCCTCGCGTCCACGCGGAAGAGTCCGGCTCCGCGGACCTCGTCGCCCGCGACGAGGAACACGCCCGCGAACTGGTCGCCGAACTGATCGGGTACCTGCCAGACAGCGCAGGCGAGAACCCTCCCACCTCGGAGCCGGCCCCACCAAAATACCCCACGGACGGGATCGACGAACTGATCCCCGAGTCGCCGAACCGCCCGTACGACGTCCACGATCTGCTCTCCCGGATCGCGGACGCGGAGTCGGTGTTCGAGCTACAATCGGGGTACGGAACGGAGATCGTCACGGCCTTCTGTCGGATCGACGGTCGTCCCGTCGGCGTCGTCGCCAATCAGCCGGCGGAGCGGTCGGGGGCGATCTTCCCCGACGCCGCCGAGAAGGCCGCAGAGTTCATCTGGACCTGTGACGCCTACGGAATCCCGCTTTTGTACCTCTGTGATACCCCCGGCTTCATGGCCGGCTCACAGGTCGAGAAGGACGCGATTCTCGAGAAGGGGAAGAAGATGATCTATGCCACCTCGTCGGCGACGGTTCCCAAACAGACGGTCGTGGTCAGAAAGGCGTACGGCGCGGGGATCTACGCGATGGGTGGGCCGGCGTACGACCCGGAGAGCGTTATCGGGCTTCCCTCCGGCGAGATCGCTATCATGGGCCCGGAGGCCGCGATCAACGCGGTGTACGCCCGCAAGCTCGCCGAGATCGACGATCCGGAAGAACGCGCGGAAACCGAGGCGCGGCTCCGCGAAGAGTACCGCGAGGACATCGACATCCACCGGATGGCGAGCGAGGTCGTCATCGACGAGATCGTCCCGCCGTCAGCCCTCAGAGCGGAGCTCGCCGCTCGGTTCGCGTTCTACGAAGATGTCGAGAAGGAACTCCCCGAGAAGAAACACGGGACGGTGCTGTGATCTGACGCGACCGATCGGTCGTGTACAGAGCCGATCCGTGAGCCTGCGTCGCGGCCGAGAGAAGACGGCCTCCGGGGGAGACGAACCGCGTGCGGTCGCACGGGGTCAGAAGCCGGGTAACGCGAGGGCAGCCCGCTCCAGACCGACCGCGACGGCGGCGAGCGCTCCCACGTACGCGGCGGACCCGGTGAACGACGCGGCGGCGAAGCGGGAGGCGGGAACCGACGAGCCCGCCGACGGGACCGCGAGCCACCCGCGGGCTCCGGGAATGGCGTTCGACACGGCGACCGCCGGGAGACCCCATCGATCGAACCACTCGTCCACGCCGTCGACGCGGTCGGGGGCAACGGGAACGGCCCGTGACTCTGTCGGATCGACGTCGAACCGTCGGACTGAAACGAACACAAGCAACTGGCCCAGGGTCGCGCCGACGACCGCGGCGGCCACGATCGGAAGGAACGCGACGAGGTCCGTGCCGACCGCGAACACGGTCGCGACGAACAGACTCCGCGTCGGGATCAGCTTTCCGACGAGCGCCCCTTCGAGAACGAACACACAGAGGAGAGCGACGGCACCGTAGGTGGCGACGAGTGCGATCACGACCTCGAACGCCGACCCTATCACGTGTGTTCTTTGGCCGCTTGGTATATAGCTCTTCTATCGGCGTTCCGGCTCCGGCATCCGTCAGCAGCGCTCCTCGCGTTCCGCTCCGTCGGTCGGGAGCGCGTCTCGGACGGTCGAACGAATCTGACGGGAGAGTGTTTATCCGTCCTCGTCCGAACAAAACACTGTGATGCGTTTCGGACGCGGCGACCGCCGTATGCGACCCTTCTAGCGTCGGGAGAATCCGTCGTGTCGACGACGGCCGGTAACACGGCCGTTCTCGACGCCCGGTGAATCCCGCCGTCGCTCCGTAGCGCGCGGTCCGGATCACGCTCGGTCAGCACCGACACCCGGACCCGAACCAGCGGGCTTTAATCCCGAATGACCGACACACAACACACACACCACATGAGCCACGACGACTTTCCGACCGACGATCCGGCGGTGGTGACCTGTGGACTGCCGTACGCGAACGGCGACCTCCACATCGGACACCTTCGAACGTACGTCGGCGGTGACGTGTTCGCCCGGGCGCTCGACCGACTCGGCCAGGAGACGGCGCTCGTCTCCGGGTCCGACATGCACGGAACGCCCGTCGCCGTCAACGCCGAGGAGGCGGGCGTCTCTCCCGAGACGTTCGCACTCGACTGGCACGAGCAGTACGCCGAGACGTTCCCCAAGTTCAACGTCGAGTTCGACAACTACGGGCACACGCACGACGAGACCAACACCGAACTGACCCAGGGGCTCGTCCGTGACCTCGAGGCGGGGGGACACCTCTACGAGAAAGAGATCATGGTCGCGTACGACCCGGTCGACGACCAGTACCTCCCGGACCGGTACGTCGAGGGGACCTGTCCGTACTGTGGCGCACACGCACGCGGCGACGAGTGCGACGAAGG
>JARVCL010000116.1:0-9403 GCA_040405695.1 Halorubrum sp. | reverse complement strand
TCGCGAACGCGCTGGAGGCGACGCTCCGAAGCGACCGCACCGTGGTGTTGCGGGTCACACCGCCCTTCTCGGGCCGAATGCGTGCGCGGCTGCACAGCATCGATACCGGCGGTGGAAGCAGTGAGGAACACGAGAGAGGCGAGCAGTCGAACGACACGATTGACGGCTCGGGCGGCGGCACGATCCGTCCAGCAGGACCCGGCGGACCGATTCACCTCGACCCCGCAGACCTCGTCACGGACCGCCCTGACTATCCAGCGGTCGACGACACTGTCGCAGAACTGCCCGACGCGGACGTTGAGACACGCCGTGAACGACACGCAGCGGCCGTCGAGGCCTGGCGTGAGACGGTCCGCGAGCGGGTCGGCGGCCGCGTTTCCGTTCCTGTCGCCGACGGAACACACGATGTCGAGGTTGTCGGGCTGGGCTGAGTGTCGCAGGGGCAGCCGCGAACAGACGGAAGACGAAGCGGTGCGTCGCGAGTTCACCGAGATGTGTGGTCGTCGCGGAGGCCGGACGAAACGTGACGCACCGACTTGGCTCTCGGTGCGGCACGGCTTCGCCGGGTGTCGATCTGTCGCCCCCGCGTTCGGCGGGGTGATCCGCTATACACCGTCGTTCACGCGTCGTTGAGGTCGAACGCCGAGGCGTCGAGCCTCCGGGTGTGATCCGAACGGGCGAGGTCGTGAATTTCCGCTCTGATATCGTGGTAGTTCTCGATCACATCCTGTGCCGTGACGATTCCGACCGGCTGGAGATCCGCCGTCACGACGAGCTTCTTGACGTTCTCTTGGCGCATGCGCCGTGTCGCGCGTCGGAGCGTCTTCGTCGGTTGGACCGTGTGGAGTGGGTTGCTCATCACCTTTCGGATCGGGATTTCCGTGAACGGGCGTTTGGTGACGTATCCAGCGTGTAACACGTCAGTCTCCGTCACGATGCCCACGGGTGCCTCTTCGTCACGAATGATAACGCTACCGACACGGTTCTCGAGCATTCGCTCGACACCCTCCTGTAACGGCGCTGTGACCGGGCAGGTGACGAGGTCCGTCGACATCACGTCTTCGACGAGCATACATCGTCGTTCCGGTGTGTCCAGTTATATCCCCCGGGCAGGCGGTCGTTCACAGCCGGATCCGCTCGACGGCAGTGCCAGCGTCTGTGAACGTCTCGTCGGTCGCGGCCGCGACGATGGCTGTGTGAGCGTCGAGTGACGGGTCGACGCGGACCTCGAACTCGCCGTCCGTGGGGACGACCGTCTTCGAGGCTTCCGCCAAGTAAACGGCGACGACCTCGCCATCGGTCTCGCCGGAGACGACGAGTTCCTCGCCGACGAAGTCCGCGACGGCGGTGAGTTCCGGGCCGTCCGGCCGGTCAGACGCCACGTATCGGTCCCGGACGAACGCCGGGGTTTCGACCGGCTCACCGGCGTCGACGCCGTGCGCGAGTCGAATGAAGCCGGCCATCGACCAGGCGAGCGGCGTCGCTCCCCCGGTCCCCTCGCCGAACTCCCAGCCGTACTCGGTCGGGTGTTCGCGGTCCCACACCTGTTCGGGGAGCATTCGCCCGTCGTTGCCGAAGCCAGCCATCGTCTCCAAGAGGGCCCGTGGATCGAGCGCATCTTCGTCGGTGCCGCCGAAGGCGTCGGGGCCGTCTGCGCGGGCGCGGAGCTCGTACTCGCCGCGCTCGCCGGTGAAGATCGGCCACAGCCGCCCCTTACCGTTGCCCATTCCCGCCCAGGGAGCGCCGGGATCCGCCGCGCCGAGTTCGCCGTACGCGTCGCCGACGTACCGATACCACGCGGGACCGTGTGGCGTGTCGACCCGAATCGCGTCGTCCACGACGGAGACCGAGTTGCGGATGACCGGATCGTCTGCCGGCTTCACCCCCAGCCGGACGAGTTCGAGGAATCCGCCGTCAACGATTTCGCGTTCGTCGTACGTCGGGCCGTCGTTGGCGATCGTGCGTGGACGCCCAGCATCGGGATCGCCATCGGCGGTGATTCGGAGGTAGTACGGCGTCTCCGCGTGGCGTTCGGTGCCGGTGTCGGTAGCACACCACTCCTCGATCCGCTCGGTCCAGTCGTCGGCGAGCGCGAGCCACGCGAGGGCGTCTGCACGCAACGCTGCGGCCTCCGGGATGCCCTCGGAGCCGGCGGAGGCCACCCCGCTGGCGGCGGCTCCCGTCCCCGCCGTCGTTTCGGCTGTGGCCTCACTTCGGCCGCGACCACCATCGGCAGTAGCGGTCTCACTCTGCCCGTCGGCGCGTTCGATACGGTCGGCCTCCGCGAGTGCGAGCGCGGCCCCACAACAGAGGCCAGCGATCTCGGCGGCGATGCTCGACGGCGAATAGCCGGCCTCCTCCTCCCAGCGTTCCTGAGCAGTTTCGGGGCCATTGCGGGCGACGTAGCCGATCGAGCGACGAATCTGCTCGTAGGTGTACTCCGCGTCCGAGAGCGACACGCCAGCCTCGTACAGTTGCCAGGCCATCACCGCGGGATACGCGATGTTGTCCATCTGCTCGCCGCCCCACCGGGTGCGTCCGTCGATGTACGTGTTCTGGGGGAGGAAGCCGGTGTCGTCCTGCTGGGTGTTGTACAGGTACGCGAGCGCGTCCGCGCCTCGCTCTACCTCCCCAACCTCGATGAGGGCTGTAAACACCTGATACAGGTCTCTCGACCAGACGAAGTTGTAGCCGTAGCCGCGGTCGGTGTCGGCGTACTCCGTCTCGCCCCACGGCACCGAGGGGCTGGCGATCCCTGCCCCGTCGTGGCGCTTGTCTTCGACGGCCGCGAGAGTCATAAGCGCGAACCGGTACTGTGTCAGGAGTTCCTCGTCTTCCGTCACCGATTCGGGGTACTCACGGTCCGCGAGCCACTCCCGCCACGTGTCGACGTACGCCTCCGAGACGTCCGCGAACCCACGCGCTAACGCTCCCTCTGCTTCACCGAGCGCGGCCGCTATGTCCGCCCCCTCGGCGAACCCGAGCGCAACCGTCTCCGAGACGGTGGTGCCGCTTCCGACCAGTCCAGCGAGCACCACGTTTCCAGTGGCGTCAGCCGACGGGGATCCGCGCTTGCCGGTCGCGAACAGGTCGTCTAAGGCGCGGTCGTCGGCCGCCATCGCACTGGCCCAGTCGAAGCCGTCGGTCGTCGTGAGCGCGAGCGCGACCTCGAAGGGATCGCCGTCGTCATCAACCAACTTCCCGGGCGTCCGGTCGTCGGACGCGTTTCGAGCGAGGAGGTGGTAGCCGTCGTCGCCAACGCGCTCGCCGTGGTCGTCAGTGCCGACGTTCGTCAGCGTCGTGTCCGCCAACGCGTACACGTCGTACTCGCGTCCACCCTCGAACGTGACGTCCGCGAGGATCACGTTCCCGGTCGTGGCGACCGCGTACTCGACGGTTAGCGTCCACGAGTGACCGTGACCGTCACCGGTTTCGCGGATCGTCTGGGTGTACGCGAGGGCGTCGGCGGCGCTCGGCTCAGTCGTTCGCGTTATCGTCTCCGTCGTCGACAGCCGGTTCGTCTCGTCGAACGTCCGGACCGTGTACTCTTTTTCGGGGTCAGTGACGAGGAAGTCGAACGTTCGCAGGTTCATCACGTCGATCCGAGGGAAACGAGCCTCCGTCAACGCGCCCTCCGTCAGGGTGAACCAGACCGGAACAGGGGTGTCCACGTGGTGGTCGGCGGGTGTGCCGACACCGAACTTCCGGCCGGTCGTCCACTTGGGTGCCTCCGGACCCGTGGGGCGTTCGTGCGGGATCGGGAGCTCGCCGTGACGAGCCAGCGTCGCAGTCGCGTCGATCCGCAGGCCGTGCGCCCACGCGATGGGCGTCGCGCTGTCGAGGTCGCCGTTGTCGAACGCCTGCTCCGCCAGAAGACCGGCGTCGTTAGCGAACGGGCCGTCGGGCTTGCAGAGCCGATAGAGATGTTTCGCGTCCGCGAACAGCGGCGCGGCGTCCGCTTCTCTGTCTTGGAGAAGCCCACCGACCGTCGCGGCCGCGGTCGCTCCCCACAGCGTCGCGATCGACCACACCTTCGCGCCGCCCTGTTCGGCCGTTCGCCAGTCGTCGCCGACGAACCGCACTAATCCCTCAACGTTGGCCGTTTCACGCGAGAGCGCATCGATGCTGGTGCGGACGTGGGTCGCGACGCGGGAGACGAACCCGTCGACATCTGTCGTGACTGGGACCGCCGGCAGCGCGTCCACCGCCTCTCTGCCGGCGTTCGGCCGCTCGGCCGCAAGCGCGTCGTACTCGGCTGCAGCGTTCGCGAGAGCGAACGTGCTGGCGTCGGCTCGTTCGTCCCGCTCGTCGCCGTTCGCCCGCTGTGGGAACCGTTCGAGCTCGGGGATCCACCGCGCTTCTAAGCCTTCGACGGCCGTGTCGGCCGCTCGGGCGGCCCGCGCTCGTACCTCGTCGTCAAGGGGAGCGCGCGCAACGGCGGCGAACGCCCGGAGGTACGTCGCACCGGTGTGGGTGAATCGGCCGAGCGCGTTCTCCCAGCAGTTCTGGCACCGACGCGGTAACCCGTCGTCGGCCACGGTTTCGTGAAGGAACCCGACGCCGTCAGCGATCGTCTCGTCGATTCGTGTGCGCAGATCGGGGGGAACCGTCCTCGTCCGACGGAGTTCCGCGAGGAACGCGACTACCGCCGCCGGCTGGTCGAGTTGGTCGTTCGGACCCGCGCCATCTGCGGTCTCGATGCGGGCGTTCGCCCACCCGGGTGCGATTTTCCCGGAGTCCGCCCAGACGCGGTGCGGCCAGCCGCCGTCTGCGTCCTGCGTTCGGCACAGGAACGCCGCGGAGTCGAGCAGTTCCGTCGTCGCGTCGATGTCGAGTTCACTACTCGCCGCGAGTAGCGCCGTCGATGTCTCTGCCTCGTCACGGAACCAGGTGTAGCCGTAGCCGCCGGAGGTCGAGTAGAAGGGGTCGAACTCGGGACCGGCGAGGCGACCGCCCGAGTTCGTCGTGAGGAGGTCAAGCGCGCGGAGGTCGCTCTCGACGATCGACCGACGTGGGACGCTCTCCGGAACCGACGGTGCGAGTTCGGCCGCCGCCGCCCGAACCTCGTCCGCGCTCGGGTAGTCGGTCGCGATCCGCGAGACCGCGTCGATCCGCTGGTCGCGGGCGGCGTCCTCTGCGAGTCGCTCGCCACGCACGTCGGTCCGAGCGTCGCGTGAGCCGGCGTCGTCGACGACGGTTCGACTGACGAGCGTGACGCGCTCGGTCCGGGCCTCTCGCTCGAAGGGGGCGCGAACGACGACATCGGGAGTGAGCCGGGAGTCCTCGCGCTCGTCGATCTCCCCGCGGTGTGGAAAGCCGCCGTCGTCTTCGCCGAGCAGTTCGGCGATCGTCTCCTGCCGGCGGCCGTGTGCCGCCGAGAGGCCCGTCGACGCCGCGAGAAAGTCGTGTTCCTCGCGATGATACACTTCGACGACGTGCCCGCCGTCGGGGCCGGCGTCCTCGTGTACCAGGTTGCCGACACGCCCTTCGACCATGTCTGGTGCGAACGCACAACTGGCGATCAGATCCGCGTTGGTCGGCGGGGCTCCCCGGAGCTCCACGTGTGTGACGTGAACGTCGTCGACGACGAGATCGAACTGGTGAACGGTGTACCGACCGGCGTCGTACTCGGTCTCGACGAGCGGCGAGTTCCCGTCGTAATGCTGGCGGGTGGTGTCGAGTTCGTCGAGCCACCGGATCGCCCCACCGCCGGCGATTCCGATGCGGAGACGGTCGGTTCCGCCGACACCCGAGAGCGCGTACGAGCAGTCGCGGGCAGCACCATCCGGCCCGACGTGAACCAGCCGTCCACCGTCGCCGGTGAACGCGCCGACGGTCGTGGGACGCTCCGTCGGATAGCGATCCCCGTGTCGACGCTTGTGTTCGGTGATCGCAGTTCGCAATCGCATGGGTATCCTCCCGAGCGCGGGGGCAAAAGCCTTGACGAACGTGGCGACGTTCCCCTCCCCAGCCGATGAGCACACCGGATGACGAGAGGAGCTGTTGGGCAAAAACGGCCCTCCGAGAGCGGACCTGCGCGTTCAGCCCGTGGAGATCGGTTTGTCGTTCAACTGAGGAGTCACGGGGATACGTGTTGGGTATCGGAAACGTCGCGGGGAGAGCAACACCGAAGAGCCCGGGGGGTAATGTGGAGGTATGCACCATCCAGGGCCGCCCCGATTCATTTCGACGGGGGAGACGACGCAGCTCGCGCCGCGGGACCCGGACCCCGACGCGACCTACGAGTGGCGAATCATCGACGCTCCGCCGCAGAGCGAGTCGACAGTTGGAGGGGACGCGGTCACCGACTTCACACCAGACGTCCCGGGAAGATATCGGCTGGGACTGAACGCCCCCGACGGCGACCACGTGCTCACCGTCGAGGCCTTTCCGACCGCATACGAGGGGGTCGACGTCGCTGGCGGAAGCGGAGAGACGATTCGCAACCGCGACGTCGACCGCGCAGCGGTTCCGTACGGGGGAGACACCAGCCACGAGGGGGTCGGTCGACCACGGGTACGCGTCGACGCCGAGATCGACGGCGACGATGTCGTCGTTCGGGTGACACCGAGACCGAACCCCGACTCCGATCTCACTGCGGGGGAGCTGGGCGTGACCGTCGTCGTCGACGACCGAGACGTCGCGAGTGCCGTCGCAGCAGGCCGGACGAACCCACGCGACGCGTTGACGACGAGCGACGAAGGTGACACCAGAGCGGTCCGTGTGCCGACCGACACGGTGCCCGACCGATTACGGGTTCACGCCGTGTCTGTCGCGCGTGAACCGGACCGTGAACCCCGGGTCAGCGTCGCGGACACAGTCGAGGTGAGCCGTCGGGGAGTGAGCGGTCCCGACGCCGACGAGGCCGCCGCCGCGGCCGCGACACCTGGAGAGGCCGTCGGGTCGGACGCTGGCGAGAGAACGGAGTCGGCGGCGTTCGAGATCGTTCGGCCCAATCGGCCGCCGGGGTGGACCGAAGACGCACGAGTGTACGAGGTGTACGTCCGCACATTCTCGGACGCCGAGGAGGGGGAGCGCTTCGCCGCGATCGCCGATCGGATCCCCGAACTTGCCGACCTCGGCGTGGACACGCTGTGGCTTACGCCCGTCCTCGAACACGACGGGAAGCCGCACGGCTACAACATCACCGACTTCTTCGACGTCGCAGACGATCTCGGCGACCGTGACGAGTACGAGGCGATGGTGGAGACCGCTCACGACCACGGGTTGCGGGTGCTCTTCGATTTCGTCGCTAACCACACCGCCCGCGACCACGAGTGGTTTCAGGACGCATACGAGAACCCGGAGTCCCCCTACCGCGACCGTTACGAGTGGCAGGAATCAGGTGAGCCGGGGACGTACTTCGAGTGGGAGCTGATAGCGAACCTGAATCACGCGAACCTCCACGTTCGCCGGTTCCTCCTCGATGTCGTCGACGAGTGGGCGCCGCTCGTCGATGGGTTCCGCTGTGATATGGCGTGGGCGGTACCGGACTCGTTCTGGCGTGAGTTGCGCGATCGAGTCAAAGACATCGACCGCGAGTTTCTGTTGATGGACGAGACGATCCCGTACATCCCCGACTTCCACGAGGGGATGTTCGACGTCCACTTCGACGCGACGCTGTACTTCCAACTCCGGCAGGTGGGTCGCGGGGCGGCTCCCGCGGACTCGGTGATCGACGCCGTCGAGCAGCGCGCCGAGATGGGGTTCCCCGACCACGCTGGCTTCCTCCAGTACATCGAGAACCACGACGAGACGCGCTACCGTGTGGAGTGTGGCGACGCGGCTGCCGCCGCCGCGGGCGCGGCGACGGTGACCCTCCCCGGCGTGCCGATGGTGTACGCAGGCCAGGAGATCGGCCAGCGCGGCCGTCGCGACCCGATCGCCTGGGATCACGCTCGCGACGAGGTGCGCGACCGTTACGAACGCCTTCTCCAGACCCACGCAGAACACCCGGCGTTAGGCCCCGGTAGTGAACTCGACCGCGTTGGGTACCACGTCGCCAGCGGCGACCTGGCCGAGCGACCGATACAGGCAGACGGCGAGCGGGTTCACCCGGACGATGTGGTCGCGTTCCGCCGGGACGACGGAGAGAACGCCCTCGTCGTCGTGCTCAACTTCGCCCCCGCGGAGGCCGCCGTCGCGGTCGATGTCGGCCACGGAACGACGAACGTCGTGACCGGCGAGGCCTGCGTCGTGAGCGACGGCGACGGGACGCCGCGAATCACGGTCGACGACGTGGCCGTCGTGCCGATCGAGGAGGAGCCGTGAGTCGGGAAACCGAGGGGAACGCGGATCCTCCAGCGGTCCTGTCCGGGCGAACCATGAGGCTCTGTCAACGGGCGCGAGAGGACCACGAGACGGCAGCCGACCGGTTCGACGCTGCACGCTCTATCGCGAAGCGACTCGGCGCACAGCCGATCCGGAATGACGACGCGGACCCGGCCGTCGACCAACCCGAGGGGGTCGCGTTCGGGTTCTGGACACCCGATGTCGTCGACGCGGGAGTGCCAGTCGCCGACGTGGCGCTCGAGGTGTTCACGCCGGTGGCCGGGGCAGACGGTGACATCGATCCGGGGCGGGACGACCTCCGTGCGGCGACGTTTCGCGTCGACCGACTGCCGGTCGAGCGGGAGGGAGCGTTCCACTGGGTCGCCGTCGAGAACGTCCAAGTTGGAACTGCGGACCAGCTTGGAGCGTTGTACCAGCTCGTGTATCGCTGCCCTGACGCCGCAGCAAACGCCGAGGCCAACGGAACTGACGGAGACCGCGACGACGCGTGGGAGACGGTTCGCGACCCCCTCGCGTACTCGGTCCCGTTCGGTGTCTTCGCGCCGGCAGAGGTGTACGACTGGGATCGGCTGAATGCGACTCGACCAGACCGCGAGCACTTCACCTCACTGGGAACGGACACCGAGGCGGTCTCGACGACGACCGACGACGGACTTCCCCGGATCGACCCAGCGACGAGTATGGTAGAAGTCCATCCGGGAACGTCGACGGCGGCGGGATCGCTCGGTGCGCTCGCGAATCGCCTACGTCGGATCGGGCGGAAGCTCCGCTCCGATGAGCCGCTCGATCCGCACGAACGCAACTACGCCGGGTACGACGCGATTCAGCTGATGCCGGTCGAGCCGCTAACACAGGCGTACGGACGACAGTGGTACTGGCGGCCAGGGGCAAAGTACGACCTCGGCGAGTCCGAGAGGACCGCTGAACCCGGCGACGTGCGAAGTGGTTCGTCCACGGCCGTCGACCCGATTTCGGCGTTCGACCGCGACTGCGACACCGAGCACGTGACCGTCGGGATCACGCGTCCGGACCAGACGAACTGGGGATACGACGTGGTCGTCAGCGGCTTTGGCGCAGCTAACCCGGCACTCCTCGAAACGGGGCGGCCGGA
>JARVCL010000115.1:0-9419 GCA_040405695.1 Halorubrum sp. | reverse complement strand
CGGATCGCTTGGTTCTTCGTCGATATCGGTCTGTTCGTCGACGCCGCCGCTCTGTTCGTGCCCGGCCTGTCGGCGTTCGTGCTCGTCTGCTCCATCTGGGCGAGCAGATTGTCCGAGTCCGCGATCCGCGAGTGGCAACGTCGACACCTTCCTCCGGAGTTTCGTGACGCGTTCGTCGAGGCGGAGGATCTCGATCGATGATCTCCACAAGGCGTTTACCCGCCACTTACCTCTCATCGCCGTGAACCGTCGGTACGTCGTCGGTGGTGTCGTCGCCGCGGTCGCGGTCGTCGCCGCCTGGCTCGTCTCTCCAGACACGACACTGGGGACAGTCGAGTGGATCGCAGCAGATCCCGTCAGGTTCGGGCTGCTCTTGATCGGTCTCACGGCCGTGCGCCCGTTTCTGGCGTGGCCCACGACGCTGCTCGCGGTCGTGGTCGGGTTCGGATACGGGTGGCCTGGCGTTCCGCTCGCAGCACTGCTACTCACGACGACGGCACTGCCGCCCTACTGGCTCGCCAGAGTCGGACGAGTCCGACTGACCGACGGATCTCGGACCCTCTCGCGTGTCACCGAAACGGCCGACCGGTTCGTGGCCGAGGCGGGCGGCGTTCGCGCGGTCGCCGCCACCCGATTCCTCCCGGTCCCGGCCGATGCCGTTTCGGTCGCGGCCGGGGTCTCTCGTGTCCGACTCCCACCGTTTCTTCTCGGAACCGCGATCGGTGAGTTCCCGTGGGTGATCGCCGGAGTCGCTATCGGCGTCTCGGTCGACCGACTCGCTCGCGACCAACTGTCTGTCGCCGACCCCGCGTTCGTTGCCGTGCTGGGGCTCATCGGTGCGCTGTTGCTCGCCGGACCGGTGTATCGACGCGTTTCGGGTGAGACGGTCGACTCACCAGCACACTGATTCGAGACGGCCGGCGGTCCACGGGTCACCCCAGTCGAATCCTAAGAGCGTATATACGCGTCGCCCCAACCCGAGAGCATGCCGGAGCACACGTACAGCGAGGTCAGATCGGAGATCGGTCTCGCCTTCGACATCTCGATCAGATCGAAGATGATACTCACCGTGGGAACGCTTCTGGCCTCGACGTTGGCCGCGCCGGCAGTGCACTTCCGCCGTGACTACATCCGTGAGGTCACCGAGGTAGCGATCTTCGCGGAATCGATGAGCATGGCCGCAGGCATCGCGATCCTCTTCGGGAACCTGAGCACGTTCGGCGTCGGACTCTACATGTTGAAACTCGTCCGCGACCGGCAGACGGCGTCCTCACTGACGAGAGAAGAGATCAAAAAGCGGCTCCGAATCGAGGACATCTACATGTACTTCCAGGTCTTCGGGACGCTCGCTGTGTTCGTGCCACTCGTGCCACTCGTGATCGGCGGACTGTTCCCTGGCACCATCGACGCAATGTACGGCGCCGGCATCACGATCTACCATCCGTTCGAGGCGATTTTGATCGATATTCGTTACATCGCCCTCGTCACCGGCGGGGGTCTCGGTGTGCTCTTGGGGGCGATGTGGTGGGTCGTGAAGTGACCGGAGTCACGCTCGTCGGTGAATACGAGGTTTCGGAAGCGACCCGCACCACCACGCACAGTTCCGATCGTGTCAGGAGAACGTGTCGTGCAGGGAGCGACGGGGCCGCCAGCTCGGCTGTGTGGTTCGATACCTGGGTCTGCCGGGCCGTGTATCGACAGAGCGATGATAGTATATTGGGCGGGAGTCGAGACCCGGTCAGAACGAGGTCTCGTCGGACTCTGTGGCGACCCGTCCGCGGTCGTCGTACCCTTGACGACCGACGGCATCTTCGGGCAGTAAGGACGTGACGAACTTCTCCAGTTCGGCCTCGGAATGGAAGACCTCGGGCTCGTCTTCGACCAGTTCGAGGACCTCCACGAGCGGGGTCGTTTCGCCATTCGGGAACTCGACGACCGCTTCCCCACACTCTTCGACGACGGTGCTGAACGCAACTGGATACTGCTGGTCGCACACGTTGGTCAGTGCCGTTTCGACATCCATATGCAACATTCGTGATGGATACCCAAAAGCGTGGTGGCAAACGAGCGCGTTCCGCTCGAAGAGAATAAGAAACAGCTCGATCGTGAAAAGAATGCGAGACGACCTGACGTCGGCGAAACCGCATCTCGGCCGTGACGACCGAGAGCTACCGCAGCCACAGCGCTCACCCGTTCGAACAGACAGACGAAGCGGCGTTACAGGTCTCTGAGCGCCTTTCGAACGGCACGCTGCGTCCGATACAGCGTGTAAAGAACCGAGAGGCTGACAAGAACAACGGCGGCACCAGCGAGGGCAAGTGTGGGCCCTGAAGCCGGAGGTTTGAGGTCGGGGGCGGACCCACAGTTTCCACACCCATCGTCACCACAGTTCCCACAGCCGGGCGCTGTTGACCCGCCGGTCGCGTCGTTGGTCAGCCTTTCATCCGACGTCGTCGTGGCGTCTGCGGTCACGTCCGAATCCGCCATGCGGCGCGTCTCGGGCGGCCTCGGATCGTGTGCCGCACTGGCGTCGGGAGTAGACGCGTTCGGTGCTCCGTCTCCACCCCTATGGACGCCTGCGGACTCCACGGTCGGGGTGGTCGTCGGCGCTGTCGAGTCGGTCACACTCGCCCCGTCAGCGTCGCTTCCGCTTCCATCGCTCGTCTCACCGGACAACTCCTCGACACCGTCACCGACGTTGTCGAGCGTAGTCACGTCGAACACGTGTGGCGCGTGTGATAGAAGTGCCTCCAGTCCGGCTTCTATCTCGTCGCGATCCTCGTGACCGACCGCGAACGCGGCGAGGTCGTCGACCATCGATCGGGCGCGCTCGGGGTGATTCGTTTCCACGTAGCTCCGGGCCGCATCGAACATCGAACGAGCGAGCCACTGCGCGAAGACGGGGTTGTCGTATCTGCGTTCGAGCGTTGCGAGACGCTCGAGTTTCGTTTCCCCCGCCTCGACGTCGCCGTCGAAGAACGATGCCCGTGCAGAGAAGAACGTCGCCATCGCAGCCCACGTCGCAGTCGACGGCGTCGACAGTGTCTCGTGGTGGTCGAAGGTGACGCTCGCCCAGTGCTCGACCCGGGACGGGTCGGCCGCGTCGAAGCTCGCCCGTGTGGCGTTCGCGGTTGCAACGGCCAGCCAGCGACGGATCAGATCCGCCTGTGCTGGATGGCGGTCTGCAAGCGCCTCGATCCGGCCGATCCGTTCCGCGATGGTGTCCACGTCGGTCCGCTCAGCGTCCGCTGTCGTCCGTCTAGCAAGGATACCGGCGAGTCCTGCAGCGACCTCCCCGTCCGGATGGTCCGCGTACAACTCCTCTACACGGGCAACCCGGTCGGGGGGCACATCAGCCTCAGTTAGGGGCCCATCCAGCTGAGCGTCGTTCGCAGAGTGGTACCGTTCTGCGTGTGCGTACGCCCGTGACAGGGACGCGGCGATGTCCGGCTCTGGATGAGCTGTGTACACCTGTTCGAGTCGCTCTGTGAGCGGGCCGATCGAATCGCGACGGCCTCCTTTCGCGTTCGCGTGGATCGTCTCGACTGTCGCCCGGGCCAGCGGTGCGGCGACAGCTGGCTCGGAGCGGTGCTCGTACAGCGTCTCGACCCGCTCTCGGTACGCATCGAGCCGATCGGGGTCGATGGTGGTCTCGTAGACATCCTCGCGCCCCCGAACGCTCGTCGCGTTCGCGAGGGCGTTCGCGAGGTGTACGACGGTGTCGTCTTGGTCGGTCTGGCGGAGCCGATCCAGTCGTGCGATCATCTTTGCTTCCGCATCGAACGCCCCCTGATTGCCGTACGCGTCGGCGAGCGCGACGAGCGCGTCGGTCAACTGCGCCAACTCGTCTGCGGTCATCTCGTCTGGTTCCGTCGCGTCGAACGCTTCGATGCGCCGTTCGAGTTCGCCGACCGACCGGGAGTCACTGGAGACCATATTGGGACGGTACGAGATTGGAATGTGTCGACGTAAACGCTCGGGTTTATCAGGATATGTGTCAGATTGACTTCCGTCTGCACGCTCATTGTGGCTGTGAAAACGTCTCGGGGCGATCGACGCCGAATCACTGATGCGAACGAAACTGGTGGCGGTCCAACAACCTGCAAACGACCGTTACGACTATTCGGTAGCGGTCGATACGGGTGGACGAGCCGCCAATCTCGACATGACCGAACATTCCAACGGATGGCGGGATGGTCTCGACGAGATCGACGCAGCGTTACTCGACGAGTACCAGTCCGGGTTTCCGGTTCGTACCGCACCGTTCGACGTCCTCGCCGAAGAGCTGGAAACAGACACGGAAGATGTGCTCGAACGTCTTCGGAGCCACGCTGAGACCGGTATCGTCCGCCGCGTCGGGCCGGTCCTCGATCCGTCCGTTATCGGCTCCTCGACGCTAGCGGCCCTCAGCGTTCCTGCCGAAGCGTTCTCAGACGTGGCCGCCATCGTGAACGGGTATCCGCAGGTTAGCCACAACTATCGTCGTGATCACGAGCTGAACATGTGGTTCGTTCTCACGGCGTCGACGCGACAGAAGCGGGACAATCTGCTCGCGGAGATTGCGACTCGATCCGGCTACGAACCGGTGGTGCTACCCAAGCGGCGGGAGTACTGCCTCGACCTCCAGTTCCCCATCGTGAACGACGACCGGCCCTCCTCGGGATCCGCTGTCGTCTCTGCGGCTCGCAGGTCGGCCGACGGAACGAATCCACAGACCGGCATCGAATCTGATCACCAGCGGGGTCAGTCGGAGCCCCTCTCGAGTCGGGAGTTGTCGAGTGTCGAGCGGGCGGTCCTCGAAGCGATTCAGGACGGCATTCCGCTCTCAGAGTCGCCTTACAGAACACTCGCAGCGGACCTCGAACTCGACGTGGCGACCGTGGTGTCGAGTATCGAGACGCTGCGTTCGGATGGCTTCATCAAGCGCATCGGAGTCGTCGTTAGTCACCGTACCGCTGGATTTCGGCACAACTGCATGGTCGCCTGGGACGTTCCGGACGACGAACTCGACCGATGCGGGACACGCGCCGGATCGAGACCGTACGTGACGAAGTGTTACCACAGGCCACGACGGCCGGATCGCGGGTGGGAGTACAATCTCTTCACGATGATCCACGGACGTGACCCCAAACAGGTCGACGAGTGGATAACGGAGCTCGCAAACGAGTACGTCCCCGCACCCTACGAGCGACTCGACACGACCGAGAAGCTGAAACAAACAGGAACCCGGTACGAGTCACTGCTCGACGACTGATTCGGCCCCCACTCGCGCCGACTCGTCACGACGGGGGACACTGTGCAACCGCGATACGCTCGTCCGGGGTCGGGCTCAGGGACTCGGTTATTGGCGTGCGTATCGTGTGTGTCAGGCCTCGCCGTAGACGGGCACCGCCGCGCCGCTCGTCACGCTCGTGGCGTCCGAACACAAGACGAGAATCGTCGATGCGACGTCGGCCGGAGCTACCCAGTCGTCACTTGGGGTCATCATCTCGCGGTTCATCGGCGTGTCGAGGACGCTCGGCAACACGGCGTTCGCTCGGACGACACCCTGGTTCTCCGCAGCGATCGTCTCGGTCAGCAATCGCACACCGGCCTTCGTTGCACGATAGATTCCGTCTCCGGTACCGCCCGAAAGCGAGGACCGAGCCGAAATCGACACCACGGTTCCGTCAGTTTCTCGAAGGTGCGGGATCGCGTGCTTGCTCGTCAGAAACATCGTCTTGAGGTTGACATCGAACAGGAAGTCGAACAGGTCGGCATCTGTCTCGTGGATTGGGTCACCGCCGCGCCACGTTCCGGCGACGTTGATCAGATGGTCGATACGACCGTGCTCTTCGATAATCTGACCGATGACGCGCTCGACCTCAGACTCGTCGGTGAGATCCGCCTCATAAAAACTCGTTCCGTCGTCGGGGTCGAGGAGTGACTCGTCGTCGTCTGGCGGCCGGAGATCCACTGCGGCGACGGTCGCCCCCGCCGCACGGAATCGCTCGACAGTCGCGCTGCCCAGCGCGCCAGACGCACCTGTTACCACCGTCACGTCGGTGTCGAAATCGAATGCAACGCTCATGGCTTCAGATCCGCGCGCAACACATATAATACCGTAGTTTCAGTTGTGACGTGCTGTTCGTCCGCCGTTTTCACTCTCGGTGTGTGGCGTGTCCCCTGGAGAGAGTACGGTCACCGCCCGTTGCTGGCCGTCCGAAGGGGGCCGTCGAGACGGCCCCAGCGACGCGGCGACCCTCGACCCAGACGCGAGCAGAGGCTCTCTCGTGTGGGCGGGCACACAGGGAGACGCGACCGGCGAACGACTCCCTACTCCTCGCTCGTGGTGTCGATTCTCAGCGCCTCGTTCATTCCACAGAAGCACGCCGTGGCGTTGAATCCGAATCCGATCGCCCCGAGGAGCGCTAGCAACCCGGTCTTGCGTCGCCCTGTACGGAGCGTGTTCACCGCAACCACGGTTAGTACAGCGGCGAGAACTGCGCGGACGAGACGGTCGCGACCGCCGACGTTCGTTTCGACCATGAGACATCGTTGGGGGCTGTTCGATTTGACTGTGTTCCCCTACCCGCCGGACGCCTGGCGGCGGTGAGTCCACGCGCGTACGGAGCTCCGGCACAGCACACGAACACTTACGGTTTCGACAGAACAGCGTCCAGTACACCCCCGATGCACCCAGTTGTACATCCGTTCGTTGGGTATCTCTGCTATACAGGATACACCCGCCTCCAGCGGGAAGATCACCCACAGGGTGACCCGTCGGTCGTCGCCGTGTTTGCCGCGATCCTCCCGGATCTGATCGACCACCCGCTGTGGCTCGTCGGGTTGACGCCAGTCGGGCGAACGATCGGACACTCCTTGTTCGGAGGTGCTGTCCTCGTCGGTGTCGCCGGGGCCGTCGCACGACGGCGAGGACGTCAGGATCTCGGTATCGCGTTCGCGATCGGATACGTGTCACATATCGCAGCCGATGTTCCGTGGCACGTGATATCCGGAGACGTTCACGAACTCGGGTTCCTGCTCTGGCCGGTGACCGATATGCCAGCGTACTCCGGCGTCAAAGTCGTTGGGACCGTCGGCGGGGTCGAGGTTACGACGCTCTGGTTCGAGGTGATGATAGTCGCCGTCGGCGTGACGACGTGGTGGCGCGACGGTCGGCCAGGGGTCGACGTCATTCGCCGCCAGCGACGACGCGTTTGAATCGCGTCTCAGCCAGTTCCGATCGATCCATCACCGCATCGCACAGGTCGGGATCGCAACAAACGAACGGTCACACCGGCTCATTACGCGCGATGATGCAGCGATTCGGTAAACGTGCAGGCGACTCGAACGCGTTCACGGCTACGGCCACTGAGAGTCGAGGCCGATCTCCCCGGATCAATCCACTGGACAGCGGTCGATCCCGAGCGCGCTGTACAACAGACACCGGCGGGTCGCTCCTTCGACGACTAATACGACCCCGGCGACAGCGACTGCGAGCGCAGAAAAAGCGGGGAGGGTCAATTGCTCGACGGCAACGAGCACCGCGAAGATGACGAGAGCGACTCCGCCGATGACTCTGGCTGTGGCGTCCACGCGACCAACGTTTCGTTTCATGGATACCGGACGATAGTGTCCGTACAAGCAAAAGGTGAACGTCCCGAGCGATGATGAGTCTCGTGCTGCCGTGGCGCGAACGAGCGTTCACCCGCGTTGTAGCGAAGCCGTGGCAGGTGACCGCCTGACCGCGCTATCGGGGAGAGCATCCCACGATTCGGACGCGTCGCTCGTCGACGCGGATGCACGTGAGCCGCTGGGTCACGACCGACGATACCCGGCGATGGGACACGGTCGAAACGCGCCTGCACACCGAAGAATCGGGGAACTTCGGCCTTACACACGACCCGTGAACACTTGATTGGTGGACTCCTTTTCTGTCACATGGATGCTCGATCGACCGTCAGAGAGTACTACGACGCGCTGCAAACTGGTGACCCGCTCGCCCCGTACTTCGCCGCGGAGCACGGTGGCGAGGACGCGTTCGTGAAGTTCGGCATCTCGGAGCGTCTCGTCGGGAGCGAGCAGATCCGAACCGGCCTCCGGAGCCAGACAGAGACGACGACCAAGTGGACCGTAACCAGTCACGCGCTTCGAGTCTGTGAGCGCGGGACTCACGCCTGGTTCAGTGACACCGTGTCGATGGGGTGGACCAGTACGGAATCGGGAGAGCGTTACGAGTTCGACACACGATGGAGCGGGACGCTGACGGAGTCGTCGGATCGGTGGGAGTTCGTCGGAATGCATGTCAGCACGGCTGACGAGCTGTGATGTCTTCGATCGTCCGTGAACGCCACCCTTCGGTACGACTGACTCAATGGAACCCGATGTCCGCGGGGTCAGTATCGCGGTCGAAGGTCACTTCGAAGATACCGTTGTTGAACTGCGTTTCCCCAGAGGTGTCATCGACGTAAGACGGGAGTTCGACGCGTGCAACGAACGGTCGTGGTTCACTCGCCACGTGAATCGCTGCGGTTCGCCCGTCACACTGGACAGTGATGTCGTCCGATACAGCGTGAGGGACGTCTGCAACCACCCTAATCTCTTCGTCGTACTCGTGAACGTCGACTGCGGCGTCGTCGGTCGTTCCGGACAGCAGGTCCTCGATCCCATCGAACCCACCACCGAATCGGTCCTCGTCGTCCGAGTTCCGTCTCATTATTACTGACAGGGGACTGGCCCGTATAAGCCTTCGGCGAGACCGGCCGAGCGTGCCCAGAGACGCCGACTCCATGTGGGAGCGAACGACTCTACGCGTGTCATCGCCGAGACGTACATTGAAGTGATCTCTTGGCAATGAGAGGGCATGGACGAGAGGACCAGTTTGCTCGTAGAAGACAGCGGATTCATGGGGTCACTAGACGTGCTAGCAAACCGAATCGACGTTTCGATTCGCGCCGAGAGGGCACGGCCGGAGTCGTAGCGACACTCGAAACAGTGGAGTGGTATGATACGACGGAGGGCACACCAGCCGGGAATGGAGATGCAGGCTGCGGTTCGGCCGAGCGGTCAGCCGAAGAGATGACTGCTCCGCCCGTGACGGAGGTACTGGACGGCGACGCCCACGAGCAGTAATAGGCCGAAGACAGCGACCGACAGGTCTGCCTGTCCAGCGAGGGTAATCGACGCTCCGTCGGCGACCGCACGCCAGACGGGATACGCGGTGGCGAGGATACCCGCGCCGAGACCGGTCAGCGCGAGCGAGATGATGAGGTCGTAGTGGCGCATCGCCAAGACCCCGGCGACACCGCCGACGACGGCAGAGACGACGAAGAACTGCTGAAACTCTGGCTGCGCGAGGAGTCCCGACTCGGCGAGGGCGTCGACCTGAACCGCACCGACAGGTGACTCACCCGGTTCTACGGGGTCGTACACGAGTT
>JARVCL010000114.1:0-9440 GCA_040405695.1 Halorubrum sp. | reverse complement strand
AGGAACGCTTATTCACGTCTCGCGTCTCGATCCACGTATGGACGACACCGAGGTACGCGATCGCCTCCGCGAGGTCCGGGACCCGGATCTCGGCGACGATATCGTGTCGCTGGGGCTCGTGAACGACGTGACGGTTACAGACGAGACCGCACAGATCTCACTCGCGCTCGGCGCGCCGTTCTCGCCGCACGAGTCCACTATCGCGGACGACGTACGGGCGGCTCTCGCGGACACCGGAGTGACGGTCGATCTGTCGGCACGGATCCCAGAGACGCTCGACACCGCCGAGCAGGTACTCCCCGGGGTCGAGAACGTAATCGCAGTCGCCTCCGGAAAAGGCGGCGTCGGGAAGTCGACAGTGGCGGTGAACCTCGCTGCCGGGCTCTCGGCACTCGGCGCACGGGTCGGGCTGTTCGATGCCGACGTGTACGGACCGAACGTCCCCCGGATGGTGGCCGCCGAGGAGCGACCACAGACCGACGGCGAGACGATCGTGCCTCCCGAGCGGTACGGAGTGAAACTGATGAGTATGGACTTTCTCACCGGCGAGGACGACCCCGTAATCTGGCGTGGGCCGATGGTTCATAAGATCATCACGCAGCTGGTCGAGGACGTTGAGTGGGGCGACCTCGACTACCTCGTGATGGACCTCCCGCCGGGGACCGGCGACACCCAGCTCACCATCCTCCAGACGCTGCCGCTGACGGGTGCGGTGATCGTCACGACGCCACAAGAGGTCGCGCTCGACGACGCGGTAAAGGGGCTGCGAATGTTCGGCAAACACGACACGAACGTGCTCGGAATCGCGGAGAACATGGCCGGCTTCAGCTGTCCCGACTGCGGTGGCTTCCACGAGATATTCGGGTCTGGCGGCGGAAAGGCGCTTGCCGCCGACCACGAGCTCCCGTTTCTCGGCGGGATCCCGCTCGATCCCGACGTGCGAACCGGCGGCGACGACGGCGCGCCGGTCGTGCTCGGCGAGGGAGACACCGCCGACGCGTTTCGAGTGCTCGTCGAGAACGTGGCGAACAACGCCGGCGTGGTGCGGCGGCGGGAGGTGAGTGAGAGCCGATGACCGGAGCGGACGACGACCCGGCTCGCCCCGGAGAGCGGTCCGACACCGAGGAGCAACCCGAGACCGAAGGGGGGGCTGATGACAAGAGAGCGTCTCCTACTCGCGGAGGGCAACGTGCCACAGCGTCGAACCCGGAGACATCGGTAGACGAGTCCGGGGACGCTCTCGAAGCCGCCGGCATCGACCCGGTCGTCCCAGAAGATGCTGGATCAGCGGGGTTCGATCCCGATGCGGAACGCCGTGAGTTCTTGCGCGAGATTGCCGCCGACGTTCGCGGTGAGAGCGACGAGAGCAAACAGCTGTCGGCGATTCTCTATCGCGTCTCCGACCTGTACGACCCCGACGAGGAGACCTCGCCGGAAGAGATCTACCTCAACGTTCGCCACATCATGCGGATCAAAGAGCAGGGTGGACTGCGGCGGTGAAACTGGCGGATCGAGGGTGTGCCCCTCGCTCTGACCGCCGCCGTGAGACCAATGCCGTGGATCCGCTGCTGGCGTGAGACCCTGTTCGAGAACGGCGTTCTTATCAGCCGACGGGACGCAGTCGGACCATGAGTTCGACGTTGACGGTGACCGTCGCCGCAACCGTCGTCGGCGTGACGGTCGGGATGCTGTTTGCGTTCCTCCGCGTTCCGATCCCCGCACCCCCCGAACTGCCGGGCGTGATGGCGATCGTGGGCATCTACCTCGGGTTCAAACTGGTTGGATACACCGGTCACGGGTTCGATCTCCTCGATTCGCTTGGGCTGTGAGCCGGGTGACACCGCCGGTACGGTTTTGCACCCGGCGTGTCACGGTCGAGTATGTACGACGACATCCTGCTCCCGGTCGCCCCTAGCAGCGCAGCCAACGCGGCGATCCCTCACGCTCGAAGCCTCGCGGAGCGATACGACGCCACAGTCCACGTCGTGAGCGCGGTCGATACGCTCGAACACACGCTGAGCGGCCCGAGCGTCTCGTCGCTCTCCGACCGAGTCGAGAAGGGCGCAGAGCGACGAGTCGAGACGGTAGCTGCAGAGCTGGAAGACGTCGGAATCGACGTTGTTGGACACGTGATTCACGGCGAGCCCCTGCAAGTTATTAAAAACGCCATCGAGGACACCGGCGCTGATATCGTCGTCATGCCGACACACACGCGAACCGGCCTCCAGCGGGTCCTGCTCGGGAGCGTGACGGAGAAGATCGTGCGGATCTCCCCCGTCCCGGTGGTCACGGTGCCGATGCCGACGAACGAAGCGTGACGGACGAATCTGCGGCGACGAGACGGGCGTTTCGGGTGGCGTACGACGGTCGTGCGTACGCGGGATTCCAGCGACAGCCCCACGCGAGAACCGTCGAGGGAACGCTGTTGCGAGCGCTCGCCGAGCACGGAATCGTCGACCGGGGAGACGGAGCGACCCACGCGACACCCTCTGGGTACGCTGCGGCCGGCAGAACCGACGCGGGAGTCTCAGCCGTGGCACAGACGATCGCGTTCGACGCTCCGCCGTGGCTCACCCCGCGTGCGTTCAACGGCCCCCTTCCGGGATCGATCCGCGTGTGGGCCGCCGCCGACGTCTCAGACGAGTTCCACGCCACACACCACGCGACACGCCGGACGTACCGGTATCACCTCTACGCGCCGGCGAAGACGAGCGACACAGTGGCCTCCGCTGACGGAGGGGCCGACGACACCAGCCGCCGACGGGATCCACGAGCCGAGCGTGTCGTCGACGACGACGCCGTGGAGGAAGCGCTTCGTCGCCTCTCCGGCGAACAGGACTTCCACAACCTCACCACGGACACGAACGGGACGGTCCGGACCCTCGAGGCGTCGGCGACGCGGGCGGCGGACCTACTCGTGATCGAGGTCGGTGCGGGCGGGTTCTCCCGCGCGCTCGTGCGACGGATCGTGGCGGTCGTCGAGCGTGTTGGCCGGGGTGCGGTGGAGCCGGCGTTCGTGGACCGGTTGCTCGCCGACGAGCCGGTGCCGGGTGAACACGGCATCGGCCCGGCACCCCCGGAGCCGCTGGTGTTGTGGAACGTCGCGTACGACGATGTCGAGTTCGCAGTCGACGAGGAGGCTGTCGTGAGTGCGCTCGCGGCATTCGAAGAGCGATACCGTGAGGCGCGTCATGCCGCCGCGGCGACGATGGCGGTCCGTGACCGGCTTCGAGCGGTGGGACCGTTCGGCTAACTGACCGGCGGACGGCCTGTCGCAGGCGGGCGATGAGACCCCCGTCAGTCGCTCGCCGACGGACTCGGAGTGACGCCCGTTGCAGTCTCCATCGAGTCGACACGGATCATGAGCGAGTTCCCTTCGATGTCCGCCGCGTCGACGACCCCCGAGAGCTGTAACCCGGCGGTCGGCGTGGGACCGACAGTAATCCGATCACCGCCTTCGAACGGGCGCACAGAGCCGTGCAAGACCACCTCGGCGCGGCACAGTTCTGGGTTGTTGACACTGGAGAGGTCGATCTCACGGACGGTTACGCCCTCCACGGGCGTTCCCCCTCGCTCGACAGGGACGCGCTCCGGGTCACGCAGACGCTCTAACCCGAGGACCTCGTAGGCCCGTTCTGTCGGCTTGTATCCGCCCTCCGGTCCGGCGACACCTTCGACGAGGTCCAACGCACGGAGACTTTGCATCCGATTCCGAACCGTCCCCGGGTTCCGATCGACGCTATCTGCGATCTCTCGACCTGAGATGACGCTCTCCTCGTCGTCTGCGAGATTCACGAGCGACGTAAGGATTCGTTCCTGACTTGCGCTCAACTGTAGCATGGACATACACACACATCCGGAATATTAGTGTATAAACGTTAGGTTATAAACTCCTTATATTCTTAGACGCGGTAGTGAACAGCCAGTTGATCCCAATTATGTAACATTCTGTCGTGCACGAGACGTGCGTCCGGTTTCTCTCTCAGTGAGGTCCCTGTTTGGGTGTTCTTCGGTATATTCGGGGGATCGGTGATCAGTCGGGACGTGACGCGTGACCCAACCGCTGACGGCCGACTCGAGGTCGCAGATTTCCTTATATGATACCCACGGAGCGTATTTACGCGTCGATTCGGGACGTGTGAACGTGATGAACACCTCCACGCACACGGACTCGCGAGACGCTGACCACGACGCCACGGATACGCGCCACGACTCACGGGAGACGGCGAGCGACTCGACTGCCCTCGCGGACCCTGCGACGGAGCGAGAGCGGGTCACGTCGTTTCTCCAGAACTCAGTCACAGATGCAGCAGCGAACGGCGTCGTCGTCAACATGAGCGGCGGACTCGACTCGACGGTGGTCGCCGCAGCCGCGGTCGAAGCACTCGGCCCCGACCGTGTGTACGGTCTGATACTGCCATGTAATAAAGCCGGGACGTTACACGCGCGGGACGCCGAGGGGCTGGCAGAGGCACTCGAAATCGAGTACGACACGATCCACCTCCAGCCGTTGTTCGCCGCGCTCGGAAGCGTCGCTCCCGACCGGTTCGACCTCCACGACGAACCGGTGCTCACGGGAAACGCCATCGCACGGCTGCGCATGACGATGGCGTACCTCGCCGCGAACGCGACGAACCGACTCGTCTGTGGAACGAGCAACCGAAGCGAGCGGCTGCTCGGATACGTGACGAAATACGGCGACGGCGCGGCTGACCTCCTCCCGATCGGCCACCTATACAAGACCGAGGTCCGACTCCTCGCCGACGAACTGGGCGTGCCGGAGTTCGTGGTCGAGAAGCCACCGACCGCAGGCATTCTCGTCGGACAGCGGGACGTCGACGACCTCGGTGCTCCCTACGAGGTGATCGACGCGGTGCTCCGGGCCGTGATAGACGAGGGAATCGGCGGCGTCACGGTCGACGAAGATGTCGATTCCACGGCCGTCGCCGAGTGCGTCCGCTCTCTGAGCGAGGACGGGATGGCGGTCGACACGGCGGTGGTCTCCCGCCTCCTCGATCGATACCGTTCGACCGAGCACAAACGCTCCGTACCGCCGATGCCCACGATGCCGACGGGTCGAACACGAGAGTGACCCCGTCGAGGGCGGAGACCAGTCGGAGCAGACCTCACTCCCAGTGGGGCGGCCAGAGATCCGCCGCGCGCATCCCCGTCTCGAATCCGGCATCGCGGAAGGCAGCAGTCAATGCATCCGTATCCAGTCGTCCCGGATTCCGATCCGCGGCCGTGAACTCCGTGACGAGGAGCGCGGTCAACGCGGCGTGCTCACGGATGTTTCGATCGTCGACTTTATCCCGGGTGTCGGCGTGGGTGTGCCCCCAGCCGCGCCCTCGTTCGCCGGAGTCGCTGTGTAACTGGAGCGCGGGCACCCCTTGCCGAACGAACGGCCACTGATCGGAGAACGGGTGGGGCTCCGGTTCGATTTCGATCGGCTGCCGAGTCGCGGTCGAGACGGCGTTCGCGACCGACGCGGCAGTCGCGGACGTGTGGGTCATCGCCACCAGATCCCGGAATCGCCCCGCGCCGTCGACGTTGACCACACCACGGACCGCGTCGAGATCCGTGCGGCGTGAGAGGTGTTCCGCCCCGAGTAGCCCGACTTCCTCACAGCCGACGGCAACGACATCGACACCGATCGATAGAAGCGACTCGTGGTCGGCGCGCGTGTCAGTGGCTTGGTTCGTGTCGACACCGCTCGCGTCTGCCAGTAGTTCCGCCGCACGCACGACGGTCGCGATCCCACAGCCGTTGTCGAGTGCACCCTCGGCGATGTCGTGGCCGTCGTAGTGAGCGAGAAGCAGGAGTCGGTCGTCGGTGTCGGGACCGACCCGGCCGATCACATTTCGTGACTCACCCGGACGCGTCTCTGCGTCGACCGAGAGATCGACGCTCGCGGTCGGTCCAGCTGCGTTCGTAGCGTACTCGCGGAGCCACTCACCGGTCTCTGCGGAGACACCGACGGCTGGTGCGGCGGCCACTTCGCCGAAGGTGAGCGAGCCGGTCGGCGGAAGCTGGCCGTCGAGGTGGTTGACGAAGACGAACCCGACCGCTCCGGCATCGACCGCGTAGCCGAACTTCTCCATCCGGTGAACGAACCGGGTGCCAGACGGAGTCGTCGTCGACGCGACCACGATCCGTCCGTCGACGTCCGCGGCGTCGATCTCCGCTGGCGTGCCATACCCGACATCGACGAGTGAGCCGGAGACGGTGTCGGCAGGCGAGTACGGGAGCGCGATCGCCTCGAACGACCGGGAGTGCTCACGGCCACCGCGCCCCGGCGTCGTCACACATAGGTCTGCGTCCCCCCGCTCCCACGCCGCCAACTCGAACGTGTCGGTCCGGACGTCGTGAAGCCCCGCCCGCTCGAACGCGTCGGCGACGAGTTCGGCCGCGCGTCGCTCGCCCTCGCTGCCCGCCATCCGGCTCCCAATCGCGGTGAGGTCGGTGAGGAACTGCCACGGGGTGTCGTCGGTCCACGCCCGTCCAATCGCGGGAGCAAGTCGCTCACGGGCCTCACGGACGCGATCAACCGCGTCCGGGTCGTGTTCGACGGCGGTCGGCTCACGGCTGCCGGCCCCCCGTTCGACTGGCTTCACGTCGGCGTCGCGGTCGGCTGCCCCGGGCGAGGTGTCTTCTGCCATATCACTCCCTGCGTCGGACCGGAGTTAACGCTGTGGGAGCGAGCGTGACAGACAACAGCAGTCACGACCGCCGACCCAAATCCAGGCAGCGAAACGCTACGTTGAAGTGTGACGGTCGGATACGCTCAACTGCGCACCGTTGGTCCAGTGGTAGGACATTAGCTTCCCAAGCTAATAGCCCGGGTTCAATTCCCGGACGGTGCAGTTCTCTCGCGGTGTGCTGAAACATACGGTCCAGCGCGAGGCGTCGACGTTCCGATCCGCACCGCACGACGATGCGTGAATCCAGTTCGTGCCGATTCGTGACACGAACCACTCGAGCCGCAGGTACCGATCACCGCTCACCGACAGCGACCGGGTCACTCCGGCGGCCGACGAGAGGGACTCTCGAGTCCTCTCCGAAGAAGCGTCCGTCTCTCGACGCCTCACTCGCGTCGTTACTGGATGTGGCCTTCGCGCCGCAGTTGATCGGCGTCGTCCTCGTCGTACCGCCACTCGACGTTGGCCTTCTCGTCTTGCCACGACCACGGTTCGGCGAGGACGACGTCGCCTTCGTTGATCCACGTTCGGTACTTCATGCGGCCCGGAATGCGGCCCAGCCGCTCTTTTCCGTCCACACAGCGCAGGCGGACGTGATTGCCGCCGAGGTGTTCGGTCACGACGGCGAACACTTCGTCGTCTGAGGGCATTCGGAGGTTCCGACGCCCGGATTCTTCGCTCACAAGCGAACAATAGTCGGGCGGGCGTATAAGTGATTGGAGACGCGTGCACACGTTCGACACGGATCCAGTCTGGTGGAGGAACGCCACACTCCCGTCGGCGCTTCCGTACGAATATGCGTATCGTCGATGACAGGAGCGAGCCGTGAGGGGGACGTGAGCCGACGCGACACCACGCGCTATCGAGACGGGATCGGAACTCGACGTCGCGTCTGCTCACCCGAACACGTCGTCGACCTGATCGAACGTCGCGGTCTCCCCGCCGGAGTTGTCGACGACCCGGTGGTCGGCGTCGATTCCGTCGAACAGCTGCTTAAATCGGAGGTGAATGTCGAAGTCCGCGTCGCTGATCCCATCGCGTCGCTCGATCCGTCGTTTCACGACTGACTCTGCACACTCGACTTTCACGAGTTCGAATCCCGCCGCGGCGGCCTGCGCCATCTGTCGAACGTCCTCGCGGAAGCGTGCGTCCGCGAACGTGGCATCGAGCACGACCGCGTCGCCGTCGGTGACACGGTCGCGGGCACGCGCTATCAGTTCCGCGTACACCGCTTCGGTCTCCTCGTCGGCGTACGTCGGGTTGGGAAAGAGCTCCTTTCGGATCACGTCGGTTCGAAGAATCTCGGCATCAACGTGGTTTGCGATACGTTTCGCGACCGTCGTCTTGCCGACGCCGGGGAGCCCGCACACGACCACGAGTTCACCAGGTGTCGCGCCGGAGTCTACACCCGTGGTCGCTGTCGGATCGTCGTCGACATCTCCGGGGCTATCGAGCAGCGTGTCGTCGGAAACCGAGTCGGTGACGGTCGGTGGCTCGTCGCCGGAAAGCGACCCGCCGTCGGTTGTGGGTTCGTCGTCAGAGCCGTCAGGCGCGTGGTCCGGCCCCGAGCCGGTCGTCGGGGAGTCGGTCGTGTCACGGTTCGACATCGGCACCTCGCTGGGGTTCGACCGTCGCTCGCCCTCCGTGACTCATCCGAATAGAAGGTCCGGCGAGAGCTACATGAAACTTCCCCTCACGGCGAACCCGTGCTCGTCGTCAACAACCCACTCGTGTCCGGTCGCCGATGCGGTCGGTGTGTCGAGAGCGTGAATCCGCCGTCTTCGAGCGAAGCGTTCAAATCCTCAAACGACGACTTGACATCCATGGAAAGTGTCATTCTCGACGAGGACGACGAAATGCTCGCTCCGGCGGTGGTCGTCGCAACGACCGCGCTCATCGGCGTGTTCGTCCTCGGACTGTTGTACCAAGCCGTCGGGCTCGTCGTCTGATCCGGCTGTCTTAGGCGGAGTTCAGTGAGCACTCCCAGTAATACGTCTCGACGGCGTCTCACCGACGCTCGATTTGTACGTACATGATGCCAGAAATGACCGAACCGAGGAGTCCAAAGAGTGCAAACGCGCCGAACCCGGTCGCGTACCCGGCAACGCCCTGAAAATCGACGACCAGGCCCAGAAGAGGCGGCACGACGAACCCGCCGAACGCACCCAAGCCACCGGCGAGACCGGAGGCACCGCCGACGGCCTCGGGGACGTACATCGGTATCATCTGCGTGACCGCCGCGTTCGCGACACCGACGCCAACCGCCAGAATCAGCATACCGACGAGCGCAGGGACGAACTCGGCGGCGACCATGACCAACAGGCCCGCGGCACCGATGGTGATGAAACTCGCAATAGCGGTCAACTCGCCACCGGCCCGGTCGCTCACGAACCCGCCTGGAATGCGGATCAGCGTCGCCAGCAGGGTGAATCCGACCGCCGTGATGACGCCCGCGGTGCGCGAGTCCAGCCCGTGGTAGGACGTCCAGAACGTGGGAAACCAGACGGTGAGCGCGAGGAACCCAGCGCCGAGCGAAATGAAGTAGAGGACGACCATCATCCAGGTGGGCGTCGATCCGGTACGAAAACAGGGTCGCCCACTCTCCGCTCTGGAGGGAGATGACTGCAGTGCCCTCCGCGCGGAGCAGCGTGGCTGCGTGTTCGAGACGCTCAGGCCAGCGGGCCGTCGAATTGACGGGACGACCTCCCGATCCCCGGAAGCACGGGACTGGCGCGAATTATG
>JARVCL010000113.1:0-9463 GCA_040405695.1 Halorubrum sp. | reverse complement strand
ATCCGCACGAGCAGATACCCAATCACGGCGAGTGCGAGGCGGATCCGCAGTACGGATTCACCGGTCGACATCTCGCTGCCGACGGCGAGATCAGCTACTGTCCGTCGATGAGCACCCTGCCCCGTACGAGCGGAGCGTGAGCCCTGCTTCGAGCCTGTAAGCGGAAGGTCCCGACCGCGCCAACGAGATGCAGGCCGTTCAGCACGCCGTCCGGCGTCTCCTGCCGGTCGTCGGCTCGTGATCGTTCGATCTGGACGAACGGCGCTTCAGCCAGCACTTTACCGTCTCGGGACGGGCCATGCGCTTCTGCTCCCGTGAGGAATATGTGCTCTTTGACCGCCCGACGCCTTCGGAAGGGCCTTTTAGCCGGACCAACGAACGGAGGATATGTTCAGACAGTTCCGGTCGGAGGTGTCGGCGGCGCTCACCGACGCGCTCGCGAGCCTCGACCTCCCGACGGACGATCTCGGCATCGAACGTCCACCTGCGGAGATGGACGCGACGCTCGCCTCCAGCGTCGCGTTTCGGCTCGCGGGCGAGGTCGGCGACGCACCGCCGAACGTCGCGAGCGAGGTGGCCGACGCGGTCGACGTCGACGGGTACGACTACCTCGTCGCCGTCGACACCGCCGGGCCGTACGTCAACTTTCACGTCGGCGAGCGGTACTTCGCCGACACCCTCGACGCGGCTGCGACCGACGTGGGGTACGGCGCGCTCCCCGACAGGGAGACCTCCGTCGTCGTCGAACACACCAGCGCGAACCCGACCGGTCCGGTCCACGTCGGGCGTGCTCGTAACCCGATCGTCGGCGACGCGGTCGCGAACCTCCTCGAGTACGCCGGCTACGATGTCGACCGTCACTACTACGTCAACGACGCGGGCCGACAGATGGCGGTGTTCACGTGGGCCTACGAGCGGTTCGACGAGTCGGACCTCGACGAGCCGCCCGCCCGCGACCGCGCCGAGTACGACCTCGTTCGCTACTACCGAACGGGGAACGCCTACCTCGAAGACGCCGATCCCGCCGACGCCGAGGCCGCGGAAGCCGAGATCGCCGAGATCCTCCAGGGGCTCGAAGCCGGCGACGAGGAGACGTACGAGCGCGTCGGTGAGGTCGTCGACACGGTGCTCGGCGGCATGAAGGCGTGTCTTGCGCGGCTCCCGGCCGAGTTCGACGCGTTCGTCAAAGAGACGCGGTTCATGCGCGACGGCTCCACCGACGAGGTTGCCGCGCGACTCAAGGAGACCGATCACGCCGTCTACGAGGAGGAGGCTTGGCAACTGGAGCTCGACGAGTGGGGGATCGACAAGAACCTCGTCTTCTTGCGCTCGGACGACACGAGCCTCTACACGACACGGGACCTGGCACACCACGAGTGGAAGCTCGCGAACTACGACCGCGCGGTCACCGTGCTCGGCGAGGACCACAAGCTGCAGGCCGACCAGCTCGACGCCGCTCTCGAACTGCTCGGCAACGACACCGACCAGCTCGGGCACGTCATCTACTCGTACGTGAACCTCCCGGAGGGGAAGATGTCCACTCGGCGGGGAACCGGCGTGATGCTCGACGACCTGCTCGACGAGGCGATCGACCGCGCCCGCGAGGCGGTCGAGAGCCGCATGGACGACCGCATCCGCGACGACGACCTCACGGAGGAGGACGTCGAGCGCATCGCTCACGAGGTCGGGATCGGCGCGGTCCGGTACGACATCGTCTCGAAACAGCCCGCGAAGGCGATCACCTTCGAGTGGGAGGACGCGCTCGACTTCGAGGGGCAGTCCGCGCCGTTCGTCCAGTACGTTCACGCGCGCTGTTGCGGCATCCTCGACGAGGCGGACGCGGCCGACGTGGACGTGCCTGAGCCGGGATCCGCACACGATGTCGACGCGTCGACGCTGAAAACGGACGAGGAGCGCGCGCTCCTCCGCGAGATCGCTCGATTCCCGGCGGTGATCGAGACGGCCGCGGACGACTTGGAGCCGCACACCATCGCAACGTTCACCCGCGAGTTCGCCGACGCGTACAACGCTTTTTACCGGGAATGCCCGGTCGTGACCGCCGAAGACGAGGAGCTTCGAGCCGCCCGCGTCGCGCTCGTCGCGGCTGCGAAACACACTATGGCGAACGCGCTCGATGTGCTCGGGGTCGAAGCGCCCGAGTCGATGTAGGAGCGGGGCGATTCGGGTCGTCGTTCGGTTTCTGATCGTGGTGTTGCCGTCGACGGAATGGTGAGCGGCTCTCTGTCCGCAACGACTCATCCATGTGGGGTTGCTGACTGATCGGCGGTGAACACCTCCAACGCCCCAGTCGCGAGGACTCGCATGACTCGCTGCGCTCCTCAACCGCTCACTTCGTTCGCGGTCTGCGGTGCTTGCGTCGTCAGGCTTCGTCCTCGCGACTGCCCCTTTGAATCCCACCCGACCGCAACCACACAGCACCTCACACCTCCCCAGCCTCATCGGCGCGGCGCTCAAAGCGCCGCGCCGACTCCCTCGCGCGCGCCTATTGTTTATAATCCCGCGTTCGACCGCCCGTGCGACCCGGTAGCGCCTCATCGGCGGGAAGGTCAAAGCTTACTTACACGCACGCCGCCGTAGTTCCGGTAATGAGTAGCGACGCCCAATCGGCGAGCGAGGACCGGCGGAAGTACGAGTTCCGCAAGGTCATCGAGGAGCTCCGCGATTTTGAGGGCTCCGGCACGCAGCTCGTCACTATCTACATCCCCGAGGATCGACAGATCTCCGACGTGGTCGCCCACGTCACACAGGAACACAGCGAGGCGTCCAATATCAAGTCCAAGCAGACCCGGACGAACGTACAGGACGCGCTCACGTCGATCAAAGACCGCCTTCGATACTACGACACCTACCCGCCTGACAACGGGATGGTAATATTCTCGGGAGCGATCGACGCCGGCGGCGGCCAAACTGACATGGTCACCCGAACGCTGGAGTCGCCGCCACAGCCCGTCGAGTCGTTCCGCTACCACTGCGACTCCGAGTTCCTCACCGAGCCGCTCGAACACATGTTGGAGGACTCTGGGCTGTTCGGGCTCATCGTCTTAGACCGCCGGGAGGCAAACGTCGGCTGGCTGAAGGGCAAACGCGTCGAGGCCGTCAAATCCGCCTCCTCGCTGGTCCCCGGGAAACAGCGAAAAGGGGGGCAGTCCGCACAGCGGTTCGCCCGCCTCCGCCTCGAGGCGATCGACAACTTCTATCAGGAGGTCGCGGGGATGGCCAACGACCTGTTCGTCGACAAGCGCCACGAGCTCGACGGCATCCTCGTCGGCGGCCCCTCCCCGACCAAAGACGAGTTCCTCGACGGGGACTACCTCCACCACGAGCTACAGGACAAGGTGCTCGGAAAGTTCGACGTCGCGTACACCGACGAGTCCGGGCTGAAAGACCTCGTCGACAACGCGAGCGAGGCGCTC
The DNA here is from genome assembly GCA_040405695.1 of Halorubrum sp. Lineage (GTDB taxonomy): Archaea > Halobacteriota > Halobacteria > Halobacteriales > Haloferacaceae > Halorubrum. The sequence continues at coordinate 6,029 of JARVCL010000113.1, read as the reverse complement.
GCCGATCAGGAGATCGTCGAAGACAAACGCCACATGGAAGAGTTCTTCGAGAACCTCCACACCGGCGAAGAGGCAACGTACGGCTTCGAACAGACCCGCCGGAACCTGATTATGGGCTCCGTCGACCGACTGCTCATCTCTGAGGACCTCCGGTCGGACGTGGTCGTCTACGAGTGTCCCGACGGCACCGAGGAGTACGAAGTGGTCGACAGCAGACACTCGACGCCCGAACACGAGTGCGCCGAGTGTGGCGAGCCGGCCGAAGTCGTGAAACGTGAAGACGTCATCGAACACCTGATGTCGATCGCCGAACAGCGCGGGACGGAGACGAAGTTCATCTCCACGGACTTCGAAAAGGGCGAGCAGCTGCTCGACGCGTTCGGCGGCGTCGCCGGAATTCTGCGGTACTCCACGGGCGTCTAGGCCTCACCGTTATCGCCACCGTCTCTCTGTTTTTATCGCCAACCAGCACCGTCGACGCGGGACGGTTCAGTCACTCCGGCGGATCCGGAAGCTGCAAGCACGCGCACGCGTCTGTCTCCGGGTCGAAGCAGTCGGGGCACTCCGGCTTCCTGTCGATGATCGTGTCGAGTCGCTCGGCGACGGTGCCGTCGATCACCGCCTCCAGTTCGCGGGCCTCTGCACGGAACTCCTCGACAGCGAGGACGTTCGCGAGAAATCGCTCGATGATACAGTACGTCTGTAACGCCTCTCGAGCGCGGACGATACCGTCGTCGGTGAGCCGGACCCCCTTGTACTTCTCGTGTTCGGCGAGCCCGCGTGACTCCAGTTTTCCGATCATCTCGTTGGCGCTTGCGGGACTCACATCGAGCGCGTCCGCGATCGCGCCTGTCGACGCCGGCCCGTCCGCTCCCTGCTGGATGACGTAGATCGTCTTGAGATACTGATCTGCGGTGTTCACGGCGTCCCTCCGTCGGTGGCGTCGCTGCCGCTCCCCAGCGGCGCTCTCGTGGCGTTCATCGTCGTTCCATGACCTCCGTAACCTCGCGCACTCCCTCCGACTCCTCTTCACGAATCGTCTTCAAGGTGTTCAACAGCTCCGCGCGGTCGATCGAAAAGTCCGCGTCGGACTCAGTTATCGCCGCTATCAGGTCGTCGTAGAACTTGTAGGCGGTCTCCTCGTTGCACAGCTGGTCGTACAGTACCCCGTCGAAATCCTCGGGGCGAGTCCGGCCGTATCTGGCGTCGACGAGCGACTCGATCTCGTCGAACGGCACGCTTTCGACGCCGAGCCCGTCGATGAGCGCCTCCAACTGCTCGCGGTGTGTCGCCGACTCCTCGGCGGCGTCCTCCAACAGCGCCGCCACCTCCTCGTCGAGTTCGTCGTCGAGAGTCTGGTAGTGGTGATACGCCCGCGCCTCCACCACCTCCTCCAACACGATCCCGATCTGCAGCAGTCGCGCGAGCTGGTCGTCGGTCGTCACTCGCTGACCGACGCTCATCGCGACCACCCGGCCGATACGCCCGTTCGCATACGACACGAACTCAGAGCCTCTGTGACTTAAGCGGTTCCTTCGACCGTCGCAGGTGTGTTGTGGGTCCGTCGCGTATCGCTCACCACGGTTGCTGACCCCGAGCGGCGTCGATGACGGACGGTTGAGGTCGGTGCCCACGTAGCGGCCGGCGTCAGGGTGTAACGGGAATCCCGATGGACTCTCTCAGCGGCGTCGCTTTTGACTACGTAAGCAACACCGCCAAACCCACGTGAGAACGGCTGAGACTCGGCTCTTTGTTCCTGAGAAGCCGAGTACAATTCAGATGGACTCGCGGGGATCCTGAACCGAAGCCAGACGTGTTCGCTCACTTCGTTCGGCACGCGCGACTGGCAGGGTTCAAATCACCGCTCGGCCATTCTCGCTCCCCCGTAGAACTCGGTCGCTCCGATGGACTCGCGGGGATTTGAACCCCGGGCCTCTTCCTTGCGAAGGAAGCGATCTGCCGCTGATCTACGAGCCCGCATTGTGAGACATACGCCGTCCGTACTTGTACCTTACTTTTCGACGACCCGCGCGTGAGGCGGTGACACGCGAGCCAGCCGCCGAACGACCGCCGGAAGCGACGCTCTTAGGTGACTCGCCCCACGAGTTCGGCACGAAACGGCAGGGCGTCGAAGTGGTCGACACGCATAACGGTTTTGAGACGCATCACGTATTCGGTATACTTTTCACCACGCGCGGCGTCGGTCCGTGTATGTCAGAGACGACGGCGGCGACCGCCGATCCGGCGGCGATCGCGGCGCTAAAACACGTCGCGCTCGCGGGCGGACTGAGTGAGACGAAGGTGTCGTGTGCGGCGCTCGGCGACCGGCTCGACGCCTCCACACAGACCGCCTCTCGGCGGCTCCAGACGCTCGAATCCGCGGGGCTCGTCGAGCGCGACGTCGTCGGCGATGGCCAGTGGGTTCGGATCACCGACGCGGGCGAAGCCGCCCTCCGCGGCGAGTACGCGGACTACCGACGGCTCTTCGAGAGCGACGTCGACCTCGTGCTCCGTGGCCGCGTCACCGGCGGGATGGGCGAGGGACGCCACTACATCACGCTTCCCGGATACGCCGAACAGTTCACGGCCCGACTGGGGTACGAGCCGTACCCGGGCACGCTCAACCTCGAACTCGACGCAGAGAGCGTCCGCCGCCGCGGCGAGATCACGGGGATCGACGCCGTTCCGATCGACGCCTGGGAAGACGAGGACCGGACCTACGGCGCGGCCGCCTGTTACGCCGTCACCCTCGTCTCCGACGGGGCGGAGTACGCGAACGCTCACGCCATCGTTCCCGATCGCACCCATCACGACGAGGACAAACTAGAGGTGATCGCCCCGGACGAACTCCGCACCGAACTCGACTTGGACGACGACGACGACGTCGAAATACGCGTGGAAGCGGCCTCCCGGACTGACGGGTCAGCGGAACCGATGGACGCAGAGGTGGCCTGATGCGCGCCGACACTGAAGAGGGAGACCCCGAACGGATCGACGCCGAGAGAGCCGATTCGACGGCCGCGAGCGCGGACGACCCGATCGACCGGGCCCTCGCCGCGTTCCGTGCTGGCGATCCGGTTTGTATTCACGACTTCGCCGATCGAGAGGGAGAGACGGATATCGTCTATCCCGCGGGAGCGGTCGACGAGGCTGCGGTCGCACACATGCGAAACGATGCGGGTGGACTGATCTGTGTCGCGGTCGCCGACGATGTCGCCGAGGCGTTCGGGCTGCCGTTCCTCGCAGACGCCCTCGATCACCCCGCAGTCGACGACGACCCAGCCTACGACGATCGGTCCTCGTTCTCGCTGCCGGTCAATCACCGCGAGACGTTCACCGGAATCACCGACGCCGACCGCGCGCTGACGATCACGGAGGTGGCGAACGCGGCGGCGACCGCCGCGCACGATCCCGGAGGGTACTCACCCGAGGAGTTCGCTGCGTCGTTCCGTGCGCCCGGCCACGTCCACGTCCTCCGCGGCGCGCCCGGGGGACTCGACGACCGCGTCGGTCACACGGAGCTCGGACTGGCGCTCGCGGCGGCGGTCGATGCTGCGCCCGCCGCGGTCGTCTGTGAGATGCTCGACGACGAGACGGGCGATGCGCTCGCCCCCGACGCCGCTGCCGCATACGCCGCCCGCAACGACATCCCCTACGTCGAGGGGGCGGCGCTGGTCGACGCGCTCCGGTGAGCGTTCTCGGAACCCGTTCGCCGTCGGGCGGCCGGCGCATGTTATAAATTTAAGCCGGAACGCCACGACCGTCGAGTATGGGATTCGACGAGATGGACGTCGACACGATATGGAAGAACGGGGAGTTCCTCGACTGGGAAGAGGCGACGACCCACGTTCTGACACACGCACTCCACTACGGGAGCGGGGTGTTCGAGGGCGTCCGCTGTTACGACACGGAGCGCGGTCCAGCAATCTTCCGCTGGGAGGAGCACCTCGACCGGCTGTTCGACTCCGCGAAGGTGTACGACATGGACATCGACCACTCTCGCGAGGCGATCACGAACGCGACACTTGAACTGCTCCGGCGGCAGGATCTGGAGTCTTGTTACATCAGGCCGATCGCATACTACGGTTACGACACCCTCGGCGTCTCGCCGAAAGACTGTCCGACCGACCTCGTGCTCGCCGCGTGGCCGTGGGGGGCGTATCTCGGCGACGAGGCCCTCTCAGAGGGCGTCGACGTGATGGTCTCTTCTTGGCGAAAACACGCCTCCTCGCAGGTGCCGACGAACGTGAAGACCACCGGGCTCTACGTCAACTCGATGCTCGCCGGCGAGGAGGCCCGCCGGAACGGCTACGTCGAAGCCATCGTCCTGAACAAGGAGGGGAACGTGGCGGAGGGACCAGGCGAGAACATATTCATGGTGAACGACGGCGAGATATACACTACTGGTCCGGCGCAGTCGATTCTCGAAGGGATCACGCGTGACACGATCATCACGCTCGCGGAGGAGCGCGGCTACGAAGTCCACGACGAGGCCGTCATCTCTCGCGGACAGCTGTACACCGCGGACGAACTGTTCTTCACGGGGTCCGCCGCCGAGGTGACCCCGATCCGTTCGGTCGACGACACGGAGATCGGCGCGGGAACGCGCGGTCCAGTCACGGAGGAGTTACAGACGGCGTTCTTCGAGTTGGTCGAGCGTCAGACCGACGCACACGACGACTGGTTCACGTACCTCTGATCGAGGCGGTGCGTACAGAGAGATTGGAAGAGCCGAAGGTCACGATCCGTCGGCGCCGCCGTCTGACACCGTCGTCTCCGATCCGTCGCTGGCCCGGCTGTCAGCGGCCCCGTGCGGGCGTCGGCCGACGCTTCCTGGCGCGCCGTCGTCCGGCTCGGACGCGGGGGGGCGTTCCTCCTGCACGGGAATCTGCTGTGCGGACTCCGCGAAACCGGCCGAGAGAATCCGTGTCAACCCCTCCTCGACGGTCTCGCCGGTATCCTCGACTCGCTCGGGTTCGACCTCGATAACGAACCCGGTCGTGATGTTCGGCGCTGTCGGCATGAACAGGACGACTTTGCCGTCTCGGGTTTCTTTTCCGGTCCGAAACGCTGTCATCCGTATCCCCGGCCACGTTTCGAGATAGACCGGGCTCTGGAGGTCGTCCGTGCCCGAGATGGCGGTCTCGACGGCGAGTTTTGACGCGTTATACACCACTCGCATCGCGGGGATCCGATTGATCGTGTCGTCCATCTTTGCTTCCGCGATTCGTCCGATGGTCGTCCGCATGAGGTACCCGACCGCGAGCACGATCGTGGCGAGTACGGCGACGGCGATCACCAGCCGCGAGAACGGCTCCAGCGGTTCGGGGATCGCCCCTGGGAGGAGCGCGTCGATGAGTGGGATGGAGACGACATATCGGTAGATCCACCTGATGACGAGGAGGAGCACAAGGAGCGGGGCGAGGACGATGAGCCCGCTGCCGAAGTCGCGTTTCCACGTAGACATCTATCGCATCGTTATGTGGCGGCCGCCCTTAAGAGGGTGTCTACATGTTGGACAGCCGGATCGTCTGGTCTGCCGGAAGACGATGACCGCGCCGGCCAAAGACGAGCGGGACTGGCGACCCGTCCGGTCAGCGGCCGACGACAGCCCGGAGGGCGAACAGCACGTTCTCTTTGCGCTCGCGGACACGACGGTAGAAGTACGACAGCCACTTGTCACCGTACGGGGCGTACTGTTTCACGTCGACGCCCTGTCGTGCGAGATCGCGCTGTGCGTCAGTACGAACGCCCATCAGCATCTGGATCTCGTACTCCGTGTTGTGTTCGGCCCCGAGGCGGTTCGCGAGCGACACCATCTCTGGGTCGTGGCTCCCGACGGCGACGCCGCGGTCACGGTGTTCGAAGAGGAACTCGATATCCTCGCGGTACGCCTCGTTCACTCGGGCTTTGTTGGCGTACGCGATGGATCCCGATTCGTCGTACGCGCCTTTCACGATCCGGATCGCCCCGGGCACGTCGGCGAGGCGCTCGAGGTCGTCGTGCGTCCGTTTGAGGTTCGACTGGAG
>JARVCL010000112.1:0-9496 GCA_040405695.1 Halorubrum sp. | reverse complement strand
CGTCGTGACGAGTACGCGACGCCACTTTCGTTCGGCGATAAACTCGCGTCCGCCGTCGTCGACGGTGTATCCGAGCTCGCGGAAGACGTCTCTGGCCTCCGTGGTTGGGGGGATGCTCGCAGTGGCCATCTGGCTCATCGTTGGTCACGATCCGTGATAAACTTTCTCACGGATCTCAGCGGGCGGTGTCTGGCCGGCACGCCAATCTGCCCGGTGAGACGATCCGTGTCGGGCGAGAAGCGAGAGCCGAATTCACTCGTGGGCAGCGTCCCACTCGTCGGGCTTTCGCAGGTTGCCGCAGTCGGTACACTGGATTCGTCCCATCGTGTCCATCGCGGTGTCGAGCGACTCACAGTTGCCACAGGCGAACCCCCATCGGTTGCGGGCGTCGGTGTCGGTGAACACGAGGTAGAAAGGACCATCCGCACCTCGTTCGATGCGACCGCGGTCGATGTACACCCGTTCGCCGTCCGCGGTCGTCGACGCCTCCAATCCCATACCTGTTGGTAGCCGGCCGAGGAGTATAAAAGACGGCGCTTACCGTCGAACGGGGATGACACACAGAGCCGCGGTGGTGGCTCCAGCCACGCCGACCCGTCTCACGTGCGGAACGACTCGCCGCAACCGCACTCCGAGACGACGTTAGGGTTCTCGACGTGGAACCCCTCGGCCTGCAGTCCGCGCTCGTAATCGAGTCGGCTCCCGCCGATGTAGTTCCGACTCGCGGGGTCGACGAACACCCGTAAGCCGTGGTGTTCGACCACGAGATCGTCGCTCTCCGGCTCCGTGTCGAAGCGCATTCCGTAGGAGAGCCCTGCACAGCCGCCCTGCTGGACGAACAGCCGAAGTCCCGCTTCGCCGGTGTCGAGCCCTTCTCCCTCCAAGAGCGAGAGCGCCTCTTCGGCGGCGTTCGGCGTCACCTCGATCGCGGGGTCCTCCTCTTGTACCGATCCCGTACTCATGTGAACGAGTATCGCCCGCAGGATGAAAACCCTGACGCCCGAGCGAAACCCTCAATGGTTTCGGGCGGTGGACCCGGACGGAGCCGCGTCAGTCGAACCGCTTGCGAACGCTCTCGGCGTGGGCGTCCAGCCCCTCCGCCTCCGCGAGCGTCGTCACGGCGTCGGCGATTCCCGAAAGCGACTCACGGTCCAGCCGCTGGACGGTCGACGATCGAAGGAACGTGTCGACGGAGAGTCCGCCGTACCGCCTCGCGCCGCCGTTCGTCGGGAGCACGTGGTTCGTGCCGGCGGCGTAATCGCCAGCGGCGACCGGTGAGTAGTCGCCGAGAAACACCGAGCCGGCGTTCGTGATCCGCTCCAGCAGCGCTTCGTCGTCTTCGGCCATGATCGAGAGGTGTTCGGCGGCGTACTCCTCGGTGAACAGGACGGCCTCCGACATCGACCGCGCGTGTAACACGCCGGAGGCCTCGTTGCCGAGGGCGGCCCGGATCGTCTCCGCGCGGCTCCGCGATTCGATCTGGCGGTCGACCGCCGCGGCGACCGCCTCGGCGAGGGACTCGTCGGCGGTGACGGCGACGACCGAAGCGTTTGGGTCGTGTTCTGCTTGCGCAACCAGCTCCGCGGCGACGAACGCAGGAGTCGCCGTCTCGTCGGCGAGCACCAGCACCTCGCTGGGACCGGCGAGGAAGTCGATCCCAACATCACCCTGCACCACGGCCTTGGCGGCGGTCACCCACTTGTTACCCGGGCCCACCACCTTCTGTACCGTCGTCACCGTCTCCGTGCCGTACGCCAAGGCGGCGATCGCCTGTGCACCCCCGATCTGATACACCGCGTCGGCACCCGCCTCGTGGATCGCCGCGAGGGTCGCGGCTGAGAGCTCCTCGGCGGGCGGGGTGGCCACCGCAACGTGGTCGACGCCAGCCACCGTCGCCGGAATCACTCCCATCAGCGCGCTGGAGGGGTACGCCGCCGCGCCGCCCGGCACGTACACGCCAGCACGGTCGATCGGCCGAAACCGTCGGCCGAGTTCGCGTCCGTCGAACGACTCCCGCCAGTCGTCTGGGCGCTGCCGCTCGTGAAACGCACGAACGTTGTTTGCGGCCTCACGGATCGCCGCGAGGACGGGATCGTCGGCGTCGGCCAGTTCGTCGTGTGCGCGGGCGGCCTCGTCGGTGATGTCGAGATTCCCGACGCTCACCCCATCGAACTCCTCGGCGAACTCTCGGACGGCAACGTCGCCCTCCTCGCGTACCCGATCGACGATGCTCTGCACGTCTCCGCGAACCGCCTCAACGCCTGCGTCACGCTCGAAGAAGGCGCGTCGCTCCGCGGGCGAGAGGTCGGCGACGGCTCGTACGTCCATACACCACCTCCGTGGCGGACCGAAAAGGGCGTTCCGACTCACTCCAGCCGTCGGATCCCCGCCACGTCGAGTGTCGCGAGGACGACGAGGCCAGCGAGGAGCACGGCAGCGGCGAACAGTAGAGGAGCCGAGAGGACGACCGCAAGCTCGTAGGGAGCGAAGAGCCGGGTCGTCCCACGGACGATGAAGGAGGCAAACACCAAGCCGAACGCGAGGAGCACCAGCGTGACGAAGCGTGACCGATCCATGACCGGAGGCTCTGACTTCGACCTCAGTCCGTGCGGAACGCGGTCGCGTCTGGCGGGCCGTGGCCGTGGCGGCCGTGGTCGGCGTCGAAGCCGTGAGTCATCTCGTAGAAGACGGCCTCGGGGTCCGTGTTCCACTGCCACTTCCAGCGCGTCCGAACGAGCAGCGACAGCTTCCGGGTGAGAGAGAGTTCTGGCGTGGTGGAGACGGTGTCGTACCCCAGATCCCGGATCAGTCGGTGGTGATCGGCGTACAACACCGCCGCCAGCAACACGGCCAGCTGACAGTCGTCGGGGAGGTACTTGATCCCGGCGACGCCCTTCTCGTAGAGCCGCTCGGTCCGGACGAGTTCCTCGCGGATCGCGGCAGCGACGTCGTCGTCGAACTCCAGATCGAGAATCTGATCTTCGCTCACGCCGTGTCGGTGGAGCGTCTCGATCGGAAGGTAAATCCGGTCTCGTTCGACGACATCCTCCCGAACGTCACGGAGGAAGTTGGTCATCTGGAACGCCTCGCCGAGCTTCGTGGCGTGTGGGAGCGCGGTCGCCTCCGTCTCCTCGTCGAGCCCCATGATCGCCGTCATCATCCGACCAACGGCAGAGGCGGAGCCGTCCATGTACGCCTCCAAGTCGGCGTACGTCTCGTAGCGGTCGGTGTCGATGTCACTCTCCATGGCGTCGACGAACGCGTTGACATCCTCGTCGGAGATACCGTGTGCTGCACGGACCGAGGCGAACGCGTCCAGCACGGGATCGTCCGTCTCGCGTTCCCCGAGGGCAGCCTGCCGGAGCCGATTCAACTCGGCACGCTGCTCGTCCGGCGGGGCGGTCTCTTCCGCGTCGACGACCTCGTCGGCGATGCGGAAGAACCCGTACAGCACGTACGTCGGGTGTCGGATCCGCTCGGGCAGCAGACGGGTCGCGACGTGGAACGTCTTTCCGGTGCGGCGCTGGATCCGCTTCCCCCGGGCAACCTGGGTTTTCTCTACCATGGTGGCCCCTGTGTATCAGTGGGGAGGGTCGAAAGCGGGTCACCCATCATGCTCAGAAGTTCGACCCCCAGCAACATAACAGTTCTCACATACAGGACGAATCCGTCCGAGACGGCGATCGGAAACCGGTGACCGAAGCGAGACAGGGCAGGTGATCACCCGCTGTAGTCAATCGATCACCTTACAGTTCCGATTAATAGAACGTGTCACTACAGTCGTAGACGACACCGTGGACCGGGCAGACGTACTTGCAGTGTCGGTGGTGCATCGGCGTTCCACAGCGAGGGCAGGGCCGCCCGCCGTAGCCTGCGTCGCCGTTTCCGGGGGCGTCCGAATCCGAGTCGGTGTCCGTATCACTCACGCTCGAGTCGACGACGGCCACTCGCTTAACGCTTCTTCAGGAGTGCGGTGGACGGAGCCGGTGTCCGGCGCGGCGGGTCCGGCGTGTGACCGGTGTTTCGTCGTCAGCGTGTTGGGGTCGCCCACCGACGTGATGTGAGTACAGAGTGTCACTGTCCCGAGCCGTCACGCCGCCAGTGACTCGTACACGTCCGTGGCGAGTGCCGCCGTTTCGAACGGGAGCTCCAACACGCCGCCCCACGCCTCGTCGGTCAGCGCGGCGACCGTCGGCTGGTCGAGGTCGACCCGGCGAACCGTTTCACCGTCGAGCGACATCGACACGGCGAACCGCTCTGGGTCGTCCGTCACACCCGCTTCTGCGAGCCGGTCGCGGAGAGACTCTCGGCCCGCACCTGACACCGAGACGTAGACGAGGTGTTCGCCAGCGGTGTCCTCGTCGTCTTCGTGAGTCTCGGTCTGAACGTGGTCGAGGTCGGACGCGTCGAAGAGAAACACTGGGGCGGTCTGTGTTCCGCTGGTATCGTCGTCTGCTCCGTCGCCGCTGTCGGTTTCGGCGGCGGCGGTCACGAGGCGAGCGTCGAAGGGGGAATCCGGGTCGACCGGAGCGGCTCCGACGTCGTCTTGGGTATCGACATCGGTCTCGTCGTGGGCGTCAGTGCCTGTTCCGTCCGCGGCGTCACGGAAGTTGTCGTCTGTCACGGTAGCGGCTCCGACGAACCCGACGGCGCCGACACCGCCGGCGACGCCGAGTCCGGCGAGAATGCCACGTCGAGTGAGTTCCATGAGTCGACTCCCCGGTGTGGGGACTAAAGCGTTGCACGCCGATATTCGTCGTTGATAATCGGCGTCGAAACGCCGCTGAAGACGCGGCCACAGCGCGTCTGTGTCACGCCCCGAAAGAGATGGAATTGCGGGTCGTCGTCTCGCCGAACAGCCAGTCGGCGTGGTCGACCGCGTACTCGCGGTGGTCCTCGGTGATGTACCCCAGTGCGTCTTCGACGACGACAGGGCGGTAATCACGGAGGCCAGCACTGCCGGCGGTGTGGAGGACGCAGACGTTCGCGAGGGTGCCACAGATGAGGAGATCGTCGACGCCGCGTGCCTCGAGATACCCCTCTAGCTCGGTCTGATAGAACGCGTCGTAGGTGTGTTTCTCGACGACGTGGTCCGGCTCGCGCGTCTCGAGTTCCTCGATCAACTGAGCGTCCCACGACCCTTCGGTGACGTGTTCACCCCAGCGGTCGAACTCGTCGTAGTAGTGGGTCTCATCGAACTGCTCTGGGGGGTGGACATCGCGTGTGTACACCGTCCGGACGCCGGCGTCGTGTGCGCGGTCGACGAGCGACGTGACCGGATCTATCGCCGCCGCGCTCGGCTCGGCGTAGAGGCTCCCTTCCGGGTGACAGAACCCGTTCTGCATGTCAACGACGACGACTGCGGTGGTGGCCGGGTCGTAAGCCATATTCGTCGGTTCGGTCGCCGAACACAAAAGTAGCTTCCCGGGGGGCTCGGCTGGTCTGCGCCGGGGCGCTGTCTGTCGTTCGAGCCGCGTCGGCTGCTCGACCGTCGTCGTCATCACCGTCGATCCGCGGCCGCGACGGACAAGGTACTTATCTGGGCGCTCGTACCGTGACGTATGCGACGGGCTCTCACCCTCTCGATGGCGGTCGTCGCGGTCGTCGTGGTCGCTGTCGGCGGCGGCGCGACCGCGGCGGCTGGTGCGCCGATCGACGCCGGAACGTCGGCCGAGGATGTCGAAACCGATTCCTGGCCCGCTGATATCGGGACCGAAGCGCCGCCCGCCGACGTCGAAGTCGCCGAGACGGCTGCCGACTGCGACGCCAACGGAACCACCGAGCTGATCGGCTGCTGGAACGGGGTCCACTACAGCGACGACCTCGACATCGACCAGGGTGACGGGCTGACCGAGGCGGAACTCGAACAGCTAACCCATCGGAAGATGGCCCGTGTCGAACACCTCCGTGAGCGGCCGTTCGAGAGCGAGGTTCCCGTCGACACGATCACACGCGAGGAGTTCCAGGCTGACCGGGCCGGCGGCGACGAGGAGACGGCGGGGGAACGAGAGTTCAACCGCTGGAACGACCAGGTGTGGAAGGCCCTCTTCGTCGTCGGTGAAGACGACTCCTCTGCGGAGGCGATAGACACAGTGTTCGGCGGTGCGGTCGCGGGCTTCTACTCACCGGCGGAGGATCGGGTCGTCATCGTCGTCGAAGAGGGAGACGACCTGCAGATCAGCGGGTCGACACTCGTCCACGAACTTGGCCACGCCATGCAGGACCAGTACCACGATCTCGGGGACGAGCGGTACGTTGGGGCGACACAGGACGCCGACCTCGCCGTCGACGGGATCGTCGAGGGGGAAGTAGTGCATCTCGAAGAGCTGTACGACGAGCGGTGTGAGGACAACTGGTCGTGTCTCGGCGAACCCGACAGTGAGGGTAATGGAGGGGCAGGAGACCTGAACTTCGGCATCCTCCAGACCGTCTTACAGCCGTACTCCGACGGGCCGTTCTACGCGGCCGACCTCGTCGAAGACGGCGGGTGGGACGCCGTGAACGAGACGATGAACGATCCGCCCGAAACCACCTCGGAGGTGATCCACCGCGAGCCCGACTACGAGACGACCGAGATCGAGTTCGAGGACACGGCGACGAACGGATGGGAACCGTATCCGAACCAAGGCGTCGGTGGTGCCGATACGGTGGGGGAGGCCTCGATGTTCGTGATGTTCTGGTATCAGGCGTTCGAGTACGAGGCACCCACGTTCAGCACTGATTATGCGGAATCAGTGAACGTCCATCTCGATATCGACGAGGAGCTCCGCACCCGGACCGCGTACAACTACGCCCACTCCGCGACCGAGGGGTGGGCTGGCGACGAGCTGTATCCCTACCGAAACGATGCCGGCGACGACGAGCGCGACGGCTACGTGTGGGTGACCGAGTGGCAAACCGAGGCCGACGCCGCGGAGTTCCACGAGACGTACCTCCGGATGGTCGACCACCACGGTGCCGAACCAGTGGACGGTGGGGTCCTCGACGTGGCCACGGGCGACTTCCGTGGGGCGTACGGCGTCGAACACGACGGGACGACCGTGACGATCGCTCACGCACCAACCGCCGAGGACGTGTTCGACCTGCGTCCCGACATCGACCTCGATGTGCCAGACGACGTCGGAGACGGCACGCCGGAGGACGGAGACGAGACCACGGACGATGACGACGCCGACGAAACGCCGGGCGACGATGGCGACGAAGCGTCGGGTGACGACGCTACGGCGGCTCCAGACGGGGACGAGGAGTTCGACGGCGAAGCGCCGGGGCTCGGCGTCGTGACCGCACTCGCCGCTCTGCTCGCGGCCGCCGCCCTGCTCGTGCGCCGGGCGTAAGCCAGAGCGCAGGGGCCTGCCGACGTTCGGGCCGAGTCTATCGGCGACACGGATGACTTTTCGTGGGTCCCGGCCGAACGGACCAGTATGACCGAGTTCGATATCGTCGACGCGGGGGCGATCCGTAGCGGTCGGGCGACCGACGCGTACTTCGATCGCACGACTGCCGCGTTGAAACGCGGGGGGCGGAACCCGAACGTCGTCGCCGAGGTGACCGCCGACCAGTTTCCGGACGGTGAATTCGAGGTGTTCACAGGGCTAAAAGACGCAGTCGCGCTGCTCGCGGGGCGGGAGGTCGACGTGCACGCAGTTCCCGAGGGGCGGCTGTTCGACGGGGGGCCGGTGATGCGGATCGAGGGGCCGTACCTCGCGTTCGCGCGGCTGGAGACGTCGCTCTTGGGGTTCTTATCACACGCGTCCGGGATCGCAACCGCCGCGCTCGACTGCCGGCTGGCAGCCCCCAACTCGCAGGTGCTCTCGTTCGGGGCCCGACACGTCCATCCGTCGATGGCCGCGGCGGTCGAGCGGTCGGCGCTCGTCGCCGGGTTCGACGGGTTCTCACACGTTGCCGCCGGGGACGTGATCGGACGAGCGGCGACGGGGACCATGCCGCACGCCCTCGTCATCTGTTTTGGCGCGGGAAATCAGGAGGCGGCGTGGCGGGCGTTCGACGAGGCCGCCGACCCATCCGTCCCGCGGATCGCACTGTGTGATACGTACACCGACGAGGTGGACGAGACACTTCGGGCGGTTGAAACACTCGGCGACCGGCTCGACGGGGTTCGGATCGACACGACCGGATCACGGCGCGGCGACTTCGAGCACATCATCCGAGAGATCCGCTGGGAACTGGAGGCTCGTGGGCACGGCGACGTGGATGTGTACGTCTCCGGCGGCCTCGGTCCGACCGATCTACGCGACCTCCGTGAGCACGTCGACGGATTCGGCGTCGGCGGCTACGTCTCCAATGCCGATCCGGTCGACTTCGCGCTCGACCTCGTCGAGGTCGACGGCGAACCGGCAGCCAAGCGCGGCAAACTCTCCGGGAAGAAACAGGTGTATCGGACCGCCGAGGGCGGTCACGCCGTTGGGTTGGCCGACCACGACGGACCAGCAGACGCCGACCCGCTGTTAGAACCGGTGATTCGGGACGGCGATGTCGTCGACGGGGACGTCTTCGACCTCGATGCCGCGGCGGAGCGAGCGCTCGCCGACGCAGAGCGGGTTGGATACGGAGCGAGTCGGCGAAACGAGAGGTCGTAACTGGATGGGGGCTACAGTTCTTCGACGGCACCGCCGTCCGGCCGCTCGCGGAAGACCTGTCCCTCGATGAGTGTCACCATGGTGTCGTTGTCTTGCCAGGCGTTCGGGGACAGTTTGGCCTTCCGGCAGGCACGCGAGAGGAACTCCGCGCCGGACCAGCCGTTCTCGACGGGCACCGTGGGGTAGAGCCAGCCGTGGTCGGTACCGCCGTCGACGGCGACGCCGTGAGTACCGACGGTGAGGTCCTCTAAGGGGTCGTTGGTGAGGACGGTGTTCGAGACGGCAAACACGGACACGGTGAGGTTGTCGAGCTCTTTCGGTTCGACCTCCGAGCCACAGGAGTCGTCTGAGGCAGCCGTGATCGCGGCTTCGACGATAGCGTGGCCGAGCTGGTCGGAGTTGTTCCACGCGCCGGCACAGCCACGCAGTCGACCGCGGCCGCGAGTAGATTCGAGACGGACGAACGCGCCGGTTCTGGTGTAAAACGCCTCGCGCATACTACCGGGTTGTTCACGTTGCCCGTGTCGAACGAACGACTCGACCGCCTCGCGTGCGAGTTCGACCGCTCGTGCTCCGTCATCGTACGACAGCCGAACGGTCTGTGCCTCGGACATGCACACCACTAACATGGCTGATGACTTGAACGCTTCCATTACGCGTGAGGATTCGTGAAAGACTGGATTCGGGCGTTTCACCCTGGTTCGAACGGGATACAGCGGGGGCCGTTCGGAGTGAGGTAAGGCAAGGCCGTGATTCGGCCGATCGAACCGCTTATTCTCCGGCGGCGGCTACGTGCGACTGGACAGAGGGAGCCCGACTCCCGTGCCCTCGGCATGAGGAAAGTCCCCCCACCGGCCGGACGGGCGACCGGGCACACGCCCGGAGTCGGAGACGGCTGG
>JARVCL010000111.1:0-9497 GCA_040405695.1 Halorubrum sp. | reverse complement strand
AGCCCCTCCATCTGTTGGACATCGGAGCCGGAGAGGGCCTTCCCGTAGCGACCGACGAGGCTGGTGAGCTCTTGGGGAAGGACGAACGTGGTGGACTCGCCCTTGCCGATCTCTTCTAAGGTTTCCATGCCGCGTTCGATGATGGCGCGTTCGCCCATCGACTCTGCGGAGCGAGCGCGAAGCACGGTCGAGATGGCGTCACCCTGCGCTTCGAGGATCTGGCTCTGCTTTTCACCCTGTGCGCGGATGATGTTCGACTGCTTGTCACCCTCCGCTTGCTCGACGGCGGAGCGGCGTTCACCCTGTGCTTCGAGGATCATCGCGCGGCGACGACGCTCCGCCGAGGTCTGCTGCTCCATCGCCCGCTGGACGTCTCTCGAGGGGTTCACCTCGCGAACCTCGACCGCCTCGACACGGATCCCCCACTCGTCTGTCGGCTCGTCGAGCTCCTCGTGGATTCGTTCGTTGATGAGCTCGCGGCGGGAGAGCGTGTCGTCGAGTTCCATGTCGCCGAGGACGGCCCGGAGTGTGGTCTGTGCGAGGTTCGAGACGGCCTTCTTGTAGTTGTCGACCTCGAGGAACGCCTTCTTCGCGTCCATCACCTTGATGTACACCACGGCGTCCGCCGTCACCGGGGAGTTGTCTCGGGTGATCGCCTCCTGCTGTGGAACGTCGAGCGTCTGTGTCCGCATGTCGAACGGGTACGTGCGGGAGACGAACGGCGGAATGAGGTGAACGCCCGGTTCGAGCAGCTGTCGGTACTCGCCGAAGACGGTGAGCGCCTCCTTCTCGTAGGCGTCGACGATTTCGACCGCGCTCGCGAGTGTGACCAGCGCGAGCAGGATCGCGAGCACACCGACGCCGAAGACGAGGCTCTGACTCAACACCGCGATGCCGACGAGCAACGCGACGGCGAGCGCCGTGTACTGCCAGACGGCGTCCGGTATTTCACCGGCCACCTCGTCGAGTTCTGGCGGGTCGTGTTGCGGCCCTCGGGTTCCCATACCCATCGTTACGGTTCGACGACGTTAACAGTTCGCACGAGACGGCCGGTCCGTCGTCGCACGGAGCAAACGATCACGTCCGAGCTACCGGTAGGGTCTGTCAACGGCGGGCGGATTTAACCGCGCGGCGTGCGGAGAGCCACGCATGTCGGAGGACGACGAGCGAACCCACGAGTTCGATACCAGAAGCGTACACGCCGGATCGACCCCGGACCCGACGACGGGCGCCCGCGCAACCCCCATTTACCAGACCACGTCCTACGAGTTCGAGGACGCCGACCACGCCGCGCGTCTGTTCGGGCTGGAGGAGGCGGGGAACGTCTACTCGCGGATCATGAACCCGACGAACGCGGCGCTCGAAGAGCGGATCGCGTCCTTGGAGAACGGCGTCGGGGCGGTCGCCACCGCGTCCGGGATGGCGTCGCTCGATTTGGCGACGTTCATGCTCGCTTCCGCCGGCGACAACATCGTCTCGTCGTCGGCGCTGTACGGCGGGACCTACACCTACTTCACACACACCGTCGAGCGACGTGGGGTCTCGACGCGGTTCGTCGACCCGCTCGATTACGAGGGATACGCCGACGCCATCGACGAGGATACCGCTTACCTCCACCTCGAAACGATCGGGAATCCGGCGCTCGTCACCCCCGACATCGAGCGAATTGCCGACATCGCTCACGACCACGGAGTCCCGCTGTTCGTCGACAACACGTTCGCGACGCCGTACCTCTGCCGCCCGCTCGATCACGGCGCGGACCTTGTCTGGGAGTCGACGACGAAGTGGCTCACCGGCAACGGAACCACCGTCGGCGGCGTGCTCGTCGACGGCGGCTCGTTCCCGTGGGGAGAGTACCCCGAGAAGTTCCCGGAGATCGCGAAAGACAATCCCGCGTACCACGGGATCAACTTCGTGGAGGCGTTCGGCGAGACGGCGTTCACGTTCGCGGCAGTCACCCGTGGACTCCGCGACCTGGGTGATCAGCAGTCGCCGTTCGACGCGTGGAACACGCTTCAACAGACCGAGTCGTTGCCGCTGCGAATGGACCGACACTGTGAGAACGCCGCGATCGTCGCGGAGTACCTGGCGGATCACCCCGATATCGCGTGGGTGAACTATCCAGGGTTAGAGAGCCACGAGACGCACGAGGAGGCGACGGAGTACCTCGACGGCGGGTACGGCAGCATGATCACGTTCGGGCTCGAAGGCGGATACGAAGCGGCGAAAGGGACCGTCGAGCAGACGGAACTCGCCTCGTTGCTCGCGAACGTCGGTGACGCGAAGACGCTCGTCATCCACCCCGCATCGACGACCCATCAGCAACTGACGGACGCTGAGAAGGAGGCCGCAGGCGTCACCGACGACATGGTTCGGCTCTCTGTCGGGATCGAAGACCCGGCCGACATCGTCGGGGATCTCGAAGCCGCCATCGAATCGGCAACGGACTGACGTGGACGGAGCCGCGGTCGAGTCTTGCCGGTGAATCCGAGGTGACGCCGGTCATCGCGGTCGTCTGGAGCGTTCGGCTGCGCGCTCTCAGTCGTGTGCACTCGAACCGCAGTCCCGTTCAGTCGCTCTGGATTCGCGGCGCGAGCATGTACGTCACCTGACCGAGCCCCTCACCGAAGCTGTAGTGGAGTTTGACCGGGAACTCCTCGCCGAGTTCGATCGTCACCTCGGCGTCGCCGGGGATCGCCTTGTTCATGTCTTTGAGATAATCGAGGCTGAACAGCGAGTCGGCCGCGCCGGAGGTGAGCGCGATGAGGTCCTCGCGGGTTAGTTCGAGGTCGACATCGTCGGTGTCGCCCTCCGCCTCGATGACGAACGCCTCTTCGGTCTCGTCGACGCGCAGTCGAATGTGATCGGAGACCATGTCGGCGGCCTTGACTCCGCGGTCGAGTTGAGCCCCCTCGACGACGATCTCGGCGGGGAGATCGAGGTCGGGGATGTCCGGTTCTTGTCGGATCGAGTCGGGATCGATGAGCGCGAGCGTGTACGAGAGTCCGTCCGTCTCGATGTGGAGTTTGCGAGTCTCTTCGTCGAGTTCGAGGTGGATGAGGTCGCCAGTGTTCGCCATGGCGGCGATGTCCTCTAACCGGGCGAGGTTGACGCCGATGACACCGCCGTCGGCGTCGTACGACTCGAAGGCGGCGGCCTCGAGGGTGAGATCGACCATACCGACGTTGGCGGGGTCGACGGCACGGATCGAGAGCGCCTCTTCGTTCAGGCGGATCTTACACTCGTCGACCAGCACGCTCACCGAGTCGAGCGCGTCTTGTAGCGTCGACGCGCTCACGATGGCCTTGAACATATACGTTCGGCTACGGCGGTATCACCTAAAAAGGCACCCAATCGTCGATCCGCTCGACGTCCCGAACGCTGCGCGGCTGCGACGACGACGGGCGTTACAGCGTCCGGATCAGTCGGGCGACAGCAACGATGACGAGCAAGGCTGCGCGGACGAGCCGAAGCACCGCGATCCACCGTCCGGGCCGGTCGGTTTCGGGGCTGGTTTCGGTGCGGGCCGTAGCGTCGTCTTCCGGCTCGTCCGTCACGTCGCCTTCGTTCGGGTTGCGATTCGTCGCGGTCGCGTCGGCGTTCCGGTCCGTCGTGTCTTCGTCGCCCACGCACGGCTCCGCGGGCGGAAGCGATCGGCTCGACGGCGGGTCGTCGTCGTGAGTCATGATGACCACGTGGCCGCCAGTCGGCCACGCCTGCCGATAGGGCGGTGTCTCACATATATTCGAGCCGGACGCGACGTGAAACTGGAACTCGTACGCCGGGCCGACCGAAATCGGTCGGTCGCGTCAGATCAGCGGTTCGACGAGCGCCCGGCCCTCGGCGAGCAGCGAGTCGACCCGGTCGTCGGTGTCGGCCTCGGCGTACACCCGGAGTTTCGGTTCCGTTCCCGACGGACGGACGAGCAGCCACGACCCGTTCTCTAAGAGGAGTTTGAACCCGTCGAGAGTGACGACTTTCGCGACCGCGTGGCCGTCGACGGCGTCGGGAATGTGAGCGTCGAGCGCCTCGAGAACCGAAGCCTTCCGGTCGTCCGGACAGTCGAGAGCGGTCTTCCCGGCGGCGATGTGGCCGTGTTCGTCGAGCAGGCGGTCGACACGGTCGTCGAACGGCTCCGCCGTCGTCGCGTCGGCTGCGAGCAGCGACAACAACACGCCGTCTTTCTCCCGAACGTGGCCGCGAATCGAGAAGCCACCGGACTCTTCACCCCCGAACAGCGCGTCGTGTTCGCCCATCGCCTCGGCGACCCACTTGAATCCAACCGGGGTTTCGAACACCTCCTGACCGTGCGCCTCGGCGATTCGGTCGACGAGGAACGTCGTCGAAACGGTTCGGACCGCGGGGCCCGTGTCGGACTCGAGCAACCGGTCGTAACAGGCGGCATAAAACAGGTTCGCGTCGAGGACGCCACGGTCGGGCGTCACCACCGCGATCCGGTCGGCGTCGCCGTCGTTAGCCACCCCGAGATCGACCTCGGTGTCGGGATCGGTGACGAGTGCCGTGAGCGCCGTGAGGTGTTCCGCGCTCGGCTCCGGCGACTCCCCGCCGAAGGTCGGGTCGCGGTCACAGCGCAGTCGACGTACCTCAGCGCCCGCCGATTCGAGCAGGGCGTCTGTCACGCCACGACCGCTGCCGTGCATCGCGTCGTACGCGACGGTGAGCCCGTCGAGGTCGGCGTCGACGAGTTCGCGGGCGGCCTCCGCGTGTGGCGTGGTGAAGTCTCGTCGCCGGATCGTCCCGTGTTCGGCCTCGGGACGAACGGTCGGCTCCGCGAGCCGGTCGACGATGTCGTCGGTCACCGTCGGGAGAGCGGGAGCGCCGTCGCTCGGAATGAACTTCACGCCGTTGTACTCTGGGGGGTTGTGTGAGGCCGTCACCATGCACGCGCCCGCGAACCCGTTGTCGACGATCGCGTAGGCGATCACCGGTGTCGGAACGTCGCGCTCGGGCAGAAACACGTCGAACCCGTTGCCGGCGAGTACCTCGGCGAGGCTCTCGGCGAACCCCTCACTCGTCTCGCGCGCGTCGTAGCCGACCACGACGGGTTCGTCGTGGCCGGTGGCCGTGAGGTGGTCCGCCACCGCCTGACCGACGATTCGCACGCGCTCGTCGGTGAACGTATCAAGCGTCGCTCGCCAGCCGTCGGTGCCGAAGGAAATTTTGTCCATGGCGGGTCGCTCGGACGCTGGAACCATAACTGCCGGTGGCGGCGGCGATAGTTCCGCTTCGTGTGAGGGGGGAGGACCCCGGTCGAGACGACTCGCCGTTCTTTTGTTGGCCCCCCGCGAGAACCGGACATGACGCGGGTCGTCGCGGTATCAGGCAGTCGACGGGCGGAGAGCACGACGAGAGCCGCGCTCCACGTTGCGCTCGGCGGCGCCGAAGACGCGGGTGCAGAGACGACGCTGATCGATCTGGGTGCGGTCGACCTGCCGCTGTATCATCCCGACGAGGACGAGCAGGGCGAGAGCGGGCGGCTGAAACGGATCGTTCGAGAAGCGGACGGCGTGGTCGTCGGCTCCCCGGTGTACCGCGGCTCGTACTCGTCGACGTTCAAGAACTTCCACGATTACTGTGGCTCCGAAGAGTACGACCACACCGCGGTCGGCCTGCTGACGACCGCGGGCGGCGGCTCTTACGGCGGGACGCTCGAACACCTCCGGTCGACGTTCCGGAACGTCCACGCGTGGGTCGTTCCGCACGAGGTCGGCATCCGCGGTGCGTCAGGAGCGCTCGACGAGGACGGACGGTTCCACGACGACGCTCTGCGCGAGCGGACTGAACGGCTCGGACGGATAGTGACCGAGCACGCAGACCGATTGTCGGGGTGACAGCGGACCAGCCGCGACGACCGGACGACAGCCACGAGCCGCGGGCCGCACAGTACTCGGTGGCTCGGGACCGATCGGCCGTCAGTTCCGGTAGTTTTAACAGCAGATTCGATCAGTACCTCCCATGGGCGTCCGTCGCGACTTCTGGTCGATCTACCGCGAGGCGCTCCCCGTTCTCGTTATCGCACTGGGTGGCGGGTTGTTCGCTGGACTCGTGCTCGAGGGGATGCTCGAGAGCGTCGAGCGGTTCCCCGGACTCCTCGTCATGGTTCCTGTGTTTCTCGCCACGCGTGGGAACGTCTACGGTGCGCTCGGCGGCCGGATCGCCAGCGGGCTCCATCAGGGGTTGATCGAACCGCGCTTCGAGCGGAGCGAACGACTGGTAAACGCCGTCCTCGCCTCGTTCATCAACGGAATTGGAATATCGATCGTCATCGGGTTCATTTCGTGGGGCGCGCTTACCGTGCTCGGTCGAGAGTCAGCTGCGCTCGGTGAACTGGTCGGGATCATGCTGATCGCGGGCGTGCTCACTTCGGTCATCTTGATATTCGGGCTTCTGTTGCTCATTTTCACCGGGTACAAGGCCGGATACGATCCGGACAACCTCGTCGGGCCGATCGTCACCACCCTCGGTGACGTCTTCGGCATGGCGTTCCTGTTTCTCGCCGTCATCGTCGTCGAGGTGATCGTCTGATGGTGGTGCCAAGCGGCTCGCTCGGCTCGTGGGAGACCCAGAAGATCGTGACCAACATGTTCCCGCTCCTGATCGTCCTCTGTGTCATCGTCCTGTGGGCGGGGATCACTCTGGAGGACGCCGAGGAGTTGCTCGAACAGTACGGGTTGCTCGCGGTGATGGTCCCGACGATGGTCGATATGGGTGGCAACCTCGGCGCGATACTGAGTTCGCGGCTTTCGACGCGAATGCACCTGGGGACGACCGACCTCGACGTTCGTGACCGCACCCTGTGGGCGAACGTGGGTGCCGTGTTCGGACTCGCGGCGACGATCTTCACCGCGCTCGCGCTCGGCGCGTGGACGATCGGGCAGATCATCGGCTCGCCGCTCGAACTCGTCGACCTGCTCATAATCTCGCTTATAAGTGGCATGTCGGTAGCAGTCATCGCGGTCGTGTTCAGCTTCCTCGCGACGTACGGCTCCTATCGGCTTGGGATCGACCCCGACGACACGACGATCCCGATCGTGACGAACGTCGTCGACGTCTTCGGGATGGTGATCTTCATCGGCGTCTCGGCGTGGTGGCTGCCGGCGATTTGAGCCGGCGAGGCGTCGGGTTCCAGAGCCGTTCCTAACTGAGTCGGCCAGCGGAGGGCGTTCTGGGTTGCGTGGCCGGGTCGAGCGGTCGGTCCCGACGGCCGTCGGTTCGAGCCCCGACTCGTAGCCACCACTGGCTCGCATCGACGACCGTGCTGCGGCCGAGTTCGGTCGTCCCCGGGAGCATCTGGCGAAACAGGGTCGGCCGTCGGTGCGTGGCCCGACCACCGTCCGAGTTTGTATATAAAGCCCCGTGATAACGAGGAACATACCGGCGTTCTCGTCACCCCCGTGTTGCGATTTCTCGCGCTTCGAACGACAAGTTTATATAGAATCACAAACAATCAAAGGTTGATTATGTCTCAGCGACAGCGGATGGGTAACCAGCCGATGATCGTACTTTCCGAGGAGTCACAGCGCACCTCTGGAAAGGACGCACAGAACATGAACATCACGGCCGGGAAAGCCGTCGCGGAGTCCGTCCGGACCACACTCGGACCGAAGGGCATGGACAAGATGCTCGTCGACTCCGGTGGATCCGTCGTCGTCACGAACGACGGCGTCACCATCCTCAAGGAGATGGACATCGACCACCCGGCGGCCAACATGATCGTCGAAGTCTCCGAGACCCAGGAGGAGGAGGTCGGCGACGGCACCACGAGCGCCGTCGTCGTCGCCGGTGAACTCCTCGACCAGGCCGAGGAGCTCCTCGATCAGGATATCCACGCGACCACCCTCGCACAGGGATACCGTCAGGCCGCCGAGAAGGCGAAAGAGATCCTCGAGGAGGAAGCCATCGAAGTCTCCGAAGACGACCGCGAGACACTCGTTGAGATCGCCTCCACGGCGATGACGGGCAAGGGCGCAGAGAACGCGAAAGACCTGCTCGCCGAACTCGTCGTCGACGCCGTGGTCGCGGTCGCAGACGACGACGACATCGACACGGAGAACGTCTCCGTCGAGAAGGTCGTCGGCGGCTCCATCGACGAGTCCGAGCTCGTCGAGGGCGTCATCGTCGACAAGGAGCGTGTCGACGAGAACATGCCGTACGCGGTCGAAGACGCCAACGTGGCGCTGTTCGACGGTGCCATCGAGGTCAAGGAGACGGAGATCGACGCCGAGGTCAACGTCACGGACCCCGACCAGCTCCAGCAGTTCCTCGACCAGGAGGAGGAGCAGCTCCGTGAGATGGTCGACCACCTCGTCGACATCGGTGCCGACGTCGTCTTCGTCGGCGATGGCATCGACGACATGGCCCAGCACTACCTCGCACAAGAGGGAATCCTGGCGGTCCGCCGCGCGAAGTCCGGCGACCTCAAACGCCTCGCCCGCGCGACGGGCGGCCGCGTCGTCTCCAACCTCGAGGACATCGAGAGCGACGACCTCGGCTTCGCCGGCTCCGTCGCTCAAAAGGACGTCGGCGGCGACGAGCGCATCTTCGTCGAGGACGTCGAGGAGGCGAAGTCCGTCACCCTCATCCTCCGCGGCGGCACCGAGCACGTCGTCGACGAGGTCGAACGCGCCATCGAGGACTCACTCGGCGTCGTCCGCACGACGCTGCTCGACGGGCAGGTCCTGCCCGGCGGCGGCGCACCCGAAGCCGAGCTCGCGCTGCAGCTTCGTGACTTCGCCGACTCCGTCGGCGGCCGCGAACAGCTCGCCGTCGAGGCGTTCGCCGACGCGCTGGAAGTCGTGCCGCGCACGCTCGCCGAGAACGCGGGGCTCGACCCCATCGACTCGCTCGTCGACCTTCGTGCCCGCCACGACGGCGGCGAGTTCGGCGCCGGCCTCGACGCCTACACGGGCGACGTGATCGACATGGAGGCCGAGGGCGTCGTCGAGCCGCTCCGCGTCAAGACACAGGCCATCGAGTCCGCCACCGAGGCGGCCGTCATGATCCTCCGCATCGACGACGTCATCGCGGCCGGCGACCTCAAGGGCGGCGGCACCGACGACGGCGGCGACGACGGCGGCCCAGGCGGCGCGCCCGGCGGCATGGGCGGCGGCATGGGCGGCATGGGTGGCATGGGCGGCGCGATGTGAACTCCGTCGAAGACGACGTTCCATCCCCCCCGATTTCCACCTGACGCCACACTGTACCGCCTCCCAAACGACCGTCGCGCGCCGCTTCAGGCCTCGACGACACACGATTTTTATCGACGCCGCGACCCAGAGAGCAACACGCTCGTCGTTCGATTGGCGGGAGCCGGACGTTGCGCGTGCGGATCGCACTGAGGTGGGTCGACTGTCGTCGCTCGCGATACACTCGCGACAGAACACGGCCGGCAGGAAGGGAAGAGTCGCTTGACTGTTCGCGTCGCTCACCGTCTCGCTGTACGGGCCGGGAGGGATTCGAACCCCCGACCGTCCGGT
>JARVCL010000110.1:0-9502 GCA_040405695.1 Halorubrum sp. | reverse complement strand
ATCCGTCCGACCGGTGGCTGCCTCTCGTCCGATCCGTGAGTCGAGTTGCACGCCGAGTTCGTCGGGCCGTGCCGATAGCGTCTGTTGTGGGAACGGGATGGTGATCCCGTCTGCCTCGAGATCCGATTTGATAGCGTTCATCACGGCAGTCTGTGTTCGCCACCGCTTGCGCATGCTCGGGTTCGTGATCCAGTAGCGGACGCCGAGAACGACCGCCGAGTCGCCGAATCGTTTCGTCACGACGTCCGGCTCGGGCATCCGTGCGATCCCGTCCACGTCGGCGACCGCGGACTCGATCACTGCCGTTGCGCGCTCGATATCCGTGTCGTAGTCGACGCCAACCTCGACGCCGATCCGCAGTCGATTCCGTCGTGAGCGGTCGACGACTGTCTCAGACCGTACCCGGTCGTTCGGCACCGTCACGACCTCACCGTCGAACGACCGGAGCCGGGTGTTGATGATCGTTATCTCCGTCACGGTCCCTTCGTGGTCGCCGATCTGGACCCAGTCACCGACCTCGAACGGTCGTGAGAACATCAACACGAACCCGGCGAGCACCGCCCCGAGGGTCTGTCTGGCCGCCATCCCGACCACGATCCCGAGGAACCCTGCCCCGACGAGGAGACTGCCGACGTTGTCGGTGAACAGCCCGATGGTCACCAGCGCGACCAGCGTGTACACGGTCAGCTGGACGATCCGACGCAGCACTTCCTCCTGATGTTCGGAGATGGCCGTGCTCTCGACGGAGAGCTCACGGATCACGCCCCCGAGGAAGTCCGTCACGGCGTACGCGCTCGCTATCAACACCACCGC
Organism: Halorubrum sp.; assembly: GCA_040405695.1. Classification (GTDB taxonomy): domain Archaea; phylum Halobacteriota; class Halobacteria; order Halobacteriales; family Haloferacaceae; genus Halorubrum. Next base: position 8,689 of record JARVCL010000110.1, on the reverse strand, counting down.
GAGCACGATGTTCGAGAGGTGGTCGGCGATCAGTGCGGCCTCGTACGCCTCGACGAGTGCCCCGCTGCGCTCCCAGACGACGAGCAGACCCAACACCCCGGCCGCGGTCGTTCCGGCCACCGCCGTCGAGAGGAGCAGGCGCTGTTTCGAGGTCAGTTCGCCGTTCCGGCGCTTTATCCGCCCCGTCAGCTGCCGGACGCCGAGCACCACGACCACGATGACGATGGTTAGCACCAACCGGCCAAGGTTCTCCGTCACCAACCGTTCGACATCCGGCAGCGACCCGGTCGCCACGAGGACGCCGATTCCGCTCATCTCACTCCCCCGTCGGCGACCCGTGCTCCCGGGCGAGCTCGGCGAGCGCGGCGAACGCCGACGGCTCTAAGGCGCCGGGTCGTCGACCGAGCAGATCCTCGTCGGCGGCGGCGACGACCGCGTCGGGAGTCGAAAGCCCCGAAATGTGCCCGGTGTTGCGGATCGCGTTCCGCACGGTCTTGCGCCGCTGAGTGAACAGCGCCTTCACGAACCGCAAGAAGAAGGTCTCGTCGCCGACGACGTACGTCGGCGTGCGTGGCACACATCGAACGACCGCGCTCTCAACGGCCGGCTGTGGATCGAACGCCTCCTTTGGAATTCGCTCGACGATCTCCACGTCGGCGTAGTGTTGTGCGGAGACGGAGAGGCGACCGTACGCCGACTCTCCGGCAGAGGCAACCATCCGCTCGGCGAACTCGGCTTGAAAGGTGAGGACGAGGGGTCGTTTCGTGGGAAGCAGCCGAAAGGCGATCTCCGAGGAGACGCCGTACGGAAGGTTCGCCACGCAGGCAGTAAACGACGGCAACTCGACCGCCAGTGCGTCACCTTCGATGACGTCGAGAACGCCGGTTTCGACCGCGTCGGCGAACTCCTCGCGGAGGAACGCCGCGAACGATGGGTCGCGCTCGATCACCGTGAGCCGGTCAGGCTCGGCACTGCTTTCGCCCGTGGCACCGTCAGCCGTCTCGTCGATCTCGTCTCCGCCGTGGTCGGCAGCGCCGACGAGCGCCAACAGTCGGTCGGTGAGCGCCCCCGCCCCGCCGCCGATTTCGAGCACGTGGCTCGTGTCCGCGTCCGCGGGGAGGTACGCCGGCAACCGGTCGAGAACGCGGTCGTCGACGAGAAAGTGTTGATCGTGGTCGGGACTCGCACGGGTGCCCGCTCGCCGTGTGAGTGCGTCCGGGTCACGCGTCCCGTACACACGGTCGCCCGCCACCGATCGGTCGGTCATGGACGCGCTATGCCGTCGCTCGGGGTAAAGGTCCCGTTTCGACCCAGACGCCCGTGCCCGACCGCAGGTAGCCGCCGTACCGTCTCTGATCGGTTGCACACGCTGGCCGCCTCACCGACCGCTCGGTCGCACACGCTGACCGATCAGCACGACGACGCCCTAGTCACTCCTCGTAGCCGGCGAACCGTCGGTACTTCAGGTCCTCTTTGCGGATCTCTTCGACGATCCGCTCGACGATCACCTCCCGAGGGCGATGAAGCCCAGGAACCCGCTCTTCGACCTCCTCGAAGCTCTCGAACGGGCCACGCTTCCGCTCGTCGAGGACCTTGTTCCGTAGCTTCTTGCCGATCCCGGGGAGAAGGTTGAGCTGGTGAAGCCGGAGGGTGATTGGCCCCGCCTCGTTGTAGAAATCGACGAACCGCCGCTCGTCGTCGTCGACGATCGCCTCGACTGCGTACTCGATCTCGGCGGCCGCGTTACGGGTGAGGTCGTCGAACTCCACCTCCCGGTATCGGGAGACGTCCTCGCCGTCGAGCTGAATTCGATCGCTCACGGCGACATCCGCATCGTCGTCGAGGCTGCACTCGTACAGGCGAAACGATGGCGCGCCGAGCGCGTACGCGACCGGCGACTTCTGATAGCCCGGTCGGTCGTCGTCTGGGCGACCGCTCGGGAGCACGTCGAGAAGGACTGCAGTCGGGCCCGTCGAACTGTCGTCCTCGTCTGCGGAGTCGTCCTTCGGGTCGGCGGCGTCGTTGGGTGGGTCGGTGGCACCACCTCCGTCCGTTCTCCCCGACCCGCTGCTCGGCCCTGCGTCGGCACGCGATCCGCTCTCGTCCGGCGATTCGGGGTCCTCTCTGGTCATGAGAACTGTTAGCGTGCGAAGCAGTATAAAGGCCGCCGTCGTCGTCGGGGGGTCCTGCACGACTCCCACGTGGTTCGGGACGCAGAGTGGCGCTGTATCGGGTCCGTCAGGCGTACTTCGCGACGATGTCTAACACGTCGTCGAGCTCGTCACCGTCGAGAGAGTAGCGCTCTTGGGCGAACACGGACCGAAGCTCGGTTCGGTCCTCGGGGAGCAGATCGGCGATCTTGATCGCCGTCGGCACGTCGATCGGTTCGAGTTCGGTCAGCTCTTCGACGAGGTCGCGGGACTCTTCGGCGTCGAGGTGAGCGAATCGGTTGGCGTGTTCTATCGCGCGAGCCAACTCGTACCGGAGGTCACGATCCTCGTCTTCGGCGCGTTCGGCCTCGATATCCGCGAGGATTGCCTTCGCCTCGGCGGTGGTGACGTACTCCTCGCTGATCTTCTCCTTGAATATCGTCATCTCAGTGCTGGCGGCTCATGTGGGCGGCACGGACGATGAGTGTCTTCGTCTTGCCGCCGTCCGTGATCTCCACTTTGAACGCCGCGCCCTGCTTCCCGACGACGGTGCCGGTCCGACCGTCGAACCGAGGGTGGAAGCGACCCTCTCGAACGCTCGGGTCGATCTTGAGGTGGACCTGTGACCCCTCCTCGAACTCCTGGATCGCACGCTGTGGCGGCGAGGTACCACGATTTCTCGGCTTGTTCGACAGCTTGTCTCGGGTCGCCTTCTGGGGCCCATTGGAACTCGGCATAGTCGTTGGGATACGGTTCCGCTGCCGCGGTTATAAATGGTGCGTTACGTCCCGCCGATCCGGCCGTACGTCAGGGAGAGCGGCACGCGCGAATTCGCCGACCAGACGAGCGAAGGGCTTTGGTTCCGGACGCCAAACGAAGGGTATGAGCAGAGCCGTCCCGCTCGCCACCGGCTTCCTCGTCGGCGTCTGCGTGTTCGCGTGGCTCGCCGGGCCGGTGCTGGAGACCCGCTTCGGCGTCGAGGCGCTGGTGGCGGCCTACGGCGCCGTCGCCGTGGGCACCGCCGTGACGACGTACGTGGTCGTCCGGCGACTCGACGCCCGACTCGCCAGGTCGGCGGGGGAATCCGCCGAGTCGACCGACCGATCCTCCGCCGCCGCCGCGAACGACGGAACCGACGCGGACGGTGCCGACACGGTGACCGTGAGCCTCGACGACCTCGACGACCTCGACGTGGAGCGGGAGGTCAGACAGCTGAAAGCCGAACGGTCCGGCGGCGACGAGGAGTGAGCACCGACCCCGAACCGGTGGCGAGACCCGACCGGCAGCGATGCGGCGTGATCGACGGTGGCGAGGCGTGACCAGCGGCGATGAGATAGAATCTACACGAGGACGGATCCAGACTCACGTACCCCTATCGAAAGCACTAATCTACACCCTCCCCTAACATGTTCGAAATGAGTCACCAGTTGCCGGACGTTCAGGCGTCTGCTCCTGACGTCAGCGTCGGTCTTTCACAGGTCGGCGTCACCGGGGTAGAAAAACTCGTCAAACTCGCCCGTGGCGACAGCCGACCGATCGTCTTGATGGCCGAATTCGAGGTTTTCGTCGACCTTCCGAGCGGTCGGAAGGGGATCGACATGTCACGCAATCTTGCCACGATAGACGAAATCTTAGAGGAAATCACTCGTGAGGAGGCGTACCGCGTGGAGGATGTCTGCGGCGACGCGGCCGAGCGCCTCTTGGAGAAACACGACTACACCACCACCGCGGAGGTGTCGATGTCGGCAGAGCTCGTCACCCGGGAAGACACTCCCGCGTCTGGACTCGAAACGCAGAGCACGGCGACGATCGTCGCCAGCGCGACCGCGACCGACGAGGGGACCCGTGCGGAGATCGGCGCCGAGGTCACGGGGATGACCGTCTGCCCCTGCTCACAGGGGATGTCCGAATCGAGAGCCCGCGACCGGCTCCGCGAGCTCGGCGTCGACGAAGAGACGACCGAGGCGTTCCTCGAGTCGGTGCCACAACCCGGACACTCTCAGCGTGGCCACGCAACGCTGACGATCACGACCGACGACAGCCCAGCGGTGGATCTCCGGAAGGTGATCGACATCGCTCGTGACTCGATGAGCGCGCGCATCTACAACATGGCGAAACGCCCGGACGAGGACCACATGACGTATCACGCTCACGCGAACGCGAAGTTCGTCGAGGATTGCGTGCGGGCGCTCGCTGAGGGGGCCGTCGAGGAGTTCGACCACCTCTCCGACGACGCCGTCATCCGGATGAAACAGTCGAACGACGAGTCGATCCACCAGCACAACGCCCACGCAGAACGCGAGGTCACGATGGGCGACCTCCGTGACGAACTGGGACGATAACCAGCGAGCAGCGCGCGACCGGGAGCTGTTCGTCCGTTCCCGGCGCGCCGATTCTCGACTCGACTCTCGTGTTCGGTTCACCGGGCACTCGGTGTCGTCGTTCAGTCGAACGTGAGCGGCTCGGCTGCGTCCCACCGTGGTTCGAACTCGTCTCTCACGCTCGTAGCGAACTCCGCGTCCTTGATGTCGATCATCGCGAACGGCTCGTCGCCCGAGAGCGGGTGAGGAACTTCGATACACACTTCGACGCCGTCGAACACACTGAACGTGCCGTCGACGCCGGAGGTCGTTCGGACCGAGAAGCCGTCGTTGTCGGCGAGTTCGGCAGAGTACCGCCGCCCCACGCTCCGAGGCAGTGCGTCGACCGTTTCCGGCGACAGCAACACGCGAACCTCGACGCCCCGCCCGAGTGCCAGTTCCAGTTCGGCGGTCACCTGCTCGCCGATCGTTCCGAGGTCGAAGCCGGTCGCCGGCGCGCCAGCGACGACGACCATTCGCCGCTCGGCCGCCGCGATCCGCTCTAAGAGGAGATCGGTGGCGTCCTCGCCGCCGACCGCCGCCGTCCAGAATCCTTCTTCGACCGGCTCGCCAGCGTCGAGTTCCGTCGACAGTTCGTCGACGACCGCCGCGTACTGCTCTGCCTGCGCTTCGAGCTCCCGCTCTTTCTCCTCCAGCAAGCGGTCGAGCGCGGCGTCGGGTTCGACAGCGACGTACTTTTTTGGCCGGCTCGCCGCCTGACTCCGAACGAGGTCGTGCTGTTCTAAGCTGTTGAGTACGTCGTAGATCCGTCCCATCGGGACCTCGCTGGCCCGTGACAGCTCTTTCGCCGTCGTCGGGCCGGTCCGCAATAGCGCGCGGTACGCACGAGCCTCGTACTCGGAGAGTCCGAGGTCACGAAGGGATGCCATACCCAACGATTCTGTGCCTGCGGTATAAACACGTCGGAGGTTTACGTCGATGACGTGTGATCCTGTCGAGAGGTGCGCCGCTCGTCGTGTCGTCCGTTTCGCCATGCTCCGGGCGTCAGCGTCTAGTCACTCTACCGTCTCTGCCACCCGCGTCATCAACTCGTCTGGGGTTGTCGCTGGGGCGGAGACGACACCATCGGGCGAGCCGATCACGACTGCCGTCCCCTCGGAGACGGTTCGGGGTGTCGTCGCGTCGTCGTGGTGGGCGTTCGGCGCGACCACCTTTTCGTGGTCGGCGATCCGCCAGGCCGCACGGTGGAGGTCGCTGCCGGGCTCGGTGCCGACCGCGACGACCGTCGTGCCCCGGCGGAGTCGGCCGACGAGACTTCCGTAGCCGGCGACCTGTACGCCCAACCGGTCGGTCGCGCCCGCGAACGATTCAGCCGTCTCACGGGCTACCTCGCGGTAGCGGTCCGCACCGGTGAGCGCCGCGAGGTCGACGAGCGCCGACGCCAGCGCCACGTTGCCATCGAGCGGCCGGAACGGCCGGTCGAGCAGCGCCGCTCCCGAGCGCGGCCCGTCCACGAACGAGCCGTCGACGTGGAGTCGTTCGATGGCGCGGTCGGCAACCGCACGGGCGACCGCCGCTCCCTCACCGAGCACGCCCGCCCCGCGAACGTACGCCTCGACGACCCGGGCGACATCCGCCAGCAGGTCGGCCTCGCCGACCTCGTCGTTCGCGCGGTAGTGCGTGACCGTACCGGTTTCGGCGTCGATCAGGTCGCGTTCGAGCTCGTCGAGGATCCGTCTCCCGTACTCCCGAGCGCGGTCGTGGTCAGTGTAGGCGGCGAACGCGAGCAGGGCGTCGGCCGCGAGCGCGTTCGCCCCGGCGAAGACGGTCAGGTCCCGCCGCGGCGGGTCGAGGTCGGCGCGGTCCGCCGCGGGGGCGGCGTAGTAGGCTCGGCCGAGCCCGGGGCCGAGGCTCCCACCGACGCCGTAGCCGGTCCAGAGGTCGTCGGTGAGGAACTCGATTGCGGCCGCGGCGGGGGCGCGGTACGCGTCGTCGCCGGTGTACAGGTACGCGTTCGCGAACGCCCGGGTTACGGCGGCGTTGGTGTCGGCGGGCTTCTCGTAGGCGATATCGCTCCAGTCACGCGAGCCCGCGAAACGGAAGAAGCCGCCGGCGACGTCGTCGGTGAGGTGGTCACGGATCGCATCGAGCGTGCGGAGCGCGCGCTCACGGTCGCGTTTTAACCCGAACTCGACGGTCCGCGGGAGCGGGAACTTCGCGTCGGTTCCCCACCCCCCGTACTCGGCGTCGTACTGCTGTTCCAGCTGTCCGGCGAGGTGGTTTTCGACCGCCTCCGTCAACTCGCCGGCGGGCGGTCGGTCACCGTTCAGCGCCCGTGGGACGCGACCCGCCTCGCGTCCCTCCGCGCCCCACATCGTCTGAACGGACTCTAACACCTGACGCATTCCGTCCACGCCGAGGTACCCTGCGCCCGTCAGCAGCGCTCCGTCCGGCGTGAGGAAGGCGGTCGTCGGGAACCCGCCCATGTTGTATCGCTCGCGGACCCGGGGGTGGCGGTCGATGTCGACGCGGACGGGAACGAACCACTCGTTGACGTTGGCGGCCACGCGCGGCTCGGCGTAGGTGGTCGCGTCCATCTCGTGACAGCCCTCACACCACGTCGCCGACAACGACAGCAGCACCGGACAGTCGCGGTCGTCGGCCTCGGCGAACGCTTCGTGGCCCCAGTCGCGCCACTCGACGCGGGTCCCGTCGGTCATATCGATCGTCAGGGCGGCGAGTGGGTAAGCGCTTCGAGACGACAGGTTGCCGGCCGTGGTATCGCGGTGCGAAGCGGTTTACTCGCGGCCCCTCCATCGTCGGACGTGACCTCAGCACCAGATCGCGACCACGAACCGACGGAGCCGCACGTGTGCGTCCTCGCGTGCGGCGGCACCATCGCCTCTGAACCCGACGCGGACGGAGCCGCCCCGGCGAAGACCGGCGACGACCTCGTCGCGGCCGTCCCGGGCGTCGAAGCGCACGCGACCGTCTCGACGAGAGAGATCTGCTCACAGCCGGGGTTCGACGTTCGATGGCGTGACGTGTTCGCGACCGCGGCGGCCGCCATCGCGGAAGTGAACGGCGGTGCCGACGGAGTGGTCGTCACCCACGGAACGGACACGCTCGTGGACACCGCCTACGCGCTCGACCTCCTCACCGATCTCCCGGTGCCGGTGGTCGTGACGGGCGCACAGCGCCGGCTGGACGAGCCGTCGAGCGACGCGCCGGCCAACCTCACGCTCGCGGTTCGGGCGGCCGCCGACGAGCGATTCTCTGCGGGAGTACACGTCGCGTTCGACGACGAACTTCACGCCGCCCGCGACGCGATCAAGGCCCACAGCAACGCGCTCTCGACGATACGATCGCCTGCGAGCGGGCCCGTAGCCACGTTCACCCGGCACGGATCGCGGGTGCTCCGGGAGCCGTCTCGCGGCGTCGCCACCGACCCGCTCGCGGAGCCGGTCGGGCTGATCGCCGCCGCCGACTCCGCGGGGTCGGCGGCGGACGGATCCCCTGCGAGCCTCGATCTGGCGACGGCCGCATCGCGCGTGCCCGACGTGCCGGTGGTTCACTCCGGGACCGGCGCGGGTGCAGGCCCCATCGAACGGAGTTCGAACGCGGGAGTCGGCGGACTCGTGATCGAGGGGACCGGTCTCGGCAACGTCACCGCCGCCATCGGCGACGCCATCCGGGAGGCGGTCGCGTCGGTCCCCATCGTCGTCGCCGGTCGGCCCCCGGCTGGACCGACAGAGCCGGTGTACGGCACGTCGGGCGGCGCGGTGACGCTCGCTGAACACGGCGTCGTCTTCGCTGCGGACCTCTCGGCCGCGAAAGCGCGGGTCGGGCTCGCGATCGGATTGGCCGCCGGACTCGACGAGGGCCAGCTCGTCCGTCTGTTCGAGCAGGGGCCACCTCGTCGCTCGTGATCGCGTCCCGTCGTCGCTTGTGACTGTCCCCTGCCGTCGCTCGTGACCGTGTCCTCTCCGCGACGGGCGGCATCTTGCCGCAGTCTCCCGATATTGGATGACACAGAGAGTTCTTTGTGTCTACACGAAGCCCTTATATATGGGCTCCGTACCCGTCGGTATGAACCGAATCACCCGGCGAAAGGCGCTGTATGGCATCGGAACCACAGCCGCGGCCGCTGCGCTCGCGGGCTGTACCGAGGAGGTCGATCCTGACCCCGGCGACGAGGACGAAGACGAGGACGAGAGC
>JARVCL010000109.1:0-36277 GCA_040405695.1 Halorubrum sp. | reverse complement strand
CGAGGGCGAGCACGTGCCGGCGGACTACGCCGACCTGGATACGCGACACCTGGGATCTATTTATGAGGGACTGCTCGAACACGAGTTTCGGATCGCGGGGCCCGAGGGCGTCGCAGCGGTCTCGGAGGACGGCGGCCAGGTGTGGAAGTCGGGAGACGAGGTGTCGGTCGCGGACGCGGTCGAGGTGGTCGAGGAGGGCGGGTTGTACGTCGTCAACGACGAGGGCGAGCGGAAGGCGACGGGCGCGTACTACACGCCGGACTACGTCGTCACGTACATCGTCGAGGAGACGGTCGATCCGCTGATCGACGAGATCGACGCGGATCTACGCGAGCAGGGGTTCGAACCGAGCGACCGGGAGTACTTCGTGGAGTTCTGGCAGGAGATCAAGGATCTGACTGTGCTCGATCCCGCGATGGGTTCCGGGCACTTCCTGACGAAGGCGACGGGATATCTCACCGAGCAGGTGATGGAAGTCGTTCGCGAACAGGAGATCCAGTCGTACGACGAGCAGTACATCCGGCGGGAGATCTCCAAAGAGTGCATCTACGGCGTCGACCTCAACGGGATGGCGGTCGAGCTCGCGAAGCTCTCGATGTGGCTGGAGACGCTCGCGGCGGACCAGCCGCTCGCGTTCCTCGATCACCACTTAAAAGCGGGGAACTCGCTGGTCGGAAGCGACATCACGGAGGTGCTGAGTGACGACAACGGCGACGACGACACCGGGCAGATCACGCTCACGCAGGCGTTCGCCAGAGTTCGGCAGGACACGCTCGAACACGTAATGGAGTTGATGGCGGATCTCCTCGCGTACGACAACGAGACGTTAGAAGACGTGAAATCGATGGAGGAGCTGTACGACGAGATCCGCGACGACCCCCTTTATAATCGGCTGTTCGAGTTGGCGAACGTCCACACCGCCGAGGAGTTCGGCGTCGACGTGCCCGAGGACGCTTACGAGCAGATGGCGAGCGCGATCGAGGACGAAAGCGATTGGGAAGCGATCCGCGGGGAGGATTGGTTTATAAGTGCGCAGGCGACGGCCGACGAGCAGGACTTCTTCCACTGGGAGTTAGAGTTCCCCGAGGTGTTCTTCGATGCGGAGGGTGAGAAGATGGATGCGGCCGGGTTCGATGCAGTTGTCGGGAATCCGCCGTACGTACGAATCCACCGCATTGGACACTCTCAAGCGGACTACATACAAAATAAATTTGAGACGACATCACAGAAAACCGATTTATCACTCCCGTTCTTAGAATTAGGTGTTCGACTAGATAGTAGAAAAGGAAGTGCGGCCTTTATTTCTACCTCTCAGTGGGTTTCAACAGATTATGGCGAAACAGCTAGAGAGTTCTTCTCATATGGTACGGTAAGCAAAATTGTGGACTTCGGGACTCTGCCAGTATTCAAAAACGTATCCACGTATCCCGCTATATTCGTCTTGAATAGTTCTAACACGGACACCTTACAGTATCTGGAAGTCGGTTCAAAATCTGAACTTAATCACGAAGGGTTAGCAAACATAACTGCCAGACCACTTGGTTATGACCGATTTTCTGAGGAGGCATGGGTATTTGATGGACTAGATCTTCGGACAACTCTGAATTCAACTGATGGAACGGACCCAATTTCGGACTATGGTGGGTTCAAGATTGGCGCACTGACTGGAGACGATGATGTATTCGTTGTAGATCAAGAGACAATTGACGCGAACTCGATTGAGTCGGAGATGCTACTTCCCTACGCTCACAGAGGCGAGGAAGTCAGCCGGTTTGGAACGGTTGAACCAGAGGCTAGGGTAATCTATCCGTATAATGAAGGAGTAGATGGTGAATCAGAGCTAATTGAAGAGGAGTTGCTCCAGTCGCAGTACCCGAATGCTCACTCATATCTCAAGTCTCACCAAGATAGCCTATCAGAGCGCCAAGATTCTCGCCGCTACTACGCAGAGGGGGAGGATTGGTATTGCTTCCTGCGTCCCGGACGATTCGACTATGCTAACCCGGAAAAACTGATCATGAAAGGTGTTGCTACAGAAGCGACAGTCGGTTATCTCGGACCAGAAACGCTATTCAGCGGTGCGAACTGTCCCGGATTTATTCCAGACGAAGAGAAGTACACTGGATATTTCATTTCGTTGCTGAATTCCAATCTAATTTCCCAGTATCTCATTCAGGTCTGTCCGGCCAAGATGCAGGGATATACGCGGTTCAACGCTAACAATCTCAACGAGGTCCCCGTAATTATTCCTCGATCCATCGACTGGGAAGAGGTCCGGACAGAAGTCGAGTCGGTGGTATCAGATACTGATACGCCACTCGGCCGACTAGACGATACAGAATATAAACAGAGAGAGGTCTATCCCGTGTTTTTGGATGTCTTGGCCGGCAGACAAAGAGAGCAGGTTGACAAGAGGGATCTCCTAGAGACCGATTTGAGGGTACACCTTGGAGAGTACCGTTCAACCGATAAATTAACCAATATTGGGTTGATTCAGCCGCAAAAGAGTTCCAAACTCGACTACACCAAGGAAGATTACAAAAACCTCCGAGTCGGCACCGCTCGCGTCGATCGCGAGTCCCCTAACACAGTCCTCATTGAGGCCACCGCTCGCTACAAGCCCGACGACGAGGACGCCTATGAAACCGATCGCTGGGGCTACACAGAGACGGAGTACCTGCCGGCGTTCCGGATCACGGACCTCATGGAGCGGGAGGCGGACCTGATCGAGCACTTCGTGCCGGTCGCCGTCGATGAGGCGGGCGGCTTCGCGAACTTCCGCGAGACGGCGACGAAGACGAACTCGCTCATCGACCGGCTGAAGGCGATCGAGTTGCCCGACGTCGACGACGTGGCCGACGACTTGGAGAATTACCTGGAGACGAAGGAACGCGCCGAGGAGTTGGACGCGAAGATCGAGCAGACGGACCAGCTTATCGATGAGATCGTCTACGAGTTGTACGGGCTCACTGATGAGGAGATCGAGATCATCGAGGAGGCGGTCAGCGAATAGAATATGAAAGGATCTACCGAGGGTAGCCTATTTGGTGGTCTTGGAACTGACGGTGATATCTTATTCAGGTTCGATTGATTGTTGATCTCTTCAACACTAAACGCATTCACGAAGTCGTAGCAACGCTCATGAGTCGGCCCACGCGGTACACAGAGAACACTCTGACTCATTCTGGAGCACGGTGGGCGCGCTTATTCCGGATTATAAAGATTGTTGGGAGTGGCTCTGGATAAACGGGAAAATATTGGTAGTCTAACTAACGGCTGAATAATTTACCTACTAACATATAATCCGCTTCCCGAATACGATTATAACAATTATAAATTAAAACCCTAGATACCTGTCGTGAGCAGTACACAAGATACCGATAACCAAATCCCGTGTAGACCCGTATCTGTTATTAATAAAAGAGTAAAAAAGCTATAGATCTCCGAAGTGTTCTAAGAACCGACCGCGTAAATCGTCCATCAAAACGCTCGCCTTTGGATAATTTTGAATTTCTTCAACTTTTGCGTATCCCATCATGTCACTACCGGAGAATGCGATAACAAATGGGTCCCCATTGAACCAGACTGTGGCACTAAGACCTCGCATCACGTAATCCTCGTCTAGACGGTCTCGAATTATATCATGCTCCAATAGGCTCGATCCCTCACAATCTATCCTCTCTATCTGCTCATCGTCAGAACCAGCGTTATACAGCATAACCTCTTCAATAGCTTCAAGACGTGGTACGTCATCGTCCTGGTCTGGCGTCACCTTCCCCTCGTCATCTGGGTCATAGCTGATCCTCACAAAGCTATCCTCAAACGGCCCGGATTCAACTATGCGGATGAAGTCAACAAGGCAATGGATAACGTTCGTACCTCAAGCACTGAACAAGCCGTTACCGTAAGCCGGGGTCCAAGAGGTACATCTAAATCTCTCTACCTTCATAATGAAACGGACAGAACAATTGAGGAAGAGAAAATTTCCTTCATCGTAAGTGCCCCCAATGATGTTCAAGTCAGACTTGAACAGGCATACGAAGATCCTTCAAGATCTGGTCGCTGGATATATTCTAAATCAATTGATCCTGATAGAGACTACCCCAAAGAAGTGGATGTTCGGATAAAGACAGACACGTTGCCGGATCAGCAAAATGAGACACAGGAACATGAATCACGTGTCATCGTATACACCTATCAGGACGACGAGTTAGTCGAAGAAGATAAGTTTGATATTAGGTAGTCTCTAGAACCCCGCCCATTCACCCGGTCTCGTCGCATGCGGCGGCCGAGGATTCGGAATCGGCACGTCTAAACTCGGATCGACATCCTCACGCAGGAACTGTTCGCCCCACGTCGTGATCGACCAGCGCGTTTCGACACGCTCGTCGAGCGCGACCTCGTCGCCAAACAGCCGCGAGACAGGCGCACCAACGAGTACGGCCTCACCGAGGCTGCCCGGCGGGCCCTCGGCTCGCGCCGCGCATGGCAGGTCGAAGGCTCGGAATGAGTTTTAAGCGATCACTGGCGGCGAAGTGACCACCTACATGGCGGGTCACCACCCGGAAACGACGGTGTACGCCGCCGGACCGAGTAGCAAGCCACACACGTTTCACCTCACTACGTACGGCGGTCCTGACGCGGGAACCGTTTCCAACTCCTCGCCGACGGATCATGGGACCTATTGTGTTGGTATCTAATCACACTGGCATGGCAACGACGGACGCCGACACGCCGGACGCCTACGAACAGCTACTCGAACGGAACCGACGGCTGACGAACCTGAACTACGCCTCGATGTACCTCAACTGGGACCAGCAGGTGACGATGCCCGAGGGCGGGGCACCGGGGCGGGCACAGCAGCTATCGGCGCTGTCGGCGACGACCCACGAACTGCTCGTCGACGACGACGTCGCCGAGTGGCTCGACGCGCTCGCGGACGCCGACCTGACCGACGAACAGGCCGCGAACGTCCGCGAGATCCGGAATCGGTACGAGCGCGAGGCACCGGTCCCCGCGCACCTCACCGAGGAGCTATCCCAAACCGCTGCCGAGAACCAGCAGATATGGCAGGAGGCCAAGGCCGACGACGACTTCGCGTCGTTCGCGCCGCGGTTGGAGACGATGCGAGACCTCCAGCGGCAGAAGGCCGAGCATATCGACCCCGAAAAGAGCCCGTACGCGGTACTGTACGAGGGGAGCCACCAGTACGTCCCCATCGAGACGATGGAGGGGATCTTCGAGACGCTTCGTTCGGAGATCCCGCCGCTCGTCGCGGAGATCCGCGAGTCGGGACGTGACCTCGCCGACCCGTGGGAGGGTACGTATCCCGAGGCGAACCAAGAAGCGCTCTCGCAGGCCGCACTCGACTTCCTCGGGTACGATCGGGACCGGGGGCGGATGGACACTGCTCCGCATCCGTTTATGACCGGGAACCAGTTCGACGCCCGCGTCACCACGCGGTTCAAGGAGAGCGACCCCATGGACGCGCTGATGGCCACCATCCACGAGTTCGGTCACGCTACCTACCAACTCGGGCTCCGGCCTGACGAGTACGGGACGCCACTGGGTGCGGCACGGGGCAGCATCCACGAGTCCCAGTCACGCTTCTGGGAGAATCACATCGGTCGGACGAAACCCTTCTGGGAGGTCTTCCTCCCGGTGTTCAAAGACCACATCAACGGCCACGACGACCTCACGGTACGGGAGGCCTACGAGGCGGCAAACCGTATCTACCCGGATAATCGTATCCGCGTCGAAGCAGACGAACTCACGTATCACATGCACATCATTCTCCGAAGCGAGATTGGTCGGGGCGTCGTCGAAGGAGAGATCGAGGTCGACGAGATCCCGCAGGTCTGGAACGACAAGATGGACGAGTATCTCGGTGTCCGCCCGGAGACCGACAGCGAGGGCTGTCTTCAGGACATCCACTGGACCAGTGGATTTGCGGCCTTCCACGGGTACACGCTTGGAAGCGTCGTCTCCGCGCAGTTGAACGACGCCATCCGTGCGGACCTCGATGTCGACGGACTCGTCCGGGAACAGAACTTCGAGCCCATTCACGAGTGGATGACCGAGAACGTCCATCGCCATGGGCAGCGGTACACGACACCCGACCTCATCGAGAAGGCGACCGGACAAGCGCTCTCTGCTGAACCGTTCGTCGACTACGTCCACGAGAAGTTCGAGAATCTGTACGAACTGTAGCACTTCGTGACCGTCGGGCTCGTGGTGGCCGCCACCGTGGAGACCTCTCAGTTTCATCTCCGGTTCGCGGCTCGTGCGGCGAGAGCGACGACCCTACCGGTGCGTCGAGGGATCCGACAACGACGAGACCGAACTCCGGATCGATTCGGCCCGCTCGACGACACACCGCGACGAGAACCACGCCAACCGTGAGTGACGACGGGTCACGAGGCGTATCGAAGGCGTTCGGAGACGAACGATGGGAGTGCCATGTCGGAGCCGGCGGGAGCGGCAGGAGACAATGCTCCGGACCGACGGGGAGTTACAACTGCCTACCGTCTACTCCTCGACCGGAAGGAGTCCGGCCTCGTGGAGGTCGTCGGTGAGGCCGCCGTCACCGTGTTCGGCGTATGCCGCGGGCGTGTACGTCTTGATCTCCAGCGCGTGAACCGATCGGGTCATGTGATCGCCGACGGCGTCGTACACCAGCTGGTGTTGATCGACAAGTGACTCGCCCTCGAAGGCGGGCGACACCGCGACCACCGCGAAGTGCGCGTCTTCGTCCTCGTCGTTGTGTACCCGTGGGGCCGTGACCCGCGCGACTGCGTCGGGGATTCCCTCCTCGATAAGCGACTCGACGGTGTCGGTGTCGACAGTCATACCGCGGGTTCGACGGCGACGGACAAAAGCTGACCGCCCCCACTTCTGGACGGCGCCGGTGTCGGCACGGCTCGAACCGAGCGTGATCGGGATCAGCCGCGACGGGCGCTTGGCCGCTCGTCGGTGTCTGATTCCGCCGTCTCGCCGCCGATGACGGGGTCGTCCTCTCGGCTCGCGGCCGACCCTCGTCCGAAGATCCGTTCCCAGAGCGAACGGGTGTCGGGACGCTCACACAACAGCACCGAGGAGTCGACCTCGTTGACGATGTCGTAGACGAGCGATCCGCTGAACAGTCGTGAGAGGAGCCCACGCTCGGTCGCTCCGACGATCACCATACTCGACTCGCGCGAGTGGCGGGCGATCGCGTCCTCGACGTCGCCCTCGACATCCACCGTGAGGGTCGCGTCGCCGAGATCGTGTTCTTGTGCCCACTTGCCGAGGAACTCAGTTCCTGCGGCCCGCTTGTCCGGGCTGTCGACAACGTACAGGAGTTCGACTTCGGATTCACGACTGTCGCGAAGAGTCCGTGCGACCTCCGCGGAGAGGTCGGAGTCGGAGCCGCCGGCGGTCGGCACGAGGAGGTGCCCGGGGTCGAATCCGCGATCTTTCAAGACGAGGAAGTCACACGGCAGTTCGCGAGTGAGTTCGTCGAGTCCACGAGACACCGTGCCAGAGGACCAGAACGGCTGGTTGGCCCAGCCCATCACGACCAGGTCGGCACCACCCGTCTCTGCGGAGTGGAATATTTCCTCGAACGACTGATGGGAGATCACGGTTCGTGTCTCCACGTCGACACCGAACGTCTCGGCGCGCGCTCTCGCCGAGTCGAGTAGCCGACCGGATTCGGCGTCGATTCGGTCGACGTGTTCTGCGCCCGCGTACAGCGGCGTCTGGTCCGGGACGCTGACAACGTGGACCGCCTCGACGACTCCGTCGTTCGCCTTCGCCAGTATCGAGGCGAGTTCGATCAGTTCACTCTCTGTTCGTGGGTTCGCGAGCGGCACCATCACGCGGTAGTCGGTCTTATTCGGCTGCACAGACTCGGCCGCAGAGACCGCAGACTCCGGCATCTCCTCGGCCCGGTCGAGGATGTACTGCCCGAGGTACCCCTGGTGGGTGGTCTCCCGACGGGCGTACAGAAAATACCAGAGCACGGCGCCGACGACGAACGCTGCCGACAGGGCGATTTCGACCGGACTCATGAAGGCGATCAGTCCGAGCGAGAGCACGATACCGGCGATCGGTGTGATCGGGTACAGGGGAACGGTGAAGTCGGGGTCGTACTGAGCAACGTCGGCCTCGCGAAAGACGATCAGGGCCGCGTTCATCAGCGCGTAGACGATGAGGTGGAGCACCGAGGCGGCCTGTGCGAGAACCTCGACGCTCTGTCCGAGCAGGATGATGAACACAACGATCATCGCTCCCGTGAGGAAGATCGAGCGGTACGGCGTCGCGAACCGGGGATGAATCTCGTTGAGCCAGTTGGTGACGATCTTGTCACGGCCCATCGCGAAGTTGATCCGGGCCGACGAGAGAATCGACGCGTTCGCGGAGGAGGCGGTCGCGAGCAGCGCGCCGAGCGTCATTACCGTCGCTGCCGCGGCTGCGAAGCCAGCGATGCCAAACAGCTGGTCGGGGAAGGCGATCTCGGCTGCCTGCGCGACCGGTGCGTCCGTATCGAGGATGTCCCACGGAACGATCCCGAGCATGATCGTCACGAGGATGCCGTAGATAACCGTCACGATCGCGACAGACCCGATAATCGCGATCGGAAGGTTCCGTCCGGGGTTCTCCAGCTCTTCGGCGACGGTCGCGATCTTCGCGTATCCCAAGAAGGAGACGAACACGAGCGCCGTGGCCGGGAGGATCGCGCCGTACCCTTCGACCGTCGGAGCCCAGCCGTCGGCCGTCAGCGTCCCGTAGTCGAACGAGAACCACCCGGCGAGCGCGAACACGCCGAGGATGACGAGCAGCAGCGTGACGATGACCGTCTGAATGCCGCCGGTCTCCTTCGCGCCGACGTAGTTGACTCCGATGAACACGATGCCAGCGAACAGCGCGCCGATCTGGATCTGTGTGATGGAGATCACGCCAAGATCGAACGAGGGGACCAACGCGATGGTGCCGAGCACGGGCAACACGAACGTGGCGTCGCCGAGCAGGGTCACCAGATACTGGCCGAAGCCGATAGAGTAGAACGCGGATGCGAACGCCAACCCGAGCCAGTCGCCTAACCCGGCGATAGAGCCGAACATCGGGCCGAGCGCCCGGTTAACGTAGTAGTACCCGCCGCCGGCCTTCGGCATGGCCGTTCCCAGTTCGGAGACCGATAGCGCGTTCACCATCGCCACCCCGCCCCCGATGAGGAACGAGACGACGACGACCGGCCCCGCCTCGTTCGCGGCCACACCTGGAAGGACGAAGATCCCCGCCCCAATCATCGTGCCGATACCGATGGTCATCGCGGAAACCAATCCGAGACTCTTGGCGAGTTCCTCGTCGTCGCTCACGGTCAGCCACCCCTATCGTCGTTGGGACCGCTCTCGATTGACATAGGCACTTCTCCCTGCGGATCTTATTTAATGTCACCGACCTGCGTGTCGTGTTTCACGCACGTTCCTGATCAACTCGTGAGTAAATCACCGGATACCCGATCATACTTGCTATTTTACAACCCGGCCGGTCGTGGGCGTGGCCGCAGCCGTCACTCCGGTGCGCCCTCGACGATGGTAACTCCCGATGACGCCCCGATCCGTTCGGCGCCGGCCTCGAACATCGCCATCGCTTCGTCGTACGAGCCGACTCCGCCGGACGCTTTCACCGGGAGGTACTCGCTCATCAACTCCACGTCGGCAACGGTCGCGCCGCCGTCGGCGAACCCGGTCGACGTCTTCACCATATCGGCGTCGGCATCGACTGCGGCCTCACAGGCACGGTGTTTCTCCGCGTCAGTCAACAGCGCGGTCTCGATGATGACCTTCACCGGGATCGGAACCGCGGCGACGACCTCGCCGATCTCCGCGGTGACCACCTCGAGTTCGCCGGCTTTCAGCCGACCGACGTTGATCACGAGATCGAGTTCGTCAGCGCCGGCGTCCCACGCGTCGACCCCTTCCTCGCGTTTCGATGCCAACGAGGACTGGCCGTGTGGGAAGCCGATCACGGTGGCTATCGTGTCGGGGGCGTCCACGACGTTGGTGGCTTCACCGAGATAACACGGCGGAATGCAGGCGTTCATCCCGTGTTCTGACGCCTCTTCGAGGACGGTCGTCACGTCTGCCCACGTCGTCGTCGGCCCGAGAACGGTGTGATCGATACGACCGGCGACCTGTTCACGGTTCATACTCGTCCGGTCACACGCCGGCAGTAAAGGCCTGCTGGGTCGGTGGTCCGACTCAACGTCCAAACTTCCGGAAGAGTTCCTCACGGAGCGCGGAGCGCTTGACTAGCGCGAACCCGACACAGATGAGGAGAAACCCGACGACCGTGGGAGCGGTTAGCCCTTCGTTCAGGACGAGCCACCCCGACAGCGCGGCGAAGACGGGAGCGACGTAGGAAACGAGGTTGATCTCGACTGGACCGAGGCGATCGAGCAGTTCGAAGTAAATCAGGAAGCCGACGCCGCTCGCGACGACCGCGAGGTATCCTAACGCGAGTGCGGCCTCGGTCGTCCAGACGATGTCGCCGGGTGACTCACCGAGTCCAGCGGACAGGAGGTGTATCAGCGCGGCACCGACGAGCATCGCCCACGCCTCCATCGTCTCGATCTCCAGGTCCGACTCGAGCGCACGGGTGAGCACGGAGCCGAGCGCGAACGCCGCGGCCGCGAGGAACACGAGAAACTTCGCGTCGGCACCGCCGCCGGTCAGGTTCGACGGGTCCGGGGCGGCCAGCACGATCGCCCCACAGAGGCCGACGAGGAGACCGACCACACCGACGACGGTCAGCCGCTCGGAGGGGAGAAACGCCCGCGCGAACACCGCCGTCAACACGGGTGAGAGACTCACGATGACCGCGGCGATCGCACTCGTCACTGCTGGGTCGCTCTCGCCGACGAACAACAGCGCGTGGTACGCGCCGATGATGAGCACCGCGCTCACGACGACGACCGTCCACTGGCCACGGCCGCGAGGGATGGGGTCGTCAGCCGCGTACAGCGCGTACGCGAGCATCACGACGCCCGCGATGTCGAACCGAAGAGCCGCGAACAACACCGGCGGGAAGTACGCGAGCCCGGCGTTGATGGCCATGAACGCTGAGCCCCAGATTGCAGCGAGCACGAGAAACGCAACGACGGTTCGGTAGCGACTCACAGAGTACATGCATCCGCAGCGAGACAAAAGGTTCCGGAACCGGCGCGAATCACCGGACCAGCCGGCGGTGAAGCCGCACTCGGCCGATCACCGGATCCGGAACGACTCACCATCGCGGGTGACGACGCCGACATCAGAGAGCCGCTGCAGCGCGTCCACGACAGCGTCCTCATGTGCGCCCATCTCGTCCGCAACAGATTGCACGGTGCCGTCAGTCTCCGTGAGCGCGGCGAGCACACCGGCATAAAACCGACTGTCGGCCTCGGTGCCGAGCCGTTCGTCGATCTCGGCGAGCGCGTCCTCGACACGGCCGTGAACCCACCGCTGAGCCAGCGATAGCTCGCGGTCGATCTCTTTGAGCTGTCCGTATTCGGCGGCGAGCTTTGCGATCTCACTCGACGCCTGATCGCTGTCGCCCGTGTTACGCCGGTCGGGTTCGGCCTCGTCGACGACGGCTCCGGAGCCGTCGAGGGCGGCTTCGGCGGTGCCGACGGCGGTGCTCTCGCCGTCGGTTGCGGTATCGTTTCTCTCGTCGATGTCGATGGTGAGGTGAGGACACCGCCCCGACATGTCGAGGGTGCTTCGGGCGGGATACGCGCTCTTCGCGCCGAACCCGTACGGTGACACGCTTACCTCGAGCCGGAGGCTGCGGGTGATACGGAAGTACTTCCGTCGCTGGTCGTCGGTCGTCGATTCGATGAGGCCAGCCTCCTCCAGCTTCCGGAGGTGGTCGATGACCGCCTTCGGGCTCACCCCGAGATACTCGGAAATCTCCGTGACGTAGCAGGGTTTCTGTGCGAGAAGCCGGAGGATACGGCGCCGGTTCTCGTTGCCGAGGAGATCGAGCAGTACCGCGGAGTCCATTAACGTCTGGTTAGCGTTCGAGTGACAAAAGGTTGCCTTCACGCGGTCGGTCTCGTCGCGGCACGTTGCTCGGAACGAAGAGTAATTACACCGGGGGCGGGTGCTACGAGTATGCGAACTGCACTCGTCGTGCTCGACGGCTGGGGACTCGGCGCGGACTCCGCGTACCGAACCGGTGGCACCGAGACGGTTGCAGATGTCTCGACTACGGGCGGGCGTGACGCGGTATCGGCGGCGGCAACCCCGACGTTCGACGACGTGGTCGACCGTGGCGCGTACGGATCGCTCGTCGTCCACGGGCGGCGTGTCGGACTCCCCGACGGGCAGATGGGCAACTCGGAGGTTGGCCACCTGAATATCGGTGCGGGGCGGGTGGTCAAGCAGGCGTACACTCGGATCACGGACTCGCTCGCGGCGGGAACATTCGCCGACAACGACGCGCTCGCGGCGGCGTTCGACCACGTTCAAGAGACCGGCGGACGGGTCCACTTCGTGGGGCTCGTCTCCGACGGCGGCGTTCACTCACACGTCTCACACCTCACAGCGCTGATCGACGCGGCAGCGAACGCGGGGGTTCCAGCGACGACCCACGCGTTCACCGACGGACGCGACACTGCGCCGGAGATCGCCGACGAGTTCCTCGCGTCGGTCGCCGAACACGCCGACGCCGCGGAGACTGGTTCGGTGGCGACGGTGACCGGGCGGTACTTCGCGATGGACCGCGACGAGAACTGGGATCGAACCCGCCGCGCGTACGACGCCATCGTCGACCGAACCGCCGACCACGAGGCTGACTCGGCGGTCGAGGCGGCCCGTCAGGCACACGCTCGCGGAGAGACCGACGAGTTCATCCAGCCGACCCTCGTCGCCGGCGGTCACGGTGTCACGGACGGCGACGCGGTCGTCTTCTTCAATTTCCGGGCCGACCGCGCGCGCCAACTGGTTCGACTCCTCACCGACACCAACCCAGAGTGGGAGGGGACACTTGACCAGCCGACGATCGAACTGGTGACCATGACCGAGTACGACGAGACGTTTTCCTTTCCGGTTGCGTTCCCACCACAGATTCCCGAGGACACGCTCGGCGAGGTCGTGGCGGGGGCCGACGGGACCCAGCTCCGAATCGCCGAGTCTGAGAAGTACCCGCACGTCACGTACTTCCTCAACGGCGGTCGTGAGGTGGCGTTCCCCGGAGAACTGCGGTCCATCGTCGAGAGTCCCGACGTCCCCACCTACGACCAACAGCCGGAGATGTCGGCCCCCGAACTCACCGACGAGGCGATTCGCGTGATCGAGACGGCAGACCCGGATCTGATGGTCCTCAACTACGCGAACCCCGACATGGTTGGACACACCGGAGACTTCGACGCCGCCGTGGCGGCGGTCGAAGCGGTCGACACGGAACTCTCACGGCTGCTCGATGCCGTCGCTGCGGCCGGGGGACACGCCGTCGTCACCGCCGACCACGGAAACGCCGACGACATGGGCACCGAATCCGACCCACACACGGCCCACACGTTCAACCCGGTCCCGTTCGCCTACGTGACGCCCGACGGCGACGACGGGGGCTACGACGTCAGAGCTGGCGGATCGCTGTGTGATGTCGCGCCTACTGTGCTCGATCTGATGGATCTCGATCAGCCCACGGTGATGACCGGCGAGAGTCTGCTGTCCCGATAAACCCCCGGTTGATTCCTTCTGGTTCCACGCCCTTTTAAGAGGTTCTGGGGTATGTGCGGATCCATGATGGATTCTACGACACCGGTGATCGCGGCTGCGTACCGAACGCCGCAGGGGCGCGACGGCGGCGTCTACGCGGACATCCGCAGCGAGGACCTCTCCACACGGCTGATCGATCACACTCTCGCGGAGACCGGGCTGACCGGCGATCACGTCGACGACCTCATGTGGGGTGTCGCTCAACAGCGCACCGAGCAGGACAACAACGTCGCGCGCGTCATCGCGCTGCTCTCTGATCTCGGTGAATCGGTTCCGGCGACCGCCATCAACCGCTGGTGTGCCTCCTCGATGCAGGCGATCATCTCCGCGTCGGACGCTATCGCCGCGGGGAACCGCGACTGCATCATCGCGGGGGGCGTCGAGAACATGAGCCGCGTTCCGATGGACGGCGACTCCTATCAACACCTCCACCCAGAACTCTCCGAGCAATACAATATCTTCCAGCTGCAGATGGGGATGACCGCCGAGAAGGTCGCCGAGGAGTACGAGGTGAGCCGCGAGACACAGGACGCGTACGCCGCTCGGAGCCACCGCCGTGCCGCGGAAGCGACGGAGTCGGGCCGGTTCGACGACGAGCTGGTCCCCGTCGAGACCGACGACGGACTCGTCACAGAAGACGAGGGGATCCGCCCGGACACTACCCCAGAGAAGCTGGCAGAGCTCGCTCCTGCGTTCACCGGTGACGGCACCGTGACTGCGGGGAACTCCTCACAGATATCAGACGGCGCGTCGCTGACGCTCGTGACGAGCCGGGCGTTCGCCGACGACCACGGTCTCGACGTGCTCGCGGAGGTCGGCACGAACAGCGTCGCGGGCGTCGACCCAACCGTGATGGGAATCGGCCCGGTCCCTGCCACTCGCCGCCTGCTCGACCGCGCAGACACGACCATCGACGACTACGATCTCGTCGAGTTGAACGAGGCGTTCGCCTCGCAGTGTGAGTACGCGCGGCGCGAGTTGGGGATCGACGAGGAGAAGTACAACGTCAACGGCGGCGCGATCGCCCTCGGCCACCCGCTGGGCGCGTCTGGCGCGCGGCTCCCCGTCACGCTGATCCACGAACTGATCGAGCGAGACGCCGATCGGGGCCTCGCAACGCTGTGTGTCGGCTTCGGCCAGGGCGCGGCGATCGAGTTCTCCCGATAGGGCCGTTCCCCGCTGCTCGCCCGCTACGTCGCGTCCGAGCCTCGCACCGCCCCCGTCCCCGCACGGTCGGTGCCAGCGAGACGAATCGGTCCCCCGGTCACGTCGACGCCCTCGTACGGATCCGCATCGAGCAACAGCGATCCGTCCAGATCGGCGTACTCCAGCAGCGGCGCGAGCTGTGCGCCCGCCGCGATCGACGCGTTCGACTCGACCATGCAGCCGAGCATCACCTCTAGCCCGTGTGCCTTCGCGGTCGCGATCGCCCGACGAGCCTCTAAGAGGCCGCCGGTCTTCATCAGTTTCAGGTTCGCGATGTCACACCGGTCGGCAATGGTGGGAACGTCGGCGGCGGTCACGCACGACTCGTCGGCGGCGATAGGAAGGGCGGACCGCTCGTAGGCGAACCGGAGCGCCTCGGGGCTCTCCGCCGGGACCGGCTGCTCGATGAACTCGACGCCCAGATCGGCGAGCCACTCGCTCTTTGTGACCGTCTCACGGGCCGTCCACGCCTCGTTGGCGTCGACCCGGATCGTGGCCTCCGGCGCGGCCGACCGAACCGCCTCGACCATCTCGCGGTCTCGGTCCGTGCCGAGTTTGAGCTTCAAGACGCTGTACCCCGCGTCCGTGGCTGTCGCCGCCTTCTCGCGGATCTGCTCGGTCGCGTCGATCCCGATGGTGAACGAAGTGACCGGTGCGTCTGCGGGATCGAGCCCCCACAGTCGGTGAAGCGGGACGCCGAGCCGCTTGGCTGCGAGGTCGTGGATCGCGATCGAGACTGCACAGCGGGCAGCCGGGTTGTCGCGGACGGTGCTCGCCATCTTCGCCTCGATTTCGTGGAATGCGTGGGGGTCGCCGACCGATTCGACGACGTCGAGGAGCGCTGGGAGCACCGACGCGACCGTGTCCGGGGTCTCACCGTAGTGTCTCGACGGGGCAGCACAGCCGACGCCGGTCATGCCGCCCTCGTCGGTTACCCGGACGATCAGGTTGTCCACGTGAGTCTGGGTCCCCCGCGAGATGGTGAACGGCTCTGACAGCTCCAGTGACACCCGTTCGACCGAGGTTTCGAGACTCACTGGTCCGTCACCCCCGCGACATCCGTGTCGAGAGTCTCCAGTATCGTCTCCACGATCGTGTCTGCGCCGTCTCGTATCGGGTCTGCGGCAGGAACTCCGGTCTCTTCGGTGACCGACTCGACCGCGTCGGCGGCGGCCGCCTCGTCGAACCCCGTGGTGTTCACCGCGGCAGCGACGACGCTCGCCGCCGCGACGGGCGCGGCGAGTCCCTCGTAGAGGTCGACGTACGCTGCGAGCGGCGGGAGCGAAAACGACTCGTAGCCGTGAATCGCCTCGCGGCCGGCGGCGTGACAGAGCACCAAGGCGTCGGGCATCGCGCCGTGGAGGATACCGCAGGTGACCGCCGAGTATGCGGGATGCGTGATGCTCCCTTGGCCTTCCACGACCAGGAGGTCGTGGTCGGCGGCCGCCTCGACGACGAGGGCTTCGACTGCCCCCGCAGTGAAATCGGAGATCACACGGTCGACCGGGGTCCCCCAGCCGGCGATCATGATCCCGGTCTGGCCGGTCGGAACGAACGCGGCGTCGACACCGCGCTCGCGGGCGGCCGCGACGATCTCCAGAGAGGCCGTCATCTTCCCGACCGAACAGTCCGTTCCGACGGTGAGTACGACGTCGGCGTCGACGTCACCCGCCGCGCCGTCGGCGACCCCGATGTCCGCTGGCGGTCGACGCACGTCCCTGAGTTCGACGTCGTGGTCGGCCGCGAGTTCGGCGAACTCCGGGTCATCACTTATAAAGTAGTGGAGGCCAGCGACGACGTCACATCCGGCTGTGATCGCCGCGCGCACGTCCTCGCGCCACGACTCGTCGAATCCCCCGCCGATCGGCGCGATCCCGATATATAACGCGTCGAGGTCGCCGTCGGCGGCCGCGAGCGCGTCGTCGAAGTCGGTGACGATAGGCGCGTCTGGGACATCAGAGACGTGGGCTGAAACGCGGTCGCCGGCGCGATCACGGTCGAGAACTGCTTCGACGGTCTGGTCACCGTACCGCAAGACACCCAGGGCCGTCTTCGCGCGGTCGGGAAACTTCTCGTGTGCGAGAATGGCGATCTGTTCGTCAGTCATATCCGGTCCGTCGCTTCGCCGGTGCTTAAAAGGGATGGGAGCGGCTGGACGTGCCGGATGGTGTCGTGCTGCCCGGTAGACGCGTCAGGCGGACCCGTCGACGAACTCCTTGGGCCCCTCGTAGAACCAGTAGCCGTTCTCGCGCATCGCGCGGCCGAGTTCCTGATGGAACTCGACGAAATCGGCGAACTCCTCGACGTCCACCCCCTCGAATATTTCTTCGACGGAGACGACGGTTTCGTAGTCGATGCGGATCGGATGGTCGCCGTACTGATCGACGTACTCCGCGGCCGACAGCGGGAAATCCTCCGCTTCGTCGATCTTCTTCGCGAGCACCGCGTGGCCGTACTGCCGCATACCCTCGCTACCCTGCTCGCCGTCGGGGTCGTGTGGCCAGTCCATACCCCGCATTTTTCGCCCCAGAGCAAAGTCGTTGCGCCTCCAGTCTGCTCACATCGGCAGCTGCTCACAGGTAGCGGAGAGCCGTCCGCTCGCTGTCACGGCGGATGGGTAGGGTTTTCCGGCCGGCAGCCGACGTATCCAACATGGCACGAGCAGTCCACGACGACGACAACCCGCAAGTGACGCTCCACACGAACCACGGCGACATCGCGATCGAACTCTTCGCCGACCGCGCGCCGAAGACGGTGGAGAACTTCCTCGGTCTGGCTCGACACGACCCCGCAGCAGACGCCGACCCTGCGCGCGACACCAACACGTGGGAGGACCCCGAGAGCGGCGAGGTTCGCGGCGACTCGCTGTACGAGGGTAACGTCTTCCACCGCGTCATCGACGACTTCATGATTCAGGGCGGTGACCCGATGGAGAACGGTCGCGGCGGTCCCGGCTACCAGTTCGACGACGAGTTCCACGACGCCCTCACCCACGACGGTCCCGGAATCCTCTCGATGGCCAACTCCGGCCCGAACACCAACGGATCGCAGTTTTTCATCACGCTCGACGCCACGCCACACCTCGACGGGAAACACGCCGTCTTCGGTCAGGTGATCGACGGGATGGACGTCGTCGAGGAGATCGGCTCGGTCCCGACTGACCGCCGCGACGAGCCCCGTGAGGCCGTCGAGATCGAGCGCGTCACCGTCGACGAGTAGCGGCAGGGCTCGACGACCCGTCGTCTCGTCACCTGACGGTCGTCTTCACGATACTCACTGGCGCGGTCGACTGTCGCGAGACCCGCTCGGTCACGGACCCGAGCATCCGACGGTAATCCCCCGGTCGCGTCTTCGACCCCATCACCGTGAGGTCGATGTCCTCTGTGTCGATGTATCGGAGGATCTCCTCGTCGGGAACCCCGTAGATCATGCGTGTGACGGCGTCGACGCCGGCGGCGGTTGCCTGCTCGTCGACCGCTTCGAGCGCTTCTTCACCGGTCTCTTCGAGCGTCTCCTCTGCACCTTCCGCGCCGTGAACGAACTCGTCGCCCGGATAGGCGTTGATGATGTCGGTGTCGACGACGTAGATGACGTGTAGCGTCGCGTCATACCGATCGGCTGCGTCGATCGCGTGGTCCGTCGCGCGGTCGACTCCCTTGCTGCCGTCGGTTGGGAAGAGTATCCGATCGTACATACGCGGTGATTCGGTCGATAATCTGATAAACGTATGCCTCCCGCTCGATGGATGGCATCGGCTGACCGACGCGTCCCGAATCGTTAATCCACCACCGGACGCGAGATAACCCATGAGTCAATCCGCGGATCGGGTCTTCGTGAACGGGGAGATTCACACGCTCCGTGAGCCCGACGAGACGTACGAGGCGGTGGCCGTCCGCGACGGCCGAATCGTCCGACTCGGCGCGAGTTACGACATCGAGTTCTTGATTGGCGTCGACACCGAGGTAGTCGACCTCGACGGCCAGGTTCTCCTTCCGGGGTTTATCGACGCGCACACCCATCTGACCACGGTCGGCCGGTACCTCGTCCACGCCGACCTCTCGGCCGCCGACTCGCCCGCCGACGCAGTGGGTCTCCTCCAGTCGCGGGCGGCCGAACTCGACGCAGGAGACGACGAGTGGGTGCTCGGCTACGGCTACGACGAGTCGACGTGGACGGAGAACCGGTACCTCACGCGTGACGACCTCGACCGTGTTTCCACGACGCGCCCGGTCGCCGCCTTCCGTGAGGACATGCACGTGGCCGCAGTCAACGGCGTCGTTCTCGATCGCTTCGCCGACACGCTCGCGGGCGTTCCGGACGAAACCGTCCCGACGGACGGGACGGGTGAGCCGACCGGCGTCCTGTTAGAGCGTGCCATCGACCCCGTGTACGACGCTGTCGAGCCCGGGCTCGATGGGACTCGCGCCGCGATCGAGGCCGCACTCGCGCTGTGTGCCGAACGCGGGATCACGGGGTTTCACGACATGGTCCGCGACTCCGTGGCACCGCGGGTGTACCGCGAGCTCGACGCAGCCGGTGAGCTGACCGCACGGGTGCGAATCAACTACTGGAGCGACCATCTCGACGCGCTACGGGAAGTCGGTCTCACGACGAACGCGGGGTCGGCGTTCGTCGAGACGGGCGCGATCAAGTCGTACACGGACGGGAGCCTCGGCGGGCGAACCGCCCGACTCTCGGAGCCGTACGCCGATGCGCGAGAAGAGACCGGTCAGTGGGTCGTCGACCCCGCCGAACTCGCCACGCTCGTCGGAGATGCGACCGACGCGGGATACCAGTTCACTGCCCATGCTATCGGCGACGAGGCCATCGACGCCGTTCTCGACGCGTACACGGACGACGTCAAAACCGATCCGGGCGTGTCGCGTCACCGCGTCGAGCACGTCGAACTCGCGGACGACGAGGCGATAGCGCGGCTCGCGGAGACGGGGGTCGTCGCCAGCGTTCAGCCGAACTTCCTGAAGTGGGCTGGCGAGGGTGGGCTGTACGAGGCTCGGCTCGGTGAAGCGCGCACAGCCGCGACGAACCGCTACCGCGACATGCTCGATGCTGGCGTACGGCTCGCGTTCGGGTCCGACGGGATGCCGATGGACCCGCTGTTGGGCGTTCACCACGCGGTCAACGCGCCCGCAGCGGCTCAGCGGCTCTCGGTGACGGAAGCGCTGCGGGCGTACACCCACGGCGCGGCGTACGCCGGGTTCGACGAGGACCGACTGGGAACTGTCGCGGTCGGCAACTGCGCCGACTTCGTCGTCCTCGACGAGTCGCCGTGGGACCATCCCGAATCGATCCGGGACATCGACGTGGCGATGACGGTCGTCGACGGCGACACCGTCTACGACGACGGGTAAACGGGACGCGCCGGTGACACAGCGGTCGTCGGTGACGTGACTGAGACAGCGCTGTTGGCGACGAGCGCTTGCGTGCACGCACCGAGTGGTCACACGCAACATACCGTCGCGTGACCTGTTGACGCGTCGCCCCACGGTCGGTCAGGAGCGACGCCGCTCGCTGGATTTTGGAGACAGTGGACACGGCCGAGCAGCGCCTCTGATTATAGTTGCTGTGTGCAATACGAGTTTTCGGAGTCTAGAGATCGACCGAGGGTACTATTGAAGAAAATATTTATACAAATTGCGCTCCTGAAACAGTTACCTCTCGGAGAACTCCATCCGATGCCAACACTCGAATCAACAGACCTCGATACAGAGTTGAGTCTCTTCAAATACGACGGGCTCGAGCGGCTCCCACCGGCGTATCGGGATCTCGGCCCCGAAGAGCGTGGGCGACGGCTCGACGCCGCGCGCGCCGCACTGGGTGACGATGTCGTCGTTCTCGGTCACAACTACCAGCGTAAGGAGATCGTCGAGAACGCGGACTTCGTCGGCGACTCGTATCAGCTCTCGACGCGGGCGGCTGAGACGGACGCGGGTCACGTCGTCTTCGGCGGCGTGACGTTCATGGCCGAGTCGGCCGACATCGTCACCGACGAAGACCAGACGGTTCACCTGCCGTCGATGGAGGCCTCTTGCCCGATGGCCGGCATGGCCGAGGCGCTCCAGGTCGATGCCGCCTGGGCGGAGTTGACCGCAGCCGCTGGCGACAGAGAGATCGTCCCCGTCACCTACATGAACTCGTACGCCGACCTGAAGGCGTTCTGCGCCGACCAAGGGGGGCTGGTTTGCACCTCCTCGAACGCCGCGGACGCCTTCGAGTGGGCTCTCGACCGGGGCGACGCGGTGCTGTTCCTCCCTGATAAACACTTGGGATACAACACCGCGGTCGAGCTCGGTCTCGACGATGCGACGACCGTCTGGGACCCGTGGGACCCGGCGGGCCAAGACGCCGACGCGGTCGCCGATAGCGACGTGATCCTCTGGGAAGGATACTGTCAGGTACACGAGCGGTTCCGTCCGCACCACGTCGAGGCCGTCCGTGAGAGCCACCCCGACGCCGAGGTCGTCGTCCACCCCGAGTGCCGCCACGATGTCGTCACTGCCGCAGACACCGTGGGTTCGACGGCGACGATCCGCGAGACGGTCGCGTCCGCGACGGCGGGCGAGACGGTCGCCATCGGCACAGAGATCCACCTCGCGAACCACCTCGACCGGTGGCACGCCGACGTCGACGTCGTCCCGCTGTGTGGCGACGCCTGCATGGACTGTAACGCGATGCGCCAGATCGACCCGAACTACCTGCTGTGGATCCTCGAGGAGCTCGCGGCGGGGCGGGAGCGCAACGTGATAGAGGTCACACCGGACGAGCGGCGATCGGCGGCGACGGCTCTCGACCGCATGTTGGAACTATGACCGACGGAACGAACGCGCCGCCGGATGGCGTCCGAACCGACGTGCTCGTGGTCGGTGCGGGTATCGCCGGGTGTGCGGCCGCGCTGGCTGCGGTGAGAGCCGGAAGCGACGTGATCGTGGCGACAAAAGCGACCAGTCCGGCCGACACCAGCACCTACTGGGCACAGGGCGGAATCGCCGTCCAGACGGACCACGCCGAGTCGTTCCGGCGAGACGTGCTCGCCGCGGGGGACGGGAAGGCGGATCCCGACGCTGTGGACACACTCGTGAACGAGAGTCGCGAGGCGGTTGCCGACGTGCTGGTGGACACACTCGACGTGCCGTTCGACCGCGTCGAGGGCTCCGCAGCGCGCGCCGAGACCAGTGACAACGGCCACGCCACCGGTGGGACGGGTCTCGATTCGCTCGCTCGCTGTCGGGAGGGTGGCCACTCGACCGACCGGATCGTCCACGTCGACGCGTCGACCGGCAAACACGTGTTACCGCCGTTTCTCGGCTACCTCGACGGACATGATTCGGTTCGGGTGGTCGAGGATACCGCGGTCCTCGACCTGCTCGGAGACGGAGAGCGCGTCGACGGCGCGTTGCTCGAACGCGACGGAGCGACAGGGACCGTCGCGGCGGGCGCGACCGTCCTCGCCACCGGTGGGATCGGTGCCTGCTACGGGGCGTCGACGAACCCCGGTGGGTCGACCGGTGACGGCATCGCGATGGGGGCGCTCGCGGGAGCGACGGTCACCGACGCCGCGTACGTCCAGTTCCATCCCACCGGATTTCCCGGCGGCGGCACCCCAGGAGCGAGCGATGTGGACGACGACGCCGACCCGTTCCTCGTGAGCGAGGCCGTCAGGGGGGCTGGCGCGGTTCTCCGAAACGGTAACGGCGAGCGGTTCATGCCGACCGTACACGAGGATGCCGAACTCGCGCCGCGAGACATCGTCGCCCGCGCGGTGGCAGACGAGCGTCGCGAGACGGGGACGGTTACGCTCGACGTCGAAGGGATCGGCTTCGCGGATCGGTTCCCGGACCTGAAAGCGATGTGTGTAGAGCGGGGTATCGACCCGACGGCGGGGATCCCGGTCGCACCGGTTCAACACTTCCTCTGTGGGGGCGTGGCGGTGGACGAGCGTGGTCGGGCCTCCGTCGACGGGCTGTTCGCGGTGGGAGAGTGTTCCCGAACCGGCGTCCACGGCGCGAATCGACTGGCATCCACCGGCCTGTTGGAGGGACTCGTCTGGGGATTGCGTGCGGGCGAGACCGCCGGAAAGGAGGCGGAGCGGCCGGCGGAACCACTCACGGTACCAGATCTCCCAGCCGAGGATCCGGAGCTACCAGCGAACTTCGAGGCGGCGAAGTTCGACCGACTCCGGCGGGTCATGGACGAACAGCTCGGCGTGGTACGGACACGGGACGGAATTCGGCGCGCGACCGCCTCGCTGCGCCGGCTTAAAGGCGAGGTCGATGCGTACGCTCGCACCCGGCGAAGCCGGGCGTTGACGGAGCTGCGAAACGCCGTCATCTGTGGACTCCTCGTCGCCCGTGACGCCGCGACGACCCCGTCGGCTGGCTGTCACCGCCTCGTCGACGCACCCGCCGGCGACGCTGACGGGAACCTGGCACCCGACGGCGGTCGTCACGGACAGGCCGAGATTTCAGACGCCTCGGGAGGTGAGGGTGGGTGTTGACCGAAGCGACGATCGAGTCGTGGCTCCGTGAGGATCTCGGACACCACGACGTGACGAACGACGTGCCGGGCGAGGCGACTGGTCGCCTCGTGGCGACCGAACCCGGGATTGCCGGGGGGATCGAGGCGGCAGCGCGTGTCTTCGGCACGCTCGGTGTCGACGTGGACCCTCTCGTCTCGGCTGGTGACACCGTAGAGTCGGGCGAGGCGGTGCTCCGGGTCACCGGTCCGGCACAGGCGGTCCTCCGCGCCGAGCGCGTCGCTGTCAACGTCGCCGGACACGCCTCGGGCGTCGCGACACGAACACGTGAGGCGGTCGACCGGGCTACTGCGGCGGCAGAGAACCCGCCGACCATCGCAGCGACCCGAAAGACGACGCCGGGACTGCGGGGGATCGAGAAGCGAGCGGTCGCGGCGGCTGGCGGCGACACGCATCGGCTGGACCTCTCACACATGGTCATGGTGAAGGACAACCACATCGCCGAACTGGGACTCGACCGCGCGGTCGAGCGCCTCCAGGAGCGAGCCTCGTTCGCGACGAACGTGGAAGTCGAGGTCGAGTCGCCGGAGATGGCGACGCGGGCCGCCGACGCGGGTGCCGACATCGTTCTCCTCGACAACATGACCCCGGAGACGACACGCCGGGCTGTCGATCGAACGCCGGACGGCGTCCTCACGGAAGCGAGCGGCGGAATCGACATCGCAGACGTGGGACGATACGCGCCGACCGGCGTCGATATCGTCTCGCTCGGCGCTCTCACCCACAGCGCGCCGACGCTCGACTACTCGTTCCGGCTCCGGGACGGCTCGGCCTCGGAGAGCCGTCCGGGGTAGCCGCAAGCACTGCCAGAGAACAATATTTATTAATCATGTAGGATCAAGAGCCGACATGGCAGAGATAGCCATCGAGTACGCCGCTGGTAGTCGTCTACGATCCGAGGCGGAGACGGCGAGACGCCTGATCGATTCGTACCTCGGGGATCGCGCCGATGTCGACGGGGTGATCCTCTCGCCCTCCAGAGACTCCGTGTTCTGTGTCAGCGTCGAGGGGGACCGTATCTGGTGTACGGACCCTCGCGAGTGGATCGACGTGATGGCAGCGGTGACGGCCGTGCGACGACGCCTCTCCGAACTATCGTAAGTATCGACTGGGTGTCGGAGTCGTTCGAGTTTCGCCGCTCGTCTCCGTGACGTCTCGGTTCGGGGTCAGGTGTCGCGGGTCACCGCGGCGTCGGCGTGGTGATAGACGAACTCCCGGCAGAGCTTCCCAGCGAGCGCCGCCGCTTGTCCGTCGTCACGGTCGTTCACCTCGACGATATCGAATCCGTCTGCGATGGGCGCGACCGCGCGAACGAGCGCACGGACCGTCCGCGGGCCGAGTCCGAACGGTTCCATCGTTCCTGTCCCGGGCGCGAATCCGGGGTCGACTCCGTCGATGTCGACAGAGAGGTACGTCCGGTCGTCGCCGAACGGGTCGTCCGGAGCCGTTTGCAGGCCGGCTATCCACTCGTCAGCCTCCGCTGGTGGAACGACGTCGACATCGGCGGCGGCCGCGCGCTCCCACTCTGCTTCCGAGCCGGTCCGCGCGCCGACGATCACGGCTCGGTCGACGCCGAGGTCATCGAGCGCTCGGCGGGTGACACAGGCGTGGCTCAGCGGGTTGCCGTCGTACGCGTCTCGGAGGTCGAGGTGCGCGTCGACGACGACGAGCGTATCGGGCGAGACGGCGTCGACACCGGCGTACGTGACAGTGTGTTCCCCGCCAACGGTGAGGGGAACGGCCGCATCGAGGACGACGCTTCGTAGTTCGGCAGCGAGGTGGTCTAGGTACGCGGGGACGTCGTCCCACGGTCGAACGTCTCCCGTGTCGTGGACGTCGAGCGCGGAGAAATGGCTGTCTGTTGTGTGATCGTAATCGTCGTACGTGCGGGCGAATCGGCGGACACGGTCTGGACCAAACCGGGTGCCGGGCTGGAACGTGGTCGTGGCGTCGAGCGGAGCACCGACGACCACGTACGACGCCGAGTCACGGTCGGCGGTCGCTCCGGGAAACATCGCTTCGACCGACTACCCGACGACCTTCCGCTGCCCCTCGTACTCGAGGTACTCGATGTTGTCGTCGGAGGTGAAATCCTCGCCTTCGGGGATACGCATCGTGAACGTCTCGTACGTATCGAGGTCCATGACCTGGGCGTCGTCCCCAGAAACGGAGACGACTTGCCCCTGTTTTCGCTGGATGATCGGGACCCACACCTTCGCGTCCACCGGCTGCGAGAGCGACCGCTTCTTCTCGTCGAACACGCCTTTGCCCTCGACGCGGGCCTTGGCACTCCCGTGTTTACCGGGTTTTGCGGTGCTGTAGTGGTTGATCTTGCAGGGCGAGTCGTCCATCATGACGTAACTGCCCTCTTGGAGTTCACGGACCTGCTTCTGTTCTCGCGGCATACCCGCTATTTCCGGAGGCGCGGGTATAAACGGTTTGGAACGACGCGCATCGTCCGGACACGACCGGTGGGCCGGTCGGTACTCCGGCTCCGGCTGCAGGTGGTGTCGTCGGTCCGTCCGTCTACGGCAGACACGGACGGAGACGGACACCTGCTCGACGGTCGTCGTGGGTCGAGAGCGATGTATGAAACTATTTGCGCTCGGGGCTCGCTCGGGTACGTATGTTCATTCTGGTGAACCTCAAAGCGTACCCGTGTGATCCGATCGAGGTCGCAACTGCGGCCCGCGACGTTGCCGAATCGGCTGGTGTCCGAATCGCGGTCTCGCCGCAGGCGGCGGATATCGCGCGCGTAGCCGATACGGGTGTCGAAACCTGGGCACAACACGTCTCGCCGAACCCACACGGCTCACACACCGGGTCGACGCTCGCCGAGGCAGTCGCCGAGAACGGTGCCGTGGGAACCCTGATCAACCACTCCGAAAACCGGCTACGCCTCGCGGATATCGACGGCTCTGTCGGGGCCGCAGAGCGTGCGGGGCTGGAGACGGTCGTCTGTGCGAACAACCCGGCGCAGGTCGGAGCGGCCGCCGCACTCGAACCCGACGCGGTCGCGGTCGAGCCGCCCGAGCTGATCGGCGGGGACGTATCCGTCTCGACCGCCGACCCCGGGATCGTCGAGGACGCGGTCACGGCCGCGAACGGGGTCGCCGACGATGTCGATGTGTTCTGTGGCGCAGGCGTCTCCACGGGCGAGGACGTCGCCGCCGCCGCCGACTTGGGCGCGGCGGGTGTTCTCCTCGCTTCGGGCGTCGCCAAGGCGGCGGACCCGTCGGCGGTGCTCGAAGATCTCGTCTCGGCGATCTGATCGGTGTCGCTGGCCGCTTCGTCGGAAGCGGCGGATGCGTTTGCGGGTCAGTATAAATACTCCGATGTTAGTGGCTACCACGATCGCAAAACCGCATGACGTGAGCCAGATAGACTGATCGGCGACGTCGGACCGTCTAGTAACCTTTAACCGACACAAGCCGGTATATTTGGCTAAGATGGCGACTAACAAGATCCTCGGTATCGACCTCGGTACCACCAACTCCGCGTTCGCGGTGATGGAGGGTGACGAACCCGAGATCATCTCGAACGCGGAGGGTGACCGGACGACACCATCCGTCGTCGCGTTCTCCGACGACGACGAACGACTCGTCGGAAAGCCGGCGAAGAACCAGGCGGTCCAGAACCCGGACCGGACGATACAGTCGATCAAGCGCCACATGGGCGAGGAGGAGTACACCGTCGAGATCGGCGACGAGGAGTACACGCCGGAACAGATCTCGGCGATGATCCTCCAGAAGATCAAGCGTGACGCGGAGGAGTACCTCGGCGACGACGTCGAGAAGGCGGTTATCACCGTCCCCGCGTACTTCAACGACAAGCAGCGGCAGGCGACGAAAGACGCCGGTGAGATCGCCGGCTTCGAGGTCGAACGGATCGTCAACGAGCCGACCGCCGCCTCGATGGCCTACGGGCTCGACGACGAGTCCGACCAAACCGTGCTCGTCTACGACCTCGGGGGCGGTACCTTCGACGTGAGCGTCCTCGACTTGGGCGGCGGCGTCTACGAGGTCGTCGCGACGAACGGTGACAACGACCTCGGCGGTGACGACTGGGACGAGGCGCTCATCGACCACATCGCGGCGGAGTTCGAGAACGACCACGGGATCGACCTCCGCGAGGACCGGCAGGCGCTCCAGCGGCTGAAAGACGCCGCCGAGGAGGCGAAGATCGAGCTGTCGAACAAGAAGGAGACGACGGTGAACCTCCCGTTCATTACGGCGACTGACAGCGGGCCGGTCCACCTCGAACAGTCGATCACGCGAGCGACCTTCGAGAAGCTGACGAAGGACCTGTTAGAGCGAACCGTCGCCCCGACAGAGCAGGCGCTCTCGGACGCCGGCTACTCGAAGTCGGACATCGACGAGGTGATCCTCGTCGGCGGTTCCACCCGAATGCCGCAGGTGCAAGAGAAAGTGGAAGAACTCGTCGGCCAGGAGCCGAAGAAGAACGTCAATCCCGACGAGGCGGTTGCGCTCGGCGCAGCCGTGCAGGGGGGCGTGCTCTCCGGCGATGTCGACGACATCGTGCTGCTCGACGTGACGCCACTCTCGCTCGGGATCGAGGTGAAGGGTGGGCTCTTCGAGCGGCTCATCGAGAAGAACACCACGATCCCCACCGAGGAGTCGAAGGTGTTCACGACCGCGGCCGACAACCAGACCTCGGTCAACGTCCGAGTGTTCCAAGGCGAGCGCGAGATCGCCGAGGAGAACGAACTGCTCGGCGCGTTCCAGCTCTCCGGTATTCCGCCGGCTCCTGCAGGAACGCCACAGATCGAAGTCTCGTTCAACATCGACGAGAACGGGATCGTCAACGTGGAAGCCGAAGATCAGGGGTCGGGTAACGCCGAGTCGATCACCATCGAGGGCGGCGTCGGCCTCTCTGACGAGGAGATCGAGCAGATGCAGGAGGAAGCCGAAAAGCACAGAGAGGAAGACGAGGCCCGTCGCGAGCGGATCGAGGCCCGCAACGAGGCCGAAACCTCGATCCAGCGCGCTGAAACCCTCTTAGAGGAGAACGAAGCAGAGCTCGACCAGGAGCTCGTCGACGACATCGAGGCCGCTATCGAGGACGTCGAAGAGACGCTCGAAGACGAGGACGCCGAGACCGAAGCGCTGCAGGACGTTACCGAGGCGCTCTCGGAGGAACTACAGGAGATCGGCAAGCAGATGTATCAAGAGCAGGCTGCACAGGCCGGTCCGGGCGGTGCCGGTGGCGCGGCAGGCGGCGCCGGCCCCGGCGGTATGGGCGGCATGGGTGGCGCTGGCCCCGGCGGCATGGGCGGCGCTGCGGGTCCCGGTGCCGATTCCGACGGCGACGACGAGGAGTACGTCGACGCCGACTTCGAGGACGTCGATGAGAACGACGATGAGTAGTCGGTCTCGTCAGCCAGCCAGAACTGTGACGCAGTTCTGGTGACGTCGACGACGAAGACGACGAGGAGCACCCCCGTTCCCGCCTCGACACGTCCCGGATCGACCCAGCAACCACACACGACCAACAGCACGCAACGTATGAGCGAGAATCCGAACGCATGAGCGAGGACTTCTACGATGTCTTAGGCGTCTCGCGGGACGCCAGCGAGGACGAGATCAAGCAGGCGTACCGCAAGAAGGCCGCGAAACACCACCCGGACGTCAGCGACGATGACGACGCCGAGGAGCGGTTCAAGAAGATCCAGAAGGCCAAAGAAGTGCTCACCGACGAGGAGAAGCGCCGCCAGTACGACCAACTCGGACACGAACAGTTCACCGAGGCGGACAAACGCGGCGCGACCGGCGGTGGTGGGCCCGGTCCTGGCGGCGCGGGCGGTCCGTTCGGCGGTGGCGCGGGCGGCGCAGGCGGCTTCGAAGACCTGTTCAACCAGTTCTTCGGCGGCAGTGGCGGCCGCGGCGGCCGTCGTGACAACCGGCCTCGTCAGGGGAGTGACCTTCGGACGAGCCTCACGATCGACCTGACCGAGGCGTTCGAGGGGACGACGAAGGAGTTCACCATCGAGCGTCCGACGCGGTGTGACACCTGTAACGGCGAGGGGCACCCGCCGAACGCAGACGTGCGCACCTGTCCACAGTGCAACGGACAGGGACAGGTCAGACAGGTCCAACAAACTCCGCTCGGTCGAGTCCAGCAGACGTCCACCTGTCCCCGGTGTGAAGGGGCGGGCGAGATATACAGCGAGGACTGTTCAGACTGCGGCGGGGACGGGATCGTGCGCGAGGAGGCCACGCTCTCTGTCGACGTGCCGGCCGGCATTCAGTCCGGACAGAGCCTCAGAATGGAACGGGAGGGTGCGCCGGGTGAGAACGGCGGCCCGAGCGGTGACCTCCTGATCGAGGTCGATGTCGACAGTGGTGACCGATTCGAACGCGACGGCGACGACCTCCGTGTGGAGGAGGCGGTCTCCTTCCCGCAGGCCGTGTTCGGCGACACCATCGACATCGAAACCGTCGATGGTGTCGTCGAGATGGATATTCCTCCGGGCACCCAGAGCGGCGAGACGTTCCGCCTGAAAGGGAAGGGAATGCCGCGGCTCCGGCGGCGTGGTCGCGGAGACCTCTACGTGCAGGTCGGTGTCGTAGTGCCTGAGTCGCTCAACGAGGAGCAGCGTGAGGCGCTCGAGGCGTTCGCGGAGGCCGGCGGCGAAGATATCGACGTCGATCGCGGCTTCTTCGAGAAGCTCAAAGGCTCGTTCTGACGGAGCGACCACGCCTCCGAGTGCTGTCCTCGGAACGTTCGCTCACCGTGACACTGACGCCAGAGTTTTCGTGGCTGCGACGTGTACCTCCGGACATGGGGTACGACGAGGCGACTTACACCGACGTCGAACCGCGTGCACCGGGTATGTACTTCCTCCGTGACGCGCTCGGAGCAGAGACGCTCGGCGTTACCGTCGTCGAGGCTGACGACGGCTGGGACGGAATCGAACACGACCACGCCGACGACGGGCACGAGGAGGTGTACCTCCTCCTGGAGGGGTCGGCGTCGCTCACGGTCGACGACGACACCATCGAGATGGCCGCTGGAGACGCGGTTCGAGTCGATCCGGAATCGACTCGGACGCTCTCGTTCGACGCGGCAGACTCACAGATGGTGATCGCGGGCGCACCCTGAGATGGAGGTCGTTGGCGAACTCCTCGCTCGCGACCGCCGGTCACGGTCTGTTGCACTCGTGACGCCGACGGGGAGCGAACGGACGTATCATGACCTGATCACCAACGGGTACAAGGCCGCGAACGTGTTGCGGCATCTCGGTACGCGCGAGGGAGCAACCGTCGCTATCGATCCGAAGCCGAGCTTTCACACAGTCGTCGCCTTTCTCGGTGCCGCTCGACTCGGTGCTGCTGTCCGGTTCGCGCCCCACGAGGGAATCGACGCCGGCGACCGTGTCGTGCTCGCGCCGGTCGCCGACGAGGACGCGCTCGACCCACAGCCGGGAACGAATCTCGTTGTCTTCGGGGGGCCGCCCGACCGCCCAGAGACCACCCACTGGGAGGCCGAACTGTGGAGCGAGAACCCGGGAACACCGCCCAGCGGCGTCGGTCCGGGCGACCCGGTGATTCGTGGTCGAGAGCCGACAGCCGACGTGTCACATCGCTCGCTTCTGGATACCGCGGCCGACGTGGCGACCGCCGAAGAGATCGACGACGACACCCGCGTCGTCCTACGGACGACCTTCGTCGAGCCGAACGCGGTCGCTGCAGGGGTCGTCGCACCGCTCTCACGTGGCGGAACGACCGTGCTCGGCGAGCAGCGTCCGGCCGACCGAACCCCACGGGGCGACGTGGCGGTCGTTTCGGATCCGACGACGACGATCCCAGAAGATCGGCGCATCGTGGCGGCAGACGAGTGAATCGCTAACTGCCCGGCCGATCGGTCGTGAGCGGCCCGTCTCCATAGCTCGACGTTAGTCGTCCGCAGATGTCGGCCGTGCTCGTTCCGGTCTGTCGTGCAGTAGGCACGACGACGCGTGCCGGTCGTCGTGTTCCGTTCGTTCGGGCACCGTCTCCTCACACGGCGTCGTGAACGCGTCCGACATGACGTCGGCTGCACCCGCGAGGTCCTCTTGGACGACACGGTCGAGCGTCTGCTGTAACACCCGCTCAGCCTCGATCGACCGCAGCTCGTCTGGAATGTCGAACTCGGAACGGATCTGTGATCTGACTCTGTCGTCGCCCGCGGCGTTTATTCCCTCCTCGGCCGTCGGCAGGTTCTCACGAATCTGCTCGACGTCGATGGTTCCTGCTTCGAGTCGGTCGCGAAGATTGAGAATGCCTCGCCAGTTCGCCTGCTCGACGTCGACCCCCTCCGGCTGGATCACCCGGTGGCACCGAGTGTGGAACCGACAGCCACTCGGCGGATTCGTCGGACTCGGAACCGATCCCTTCAGTTCGATCCCGCCGGCCGTCGATCGCGGGTCAGGCGTCGGAATTGCGGACAACAACGCTTCAGTGTACGGATGCTGTGGATCGGCGAATAGCTGGTCGGTCGGCCCAATCTCGACGATTTCCCCGAGATACATCACCGCGACACGGTCGCATATCTTCTTGATAACCGACATATCGTGGCTGATGAACAGGAGTGACAGATCGAACTCGTCTTGCAGGTCGTCGATGAGCGAGAGAATCTCTGCTTGAATCGAGACATCGAGCGCAGACACCGGTTCGTCGGCGACGATGAAGTCCGGATTCAACACGAGCGCACGGGCCAGTGCAATCCGTTGTTTCTGCCCGCCGGAGAACTCGTGTGGGTATCGGTCGTAGTCCGATGCGGACAGTCCGACACGCTCGAGGAGGTTCTCGACTATCGCTCGTCGACGATGTTTGTCGCTCATACCGTGAACCTGTAGCATCTCCGCGACCGCCGCGCCGACCGACATCCGAGGGTCGAAACTGGACGACGGGTCTTGGAAGATCATCTGTGCGTCTCGTCGGAACCGCTTGAGTTCCCTCTCGGAGAACCGAGTGACGTCGTTTGGATGCGTCCCGTCCGCGTTTCGCTCCGCGCCGGCACGCCCGCCACCGTTGAACACCACCTCTCCGCTCGTGGGGTCCTCCAAGCG
Organism: Halorubrum sp.; assembly: GCA_040405695.1. GTDB lineage: Archaea > Halobacteriota > Halobacteria > Halobacteriales > Haloferacaceae > Halorubrum. Next base: position 3,705 of record JARVCL010000109.1, on the reverse strand, counting down.
GATGACCGAAGTCGCCGCGGTAGATTTTCCACACCCGGACTCGCCGACGAGTCCGAGCGTCTCGCCGGAGGCGATGTCGAAGCTGATCCCGTCGACCGCCCGCGCTGCACCGACCTGCCGGTTGAACAGCCCTTTCTTTATTGGATAGTGCTTCTTGAGGTCTCGGACCGAGAGGAGTGGGCCGTCAGTCATCCGCCGGCCCCACCTCCTCGTCCGGACCGGATTCGGGATCCGGGATCCCCTGACGAACCGCCGAGTCGTCGCGACCGGGGCGATAGTAGACACACGACGCCCACTGGTCGCTGGTCACCTCGATCTCGGCCGGCTGGTCTCCTTCCCGGCACGCCGGCTCGGCGTGCTCACAGCGCGGAGCGAACCGGCAGCCGTCCGGAGGGTCGATCGGGTCCGGGAGCGATCCCGGTATCCCGCCCTGGTTCCCACCGATATCCGGGAGACAGTTCAACAACTGCTGGGTGTATGGATGTGCGGGCCGCTCGAACACGTCGATCACGTCGGCCCGCTCCATCACCTTCCCCGCGTACATCACGACGACACGGTCGGCGATTTCGGCAACGACGCCGAGATCGTGTGTCACGAACAGCACCCCCATGTCGAACTCCGTTTGCAGATCGTTGAGCAGATTGAGGATCTGTGCCTGCACCGTCACGTCGAGTGCCGTCGTTGGCTCGTCGGCGATCAACAGATCGGGGTCGCCGACGAGCGCCATCGCGATCATCACCCGCTGTTTCTGTCCGCCGGAGAACTCGTGTGGATAGTCGTCGAACCGGGAACTGGCGTTCGCGATGCCGACCTTATCGAGGAGGTCGACCGCCTTCGCGCGGGCGTCCTCGTCGGAGACATCCTGGTGTATCTGGAGCGCTTCGGCGATCTGCCACCCGATGGTGTAACAGTGGTTCATCGCCTCCTGTGGGTTCTGGAAGATGTGTGCGATCTCGTATCCGCGGATCTCCCGGAGTTCGGGTTCACTCAGTTCGAGCAGGTCACGACCTTTGAATCGAACTGATCCGTCGACGTGACCGGGTGGCGATTTGATGATGCGAGTTATCGACTCCGTGGCGACGGTTTTCCCAGAGCCGGACTCGCCGACGATACAGACTGTTTCCCCACTGTCGATGCTGAAGTCGACCCCGTCGACCGCAGTCAGCAGGCCGTTGTCTGTTCTGAACGTCGTCGTGAGGTCTTCGACCTCGAGCAGTGGTGTGGCTTCGGTGGACATTATTCGTTCTCGGCCTCCGCTTCGGGGTTCAACGCGTCTAACAGCGCGTCACCGAGGAAGTTGAACGCGAGAATAGTCAGGAACAACACGATACCTGGAGCCAGCACGATCCACGGGGCGAACGCGAGGTCGCTCCGACCGGCTGAGATGAGCTGCCCCCACGAGGGGATGTCGGAATCACCGATCCCGAGAAACGCGAGCTGTGCCTCCGCCAAGAGGAAGCCTGGGATGAGCAGCGTGAGCTGGGTGATGATGCTGCTGGCCGTGTTCGGGACCACGTGGCGTCGTATCACCTGATAGGTGCTCGCTCCGCTGATACGGCTCGCTTTGATGTACTCCTCTTCGGAGACGGAGAGCGACTTGCTGCGGACGTACCGAGCGGTGCCACCCCACGCGAACAGCGAGAAGACGAGGATGAACATCCCGAGGCCCGCGCCGTAGATGTACAAGATGAGCAGGAACATCAGGAGCGTCGGGAACGAGAGGACGATGTCGACGAACCGCATCAGGATCTCGTCGACCCAGCCGCCGGCGTACGCACTCAACGTACCGAACGAGATGCCGATCGCCGCGACGATCGTCGTCGTGATGAAGGCGATCTGCATGCTGATCGTCATCCCGTAGACGATGCTGGTGAAGACGCTCTTTCCGCCACGGGTCGTCCCGAGCGGGTACTCCCACGTTCCCTGACACTGACCGTCCACGATGTCGCCCACGCAAGTCGCGACGTTCGCCGCGTCGACGGTGAGATACACCGGTGGTTGGTGTCCGATGAGGATGTCCTGTTCCGGCGCGCTCATGACGAGCGGCCCCAGTAGACCACCGACGAACACGATCCCGAGCCAGACGAGACTCACCACCGCGGGACGGTTGCGCCTGAACTCTTTCCAGTAGTACTTCGTCATCCGTGGATTCTGAAACAGCGGTAGGATGAGATACCAGAAGAACAACAACAACGTGAATATGAAGAAGTAGTCGAGACTCTCTAAGTTCCTGCCAACGCCGATCATCTCGAACGTGTCCGTCCGTTCACCGATGAAGCGCCAGTCGTACAGCCCCAACAGGACGACCGGGAGCGACGTGAGCAGCATGCCGATCGTGTTGACCGACAGGTCGAGTCGTCCGGATCGGGAGAGTTCGTTCCAGTCGACCTGATCGAACCGTTCCGGTTTCTGAGTTGCCATTGTATCGTTCTGATTATCTATCGTCGTAGCTGATGCGCGGGTCGAGAACGGTAAACACGAGGTCCTCGATCAGGTTTCCGACCACGGCGATGAACGTGAACGCCAGCGTGGAACCGAGAACGAGGTTCGTGTCCTGTGCGATGAGCGCGTTGAACGTCAGGCGACCCAAGCCCGGAATACCGAACACCACCTCGACGAGCAGCGAAGAGCCGAGGAACAGCGCTAAGAGCTGGCTGACTAGCGTCGTCGACAGCGGGACGAGAGTGGGACGCATCACGTGGTACGCGTACGCACGTAGCGGCGAGACGCCTTTCGCCTTTGCAGTCTTCATGAAGTCGGAGTTCTGGAACTCCGCGGACTCGTTCCGTGAGACGCGCATCGTCGCACCGATCGACCCCGTGACGAGCACGAACACCGGGATGATGAGTTGGTTCGCGTTCGCGAGGCTGAACGTCGGAACGCTCGTGTCGTACACCACCGGAATCAGGTCCAGCCAGACCCCGAATATCAACAGCAGAATGATCCCGAAGAAGAAGTTCGGAATGGCGTATCCGAAGAACGCGAACCCCGTTGCTGCGTGGTCCTTCCAGCTGTACATGTTCGCGGCCGAGTAGACCCCGACAAGCGGGCCGAGCAGCACGGTGAGGATCGTCCACGGGATCGAGTACTGTGCGGTGTAGTACAGCCCCTCCCACAGCGCCTCGGTGACGGGCTGTGACCGGGACTCCGACCATCCCCAGTCGAGCGTGTAGACGCTCTGGAGGAAATCGACGTACCGCACGTACAGCGGCTGGTCGAGTCCCCTGAGCTCTCGTTCGCGTTGTGCCGCTTCCGAGGGGTCACCGCCCTGCAGCGCGGCCTGTGTCGCCGCCTCTCGGATGGCTGGGTTGGGGGCCGCCGCGAGGAGAACAAACGTGATCGTCACGATGATCAGCGATACGACTGCCGCCCAGAGAACGCGTGCGCTGACGTACCTTCCGAGTCCCATTTATATCGTGTGGATGAATTCTCGTGAGTGGGCCGTAGCTTACTCGTCGAAGTGCCAGGCCGGCAGGTCCCACCCGTTGGAGAAGTTCTCGATCGGACCGCGGAGGTCGGGGTTGTACCCCACGATGCTGTCGTCGAACAGCAGCATGATGTACGGCTGTTCCTCGTTGAGGTTGAGGAACAGTTCGTTGAGTGCGGCCTGCAGCTCGTCACGGTCCGTCGCGGTCCGGGCCTGTTCGAACAGTCCCTCCGCGTCGAAGCCGGGGTAGTAGCCGACGGGGTTGTACAGCGCGTTCG
>JARVCL010000108.1:0-9665 GCA_040405695.1 Halorubrum sp. | reverse complement strand
GTTCGGCGATCCGTCTGTCCCGAGAGACACTCTTGACTCGGCAGATGTTCGCCAGCAACGAATCAGCTACGAATTCGACTGGGCTGCTATCCAACTACTGTTTTGGTATACTCGGTATCCATGTGGAACGTGTCGGCGGCATACACCTGAATAAAACGGTATATGAAAACAATAAGCTGGTGATTCTGTGACAATCGATCACGATTTATCCCCGGGATTGGAGGCGAGTGAATTTATGTGTATGTGGTCACATATCATGCTATGGGAGAAAGTAGCAATCATTTCCGCCGAATCTTCCTTAAGATTGCGGGGACTGCGTTTTCCGCAAGTCTGGCAGGTTGTACGGGAGACGACGCGGACGGGGACGAACCCACCGACGGGTCGACTGAGGAAGACGAATCTACTGACGAGTTGACTGAGGAACCCGAGTCGTTTCCCGACGGCCTTTCGGAGGATGGTGCTAACCTTGACGTTCTCCGATTGGCCGTTGAGGTCGCTATCAATGACGATTCCTTTATTAGCCACAGTGAGCAGGTAACAGAACTGAGATCCACTGCCCGTACAATCGGTGGTGACCCAGAGACTGACCGTGGGAAAGAGCTCGGTGTCCCGGGGTTGGCGGACGACCAAGGTCCGATCCACGGTGTCGTTGACGAAGATGGGGTTGAGAGAGCAAACGCGAGGACCGAGAATCTGTTCGATTCCGACGGGTGGTTCTTCAATTTCTACAACGACGGAACATCGTATTCAACCAGCTCAGGCGGTGATCCCGAAACGCAGGGAGCGGAAACGTTTCAGGACTTCGTCGTGGAGACAGCCTCAGGGTACGCCGATGAGATCTTCGAGACGTTAGCGCTGTTTGATTACGGCTCACCTGAATGGGACAGCGACGCGGGGCTCTATATTCTCCCGGCTTCGTTCGAAGGAGATGAGGATGCAACTGTCGACCACGGCGGGCTCTGGGTCACAGCGGACGGTCTGCCCGTCTTCGCAGGTGGCCGTATTTCTCAAGACGATACCAGTACGGACCTGTTCGTAATGCTTCAATCAGAAGATGTCGAGATCGAACTACCGGAGTGGATCGACGATATCGACGACACCTGAAGGACATATTTGTTAAGTAGCATCAATAATCATGGACTACCTCAATTGCGACCGATTGTATGACAGGCCCTGTGTATCTTGCATACCAACCCAAATATAAGTCTCATCTGGCATCTTTTTTACCGCTCAGCTCGCACGCTCGTTCTGACGGATAGTTCCGACTCGACGGTGTGAAAGAAACCCTTGAGAATAGTTCTATGACACCCTCTGGCGGAACCAAGAGTATCAGCGTACGGCGGGATGCTGTAATTCTCAGGGTGCTGTTTCACTCAGTTCGGCAAGAGCCATTTCGACAACCGTCTGTGCCGGTTTCGCCTTCAGATGGTATTTGAGCGCGTTGTGGAAGGATCATCCTCGTCTCGCGAAGCGGTGGGAACGACTAAGAACGTGACAGACGATATGTGTGTATGGAGATAGGTGATGCGGCGCAGACGTGCGACCGTGTGATCGATGAAATCTCGGACGTCGTCGTTACCGATCGATCTGTTCTCGAGGTCGTTCTCACCGGGATCCTTTCGAAAGGACATGTCCTCTTAGAGGACGTCCCGGGAACAGGAAAGACACTCACCGCACAGAGTTTTGCGACAGCACTGGGGCTGTCGTTTAATCGGATCCAGTTTACGCCGGATCTCCTTCCCAGCGATATCACCGGTTCACATATTTATCGTGAGGACCGCGGGGAGTTCGAGTTCGTCGAGGGGCCAGTGTTTGGCAATGTCGTGCTTGCCGATGAGATCAATCGCGCGCCGCCGAAGACACAAGCGGCACTCCTCGAAGCCATGTCCGAGGGCCAAGTGTCAGCAAATGGAACCACATACCAACTTCCCGATCCATTCTTCGTCATTGCCACCCAGAACCCAGTCGAACAGGAAGGGACGTTTCCGCTGCCCGAAGCACAGCGGGATCGGTTCATCCTCAAGACAGCGCTTGGGTATCCCGACACGGACGGGATGCGGACCATTCTGGATCAGCGAGCCGATCGGACCGCACAAATGCCAACGCCGACACGGATCATCGATGGGGAACGGATCACCGGTCTCCAGATGGTGACGGAACGGATCACTGTCGATGAACGCGTTCGAGATTACGTGATTGCACTCGGTGAAGCGACGCGTGATCATGACCAGATCGATGTCGGTATCTCTCCACGTGGTATTCAACGGCTGTTCGAGGCCAGTCGCTCGCGTGCGCTGATCAACGGCCGTGATTACGTCGCACCCGACGATGTCAAATCTATCGTCCGGGAGGCATTCATTCACCGGATCGTGTTAACGTCTCATGCAACCGTTCGGGATGTCTCTCCTGAGAGCATTATTGACGAGATAATGAACTCGGTTGAAGTCCCCGCCGTCGAGCCAGCGTGACATCCTCCTCTCGGTAACCCCGAGACGCTTCACCGCGTGGTGAGAAACAAGAGCACCGTCCCGATCGACGCGGCAACCACCGCGACGGCGGTCGTCGGCGTAAGGATTTGAGGCAGGGAGTTGACTGCCACTACCGTGAGCACGCCCATCCCGACGGCGATGCTTGCAAAGAGCACCCCTCCGAATCCGTGAACGATCTCCGCGTGCGTTGACGCACCGTCACGGCCGACTTCGTGGCCGAGCGTGGCTCCGAACTCGCTGAGGTCCCGGACAAACAGGCTTGTGGCGACCCCGACGAAGACCACGTAGATCGATGTCCCGCCGATACCGGCCGCCACAGCGGCGAGAAAGACGCCGCTGGCGATGAGCTGTGGGCCGGAGTTCGACGCCACGAATCGAGCGAGACGTCCGAAGCTGAGCGTGATGGTAATGATGAGCGCAGTCGCGAGACCCAACAGCACAACACCCGAAACCAGACTAAACGCTCCGACCTGAGCGATCATGTCCAGCAGGAAGGTTCGCCCAACGTCGCTCTCTGCGCGCTCGATCCCAGCAGTAGTAAGCGGCTCATGGAGAGCGAAGACTGCAAGCGTCAAGAATGTCCCGACGAGGAGCGGAGCGATCGGGAGATACGACGGGCGAAGCTGCTCAGAGGACAGGCGTCGAATGAGCCACGTTGCAACGATGCTCGCAGCACCGATGGTGAGTGCGACGACCAGCAGCCGACGAAGAAGCGGAGAATACGCGGTCACAATGATCGCCTCCGAAACCGCCGGCGGGAGATCGATATGTGGGATCGAATCGGATGCTGCGATCACGAACAGCAGCGCCGACACTGCCATTCCAACAGTGAGCATCATGACGTTCAGCAGCCGGCGAACGCCGTCGCGAACGGCTTCGGCCCTCGGTTGAGACGCTTCGCTTGCGAGCTCGACGATGGGAACCCGTTTGAGGGCAGCCTTGAGCACGATACCAGCGAGCACAACGAGGACAACCACCTCAGCGACACGCGGGAGTGCCGTTACAATATCGGGAGCGATCGGTATTGACGGCGCCAGTACGTGACGGTCGACCTCACGAAGCACGTCGAGTCCAGCCATGATCGAGTCCCACCGCTGATCGAGCACCACGGCGACTGCTGGAATGACCGCGATGAGCGGGAGCCGAAGCGTCGTGCGCAAGCCCTCGGTTTCGGGCGAGAGATCACGAATGGCATCGACTGCGCCAAACCCGGTTGCCACGCCAGCGATCGCCGTGAGAAATGGGGCGATAGCAAGTGCCTCAAGCGGCGGTACCGGCGGCCAAGGAACCTGTATGATGACGGCGGCTGCGAAAGCGCCGAGAAACGTAAGTCCCCCAACGGCCCCGAGAACCCCGCCTGTGATGATGGCAACTCGGCGCGTTGTCGCGCCGATGGTAACGACGGTTGCCGCGAGAAGTACTCCGGCGACCACTCCGAGGAGGGCCGGTCGGATATCTCCGCTTGCTACGGCGAGCCCGAGTGTCCCCGTGACGGCGACGATGACCGCGATCGTTGTGGAAAGCCAAGCTGGGTTCCAGTTTCCGGCTGGAACGCCGGATTCGTGTGGAGAGGCGTTCACAAGCCCGCCTCCATCGCCGTTGCCAGCGTGAACCGTGTATCCCAATCGAACACGGTGACACCAGCCGCCCGCAGTTGCGCGAGTCGAAGCGACCGACTGATACGGGAGACCGACCTGCCGGCGCTTTCTCTGTCGGTCACGTCTGGACTGATCACGGTGAAACGGCGATCAGCCGAGCCCAACGAGATAACGAGCTCTGCGGTTGCGTCATCGAGTGCCGGCGTAACGAGGATGACGTCAGCGTGCAACGGGATCTGTTCTCGGAGATCGGTGATCTGACCGTCGCTGTGCCATCCCTCGGTATCGTTTGTTGCACTCAGCGCGTCGAACACGGCGTCGATCCGCATCTTCGTCGAGTCATCTGATCCCGGTTGAATCCATGGATGGCCGCTGCGAGTCGTCGAAACCGGAACCGAAATATCGGTCTTCGGAAGCCCAAGCACGCACAGTCCGACATCGTTTCGCTCCGCAAAGAGCCGGGCAATGATCCGATCGGCAGCGTAGATGGTCAGTTCGTTTGCTGTGGGATAGCCCGGATTACGGGCAACGTGACCGTTGGCAGCCAACTCGATGACAACGATGGTTTCGGTCGCGTTTGTCTCATCGAACTGCACCGTCGTGAGCGTGCCTGTTTTCGCGTACCGTCGCCAATTAATGCGCCGAGCGGGGTCACCGAGACGATATGCTCTGGTGGAGTGCAGTTGCACACCCTCACCGGGAAGGTCACTCGGGCGGGTTCCGACACGACGGAGTGACCCGTCCAACTGTGGCACATCGCCCGCATCGTGTCGACATCGCACAGTTGTTGCACCCCTGACCGGGAGTGTCTCGGTCCGCATGGCGACCGCGGAAAGCGAGCGGAAGCGCGCGGAGAGTGAGTCAAACTCATAGGTGCCTTGCCTCGCGACGAGCGTATACTCGAACGAACCGCTCGTGCCCGGCCGGAGAGACAGACACGCACGGGGGGACCCGGACGCGACGGGCAGCTCCTCCGGCACGCCGTCAACGAAGCGGCCGTCGGTCACAGTCGTTTCACCCTCGTTGCGGACGGTTAGGGTGACCGTTGCCTGCTCACCGGGAGCCACCGGATTCGGCGTGACCTCGCGCTCGACGGTGATGTCCACCGCTGGCGGCGTAGCGACCCAATTGATGCTGAGATAGCCGAGCGGGACGGCCGCAGCGAGGAGCAGGGATCGCTCACCAAAGACGGTGCCAACGATCACGAGCAGGATGGCCATGAGCGCCGCCCCGTCGAGTCGATCCGCTATCGCCTGCGTGCTCACGAGTGTTCACCTTCATCCTGACTGACGGTGGCGAACGTGTCGAACTCGGCGACAATCGCCTCGATCGTCCGATCGATTCGGTGCTCCTTCGTTTTCGCCGGACGCAACCAGCCGATCAGCCGCTGTCGAAAGGGCAATGCCGACTCACGATCTGCGAGATACGCAGCCGCAACCGAATCATCGGTCCACGTACCGTTCTCGATCCGCGACTGAGCCTCCTCGGTCGAACATCCCTCGGCAATAACGAGGGCGTCCCCTACCAACTCACGTAGTCGATTGCGAGCGCCGTCCGGCTGATTGTTGACGGCCGCTTGCTTTGCGAGTTCAACGGTGGTCTCGAACGAGGCGCCGATAGCTGGCGTTTCAGTCGCTTGCTCCGGTGGATCTGTCCGCAGCGCGTCGAAATCAACTGGTGACTGAGCGGTGTCTGAATCGATTTTGTCGGTCAGCCATGAGGGCGTCGTCCAGACGATCCAGACGGCACACGCCACACCAAGCCCAAAGAACACCCCTGCCCGGAGCGCCGCATCCGAAAACAGCGGCGTTTGCGTAATCTCTTCGACAGGGAGTGCCGGTTCTACCGCTTCCGGGGTGAAAACCAACGCCGCCGCAATCGTGATGAGCCCGGCTCCGCCGAGTGCGATTATCGCACGGATTCCTTGAGTGAGGTGAGAGCTACTGGATTCATGTTGGCTACTCGTGGTCCTGTCTCCGGATGGCTCAGGGTCAGTTCCCGACGAGGTCGATCCATCATTGTCAGCAGTGGCCGGTGCTGAAGCGGTCCCGCTACGCGGCGGTTGGCCCAGAGAGGATGTCATTGTCCCTCTTCGAGTTCGGTGTCTTCGGCGTCCCGGTCGTTCCTTCGAAGCCGCATCAGTGCCTCACGCGCTGCGGGAGCCCGATCGGTTGCTGACCGAGAGCCATATTCCACGTCCCGGAACCCGTTCGTGATCGTTTGCACCGGTTCAGGTGGTAATCCGTCTTTTTGTATCGCCCACCGTGCAATTTCACCCGGCGTCGAGGTTCGCCACGACCGGATCGAAACGTACCGACGAAACTCCATCCACACCTCTCGTAATGTAAGCACCTCCTCGCCGTCAGTCACGTCACCGCCGGCACTCTGCGGTTCATCTCGCTGTGTCTCCGACGACAGTCCCCGGGCAGCACCATCCCTGATACCACGCACGAATCGGCGCAGCGCCGCGATGATGGCGAGCGGGTGGAGTCGACGCCCAACTGATAAGATGACTTTTCGCCCCCAGTCAACGCTCCGACGAGTCCCTCGAACTCCAGCACGGAGGAGTCGTCTGATCCCACTAATTCCTTGAATACCTAAGCGAAAAGACCAGAAGACGCCTCGACGCAGCGCTTTGAGGACTGTTTCGACTGTTCCGGCAGCACCGACCAATCCGGCCACTGCCATCCGTACGGCACGGACGACCGACTGGGTGATCGCCCGTGAGAGCGACCGGACAGACACACCACTGCGTTTCGCCTTGACGCCTATCGCCGACATTCCGATGGTGAACGCCCCGATGAGCAGCGCAAGGTTCCGGTAGAGGTTACTGACCGTCGTCGTCGCTGTGGGGCTCGTACCGTCGATAGCTGCCGTCGCCTCGACTGTGGTCGCATCTGTGAGCGGCAGGTCAACCTCGGCTGTTCCGTCGGCTCCGGTCACGGCTACGGGCTCGCCATCAAGCAGCACCGTGGCGTTTGTGACCGGATCCTCATCCAGTGTCGCGGTCGCCGTCACCGTCGTCAACGGGAGTGCAACAATCGTCGACGGCCTCGTTGTGACCTCGAACGTACTCACTGAAACGGTCTGATTTCCGGTGGCGTCACCACGGGATACATCCACCGCGACGGTGTCGTTCTCAGGGAGTGCTGCTGTCACTTGCCCAGCGGACGTTGTCCGTGCAACCTCCGTTCCATCGAATTGCACGGTTGCATTACTCACTGGGACATCGCTCACGGTCGCGACGATATCCACTGGTTCACCGGCGATTGGCTCGCCGCGAACATCGATCTCGATATCGGTCGGCACGTCAACGGTGACATTACCGTCCATTTCGGGTGCGAAACGATCGCTGCGCTCGCTGTCCTGCTCGAGGCCACCCGAAAGTCGATTAAACACGGGGTCGGTTCCCGACGCTGGAGCCGCAGCACCCGGGAACGATGCCGCCCCGTTCACGTCGGCGACTCCGCTTTCACCCTCTTGCGCAGTGATCTCTAAGGAGTCCGTATACGGTACTTCGCCAGTCACGTTGCCCGCCGCGTCCGTGTCCCCCACAGATGCATTGTTGAATAAGACCTCCACGCCGGAGACGGGGTCGTCATCACGCGCTACCGTGACCGTGAGTTCCTGTCCGGGGATCGGATCCTCGGCGAGTTCGATCTCCAGTGGCGCTGCTTCCTCAGCTGGATCGGTTTCCGATTCATCATCCTGTTGTTGGTCATCGGCCTCTTGTGGGTCCTCTTCGGCGTCCTCACTCGTCTCGTCAAGATCAGCGTCATCTTCCTCCGGTTGGGTCTCTTCCGCCTCTGGCGGCGTATCAGCGTGCTCTTCGCGTTCCTCGTCAGGTGCGTCCGCATCGTCGTCAACCGGGCCGTCGTCACCATTGTTCGGGTCGGGGCCCGCATCTTCCGGTGAGACATCATCCCGGCCCGCATCGGAGCGACCATCACCCGGCGTCGGATCAAAAGTTACCCACCCAACGTCGGCGATGTACACTTCCACCCACGCGTGTGCGTGCTGCCCGCGAACGAGATATTCGTCCTCACCGACTTGTTCGCCGGGCCCATATCCAGTGACGTACCGTGCGGGGACATCCTGTGTACGGAGCATCGCCACCATTGACGTCGCGAAGTACTCGCAGTACCCAGCCTCCATCTCGAAGACGAACTCCGTCGCGACGTCCGCATTCCGGTCGTGGTCAGCGTCCAGCGAATACTCCTTGTTTTCTTTGAGCCACCGCTGGACAGCAGCGGCGTTTTCATACGGGGTTTCTGCGTCGCTGGTGATGCTGTCGGTGTGTTCTTCAAGTCGATCTGGTGTCTCCGCCGGGAGCTGTGTATACTGCGCTCGAATATCGGCTGGGACTGCCTCCGTTCCGCTCGCCGATGCCGCTGTAGTATGAGACGGTGGCCCGTACGTGGTCGTCACATACGTTTCGCCGGCCGTGACTGGCTCTGAAACTTTCAGCCCTCGCTCTTCGGTCACGAGCACCTGCCGTCCCGGAGCCGTTCCGGATTCCGGCCGCCACGCCGTTGCCAGTGATTCAAACGAACGCTGTGGCGTGACACGGATCTCGGATGTTGGACCTGTGGTCCCATCGACGGTCGAAAGCGGCTCTTCGAGTGGCTCTGGCTCACCTTCGTCTCGACTCCAGCCATCCCCCGTGTATGTCGAATAGGCGCCAAGTCGCCACCGTGACGGCTCCGAACTTTCGATGTAGAGTTCCTCGTGATCCGAGAGGGCAAGCGGACCGCCCACGGTACTTTCCTCAGGATACCCCCCTGCAGACACGCCACCGTAATTCTCGCTTCCCGATGCGGCAGGTGATCCCTCGTCATCCATCGCGGGGTCGTCGATGAATTCTCCCCCCGACGACTCCCCGTTCGGATCTTCACCCGCCTCTCCGTTGCCATCTGCCGGTTGGCCGTCGCCGTTGTGAGCGGCGTCTTCGACGAGCAGCTCCTCGCCGAGCGCCCCATCGCTCTCCTCATCCACACCAAGATCCGGGATCGGCGTACTGATGCCGACTGCCGGTGCAAGCGCACCAGCGAGAACGATCCCAATGAGGCATGCCGCCGCGATAATGAGACGGAACGCCGCTCTACTCACAGCACCGTATGTGTATTCAGCTTACATTAATTTATTCCCCACCCCGGAGAAATCCGAAGAATGCGTACATTTTGAACAGGTTTGTTGATAGATCGGCTACTCGCTGCATCATGATTTTCGAGTTGGCACTGTCTAGTTGAGCACGGTTTCGACGGGCGTTTGATCATCTAGCGCTTGGTTCGGTCGATCGTGGTTGTAGTGGTGGCGAAACCGGCGTAACCAGCGGCGAGCGCTCGATTGACTGCCCCGCCAAAACGGGTGAAAGCGGTCGATTCGCATCGAGACAGTCTGGAACCACTTTTCGATGTGGTTCCGTTCTTCGTAGTCAAGCTGACCGCTCAGATCGTGTCGAAAGAGGGCAGTCAGATAGCCACCAGCATCGACCAGAAACTCAGCGTCTGCCACGTCGTGTTTCTCGGTTAATCGGTGGAGAAACGCCGCCGCGGGATCGGTCCCGCGGCGGCTATAT
>JARVCL010000107.1:0-9711 GCA_040405695.1 Halorubrum sp. | reverse complement strand
ACGATCGCTCAGTCGCCGGCAACCGCGAACCGGGAGGCGTCGCTCTCTGCGGTCGGCGCGGTGAGATGCGAGACGCCGATCGTGAGGACCGCAGAGAGGGCCATCAGCCCGAGTGCGACGTCCCATCCGCCGGCAACGGATCGGGGGAGCGTCGGCACGAGGGGGAGCACCGACGACAACACCACCGTCAGGTACGCGACCTGCGGGACGAGCACGCCGACGATCATCCCGTCGCGGGTAGTTCGGTCCCAGTACAGCGCACAGATCACCGGCAGGGCGAGGAGCGCGAACCCGGAGAAGGCGGTGTCGCCGACCTCGATCAGGGTGCCAGGGCGGAGCAGGCTGGCGAGGAAGGCGAGCGTCGCGAACGCCGCTACCCCGATCCGGGCGAGCCACGCCTCGCGACGCGCGGAGGCGTCGGGGTTGACGAACGGTCGGTAGAGATCGCGCGTGAAGTACGACGAGCCAGAGAGCAGCATCGAGTCCGACGACGACATCATGGCGGCCATCGCACCGGCGATGACGAGCGCGGCGAACCACATCGGCGTGTACTCGTTCAACACCACAGGCAACACGTTCGCGCCTTCAGGCACGTCGATAGGCATCCCTGCGGCCCACGCGCCGAGCATGAACGCGGGCAGGAACAACAGGAGCACGAGTACTGGCCACAGCGTGAACGACCGCTTGAGCACCGCGCCGCTCTCGGCGATAAAGAACCGCTGGTTGATCTGTGGGAACATCGTCACGCCGAACGCGATAGTGATCGCCGTCGAGATGATGAACCCGGGCGTGTAGAGTCCGCCGCCGAAGCTTCCAAACTCGGGACGCGCCGCGAGCATGGAGTCGGTGGCTGCGCCGAGTCCGCCCACCGCAGAGAGCACCCACACCGCCGCGATCCACACGATGGAGAGCATGAACAGTCCCTGTACCGTGTCGGTCCAGGCGACACCTCGCATCCCGGCGAGGACGACGTAGCCGATCATGAACGCGGTGATGAGGGCGGCCCCGCCCCAGTAGGGGACCGCGCCGTTCGTGAGACCGACGATCGCCTCGCCTGCGCCCATCTGCTGGAGCATGACGTACGGGAACAGCCAAATGAGGCTTATGCCGGCGACGAGCGCACGGAGCGCGGCCGATCCAAACCGATCCCCGAGCATCTCTCCGAGGGTGAGGTAGCCGTTTCGTTTCCCGATGAGCCACTGCTTGTAGCCGATAACGTACCAGAGGACGGCGAACAGCACACCGTCGAGCGCCCCCATCACGATGAGCCACTCGGGACCGGCTTGATACGCGAGGTTGGGTCCGCCGAAGAACGTGAACGCTGACAGCAGCGTAGCGAACGTCGTGAACAGGAGGACGAGCGTCCCGATAGAGCGGCTCGCGAGGTAGTAGTCTTCAGCAGTCGCCTCGGCGACCCGATAGGCCACAAGCCCGATGACGAGCGCGACGAGCAGGTAGCCGACGACGACGCCGAGTTGAATCGCCAGACTCACCGCTCGTCACCACCGGCTCCGGTCACGGCGAGTCCCATCCCACGCTCCCACGCGCCGCTGGCGACGAACCGCGAGAACAACAGTGTACACAGGCTGAGCCACCCGATGTGCCACCAGATCCACACCGGCAGTCCGGCGACGATCCTGTCGACCCCCCACAGCGGCCACGGCACCGCGAACGCGACGAGAATCGCGAACGTCGGTATCCACAGGCTGTCTCGCAACGAACGCTTCATTACGTTATTCGTTGTTCTAGATGCGGTTAAAGCCTATCTTTCTGATTCACAGAAGCATTTTGAAGAGATTTTCTCTTCGTAGCGGCGAGCCGATGATCCATCGGTCGACAGGTATTTTCCCCAAACGATCGTACTATAATATGGACGGAACACGCCGTCCACACACATCACACTCACCATTCACATGAACGACACAGCCAAATACCTGATCCGCGCCACCATCGCGGCCGACGGCGTCGTCGAGCGCAGCGACGTCGTGGGCGCGGTGTTCGGGCAGACCGAGGGGTTACTCGGCGACGAACTGGACCTGCGCGATCTTCAGGAGTCCTCGAAAGTCGGTCGCATAGACGTCGCAATACAGTCGGAGAACGGACAGTCGTTCGGCGAGGTGACCGTCGCCTCCAGCCTCGACAAGGTGGAGACGGCGATCCTCGCCGCCTCGCTGGAGACCATCGACCGAATCGGCCCCTGTGAGGCCTCTGTCGAGGTGACGAGTATCGAGGATGTTCGCGCCGCGAAACGACGGGAGGTCGTCGAGCGTGCGAAAGAGCTCGTCGCGAGCGGCTTCGAGGAGACGAGTCTCGCCAGCACGGACGTGTTAGAGGAGGTCCGTGACGCCGCCCGGATCGAAGGGGTCGCCGACTACGAAGGGCTTCCTGCGGGTCCGCGAGTAGGCGATTCCGACGCCGTGATCGTCGTCGAGGGGCGCGCAGACGTCTCCACGCTCTTGGACTGCGGGATCAAGAACGCGATAGCCGTGGAGGGGACGAACGTTCCGGACGCGGTCGCCGATCTGACCCGTGAACGAACCGTCACCGCCTTTCTCGACGGCGACCGCGGCGGCGAGTTGATCCTCCGTGAGCTCGCACAGGTCGGCGAGATCGACTACGTCGCGTTCGCCCCGCCGGGCGACTCCGTCGAGGACCTCGGTCGCGGGGCGGTGTTCGAAGCGCTTCGCGGCAAAGTCCCGTACGAGACGCTCGCAGACGAGCCCAACCTCCGGGAAGCAGCCGGAGGCAGCGGTCAGCCACCTGTCGGGGACGACACCGCAACCCCTGGCGACGGGAGCAGCCTCGGCGACGGGGAGCGACCCGACGACAGCGTCGGGCCAGACGACGCCGAACCCCACGAGCGTAGCGACCACGGCGACAGAGAACGAACTGGCGATCGAGACGAGGACGCCCCAGAAAACGGACACCAGGCGGCGGACGAGGGGACCACCGCCGCCGACACGGCCGCCCACGACGCCGACACGGCCGCCCACGCTGCTGAGGGTGCTGCGGGAACCACGTCCGAAGTGGTCGACGGAGCACACACCGACTCAGACGGGGATGCCGTCTCAGGGGCGACCGTCGACGCGGACCGGGCTGTCGACCCGGACGCGACCGCCGACGTAGCGACCGACGACGATCAAGACGCACCCGCCGGCAGCGAGGACGCGACCGCCGACGAGCCCACCGATGCTGACGCCGGTGACGACGAGCCAGGATCTCTCGTGGAACACGTTCAGGACGTCATCGAGAGAGAACGCGGTGTCGCGAGACTGCTCGACGAGGAGTTCACCGTCGTCGACGAAGTCGACGCCGACGCGGCGTTCGAGGCGGTCGAGCGGGCTGTGAACTCACCCCACGCCGTCGTCGTCGATGGACGAATCGAACAACGACTGCTCGACGTCGCCGCACAGCGCGGTGTCGCTCGGCTGTACGGTCGTGAGGCAGGTGATTTCGTGAAACAGCCGATCGGCACCCGCGTGTCCGTCGTGAGCGACGTGCCGGTTGAGGCGTGAGCCTCAGCGTGCCACACCGCGGCAGGCGTGTGAGCCGATGTCGACACGCGACAGTCAGCTACGCCAGGCCGACGGCCTCAAGCCCCGCGAACAGCACGTCTCCGTAGGTCAGCGAGACGAGGAGTCCGGCGGCCATCGGGACGACGAACGGCATCCCGGGTGACACCCGAACCGTGTCGCGGTGCGCGACGACCTCCAGTCCCTCACGGAGTGTCTCGGCGTCGGTTCCGTACGCGCTGTGGTCGATCGTAGAGAGGAACCGCTCGGCAGCCCACGGATCGTCGAACGTCCGGCGCGAGTCGCCGATGGCCCCCGCACCCGTGGCGTCACGGTCGCCGGCAGAACGGTCGTCGTTCGAGTCGGAAGCGGCGGCGTCGACACCGGAGTCGACGAGTGTCGGATCGCCGTCGGTCGGGGGACCGACGTGGGTTCCGCCGTCGGTCGGGTCGTGTGTCTCGGTCACGCTGTTCGGGTCACGAAACGCGTCCGGATTCGCTCGGAGTCCCGCGAGCGTCGCCCCCCGCCAACGGAGGTACATACGCAGGGCGTCGAGGTCGAGTCCACTCCGGGTCGTTCCCTCGGTGTTCTCGAACAGTCGCCCGTGCCGGTTCGTGATCGACGTCGTTTCGACGGGACGCGCGAGAAACATCGTCGTGGAGCGCTCGCCGGTCGCCAGGTTGTATCCGGCCAATCCGATCGGGTAGGCGAGCCCGATCAGGACGGTGTTCGTGAGCACGGTGAGCGAGAACACGCCGATCGCGGTCTCGACGTGCGGAAGCGTTAGCCCGGCGACGGTGTACGACGGGAACGTCGGGAACACCACCGCGATGGCGATGAGCGCCTTCGCGTCCGCGCCGCCGAACGCGCCGAGATACCAGAACGCGTAGCCGAGCGGCGCGACGAACAGCAGGCTGATCGCCGTCTGAATAAGGAACAGCCGCGCCTCGAACCCCGCGAACGGAGCGAAACGAACGGCTTCGACGACCAGCAGCAGCAGCCCGAGCGCGTACAGCGGCGGCCAGAGCCGGTTGGGGAGCCGGCGGGTGTGAACGTCCCGAACCGCCGCCCACACGAAGACGGGAACGACGATCAGGCGGAGAGCGTCCGGCAGGGTCGCGAACATGAGTACAGGCGGACCGCGGACCGAATTAGGCGTTCGGGTTCGAGAATCGCGTCTGATACTGGGGGTGTCGAACACGGACGCCGACACCGATCCGCGTCGGCGCCGGCACCGTGACAGCCGGCTTCAGCCCTCCGACACGGGACAGACCGGGCACACCCCCTCCGCGCGCTTCGGGCCGCCTCAGCGAGCCGGCCCTTCTGCACGGTGGATGTACATGTACACGAGCACCGGGACGATGGTGAACACGAGCGTCGCCACGAACCACAGGGCCGCACGGTTGCTGCCGCGGGCCTTCGCGTCACGGTAGATCCACACCGCGACAGCGACGACGATTCCGTAGACGGCGAGCGTGAGCGGCCACGACCAGGGCGCGGTCACGCCAGGAACGAGAAGACTCATACGAGACCGTTTGGTGGGGCGGCGTTTCAGCACTTCGGCTTCGGGAGGGTCCCCGTTAGCGGTCCGTCAGGTCCGCGCTCATCACGAAGTCCGGCTCGTCGCTCACGTCGACCCGGTTGATCGCCACGTCGCTGACGGACTCGACCGTCTCGGGTATGAAGACACGCGCGCTGTCGGCGTCGCGCGCGGCGGCGTCGTGAGCGACCGTGTCGAGCAACGCGCCCGCGGCCGTCGCGTCTCGCCACGCCGCAGTGCCGTAAATGGCGTGACGCGCAACGCTGTCGTCCGCCGTCTCGTGTTCCCACACGCGGGTGTGGGCGGCGAAACCGGCGACCTCCTCGTCTCGTACCACTATCAGCCGCCCGTCGTCAGCGGCCGTCGAGAGACGGTCGCGGGTCACCTGCGAGCAGGACCACGACTCTCTCGGGTCGAGTCCCAACCCACCGAGGTGGTCGCGTGCGTCGCTCCGGCTCCAGAACGCCCACGCCGCGTCCGGGTCTGGGTCCTCGACGGCTGTGCCCGGTGCGGTCTCGGGTGCCGCGTCCGGGTCGGGACGCGCGAACCGGAACTCGGTGCCGGGGTCGAACCCGACCGCCCGGGACTGGCCGAGACCAGCGACGTTCCAAGAGAACACCATGTTCCGACAGACTGTCGCGCCGGACGCCCGCGCCCAGTCGAGGACGGCCTCGCTGAGTTGGCTGCCGACGCCGAGCCCACGGGCCGCGGGATTCACGCGGATCCCCTGTGCCCACGACTCCCACTCGGAGAGGAGCACGCCCTGAACACAGCCAACGACCGCCTCCGGCTCGCCCGCCGCGGCCGCGCCGCTCCCGTCACCGGTCACGACGATGTCGTCGTCAACTCCCCTCGCATCGGCGGTCGTCACCAGATCTGTCGGGGTGATAGTCGCGACGAACGTGCGCTGGGTATCGTCGTCGGAGGCCACCCAGTCCGCGAAGACCCGCGGCAGATAATCCTCGTGACGGTCTCCCCACGTGTCGGCGGTGAAGACGGCGACGGCCTCGACATCTACGCTTCTAGCCCGTCGTACGGTGACCTCGGTCGTCGACGCCTCCGGAAGCGACTCCGCCTCAGTCATCGCCACGGCTGCGATTCGGCGGTCAACTCGCCGGCGAGGTCGCGGCGCATGGCCGCCTCGGGGTCGTCGGTGTTCGCGAGCGCCCACATCAGCTTCACCTTGGCGGTCCCCGGCAACGTATCGCCGGCTTCGATCACGCCGGCGTCGAGCAGGTCGCGACCCGTATCGTACACGCGGTCACACACCCGGCCTTCGAGACATTGACTGGTCATGACGACGACGGTTCCCTCGGCGATCAACGACTCGATCCGTGGGATGAGGTCGGTGTGAACGTGTCCGAGCCCGGTCCCCTCGATGACGACTCCTGCCATGCCGTCGAGATACTCCCAAGCGGCTGGGTCCATGCCCGGCGTGAACTTGACCAGCTCTACGTCGCTCGCGAGGTCGGGATCGATTGACGCATCTGTGTCGCTCCGGCGCGAAGCGGGCTCCCGGTTCCAAGTGATCGCCGCCGTCGCCCGCTCGTCGTCGGCTCCCGCCTCGGCGGCGGCCGCGTAGTCCACGACGCCCAGCGGCTTCGCGCCGACCGTCTCGAAGGCGTCCCGGCGAGAGGTGTGGTTCTTGCGGACGCGCGTCCCACTGTGGAGTGCACAGGTGTCGTCGGAGGGCCCGGCGTGCATACACACCAGGGTCTCTGCGTGGTCGGCTTTGGCTGCCTCGACGGCGCACACCGCGTTCATGACGTTGTCGGAGGAGGGGCGGTCGGCGGAGCGCTGGCTCCCAGTGAACACGACCGGAACCGGCGAATCCAGCATGAACGACAACGCGGACGCCGAGTACTGCATCGTGTCGGTGCCGTGCATCACGACCACGCCGTCGGCACCGGCGTCGATCTCCTCGTGAACGGCGCCGGCGAGGTCCCGCCAGATCGACGGCTCCATGTTCTCCGAGAGGATGTTGGCGACGACCCGGCCACGGTAGTTCGCCCGACCCGCCAGATCTGGCACTGCGCGCAACACGTCCTCCGCGTCGAAGCGGGCCGTAACCGCGCCGGTTCGATAATCGACGGTCGAGGCGATCGTCCCGCCGGTCGAGATGAGCGCGATAGTCG
Organism: Halorubrum sp.; assembly: GCA_040405695.1. Taxonomy (GTDB): domain Archaea; phylum Halobacteriota; class Halobacteria; order Halobacteriales; family Haloferacaceae; genus Halorubrum. The sequence continues at coordinate 2,524 of JARVCL010000107.1, read as the reverse complement.
GCAGGTCGTCGTCGAAGGTGACCTCGCTCTCGCTCCCGCTCCCGTTCCCGTTCGACCCGCCGATGTCACTTCCGTCGTTCTCGCCACCGTCGACGTCGCGGACGCCGGACTCGACGACCGCTACCTCGGCGGCCTCGCGGTCGATCCCTACGTTGTACCCGCCGTCGAGTTTGACGACGAGGTGGTCAGGGGTCGTCGAGGGCAACAGGACCCCCTCGTTCGTGACGTCCCCGCGCTCGACGCGGACGCGATCTCCCGGTTGCATACCACCCGGTTCCGGTGCGGCGGACTTCAATGCACCCGTTCGTTCACGTTGTTCGTGGTCCCAAGCGAGATGCTCATATCGGCAGGTCCGCGTCGGGGCCGACGACGCGGTCGGGCTCCGCCGGCGCGCGCCAGTCGGTCGTCCGCTCGAGTAACTGGACGACCATCCGGCCGGTCGCCCCCCAGACGGTGTAGCCGTCGACCCGGAAGAAGTGGATCCGGTGGTCGCCGTAGTCGGGGTGGACACGCCGCTCAGACTCGTAGTTCGCGGGGTCGGTGAGCGCCGCGACGGGGAGCACTGCCACCTCTGCGACCTCCGACTCGTCGGGCGTGTACTCCCGGTCGGGGACGATCCCGACGAACGGACGCACCGCGTAGTCGCTCGTCGTCGTTGTGTCATCGATTCGGCCGACGACCGCCACCTCCTCGGCTCGCAATCCGATCTCCTCGTTGGCCTCTCGCAACGCCGTCTCACAGAGCGTCACGTCGGTCGGCTCCCGCCCGCCGCCCGGGAAACTCATCTGTCCAGGGTGTTCCCCGAGGTGCGCGGCTCGCTTCGTAAACAGGAGGTACGCGTCCGATTCACGCTCGATGACCGGGGCCAACACGGCCGCCTCGCGACGCGCGACCAGCGACGTCGGCGTGTGCCGTCCGAGCCCCGACAGGTCCATACGCACGATACCGCGACAGACGGGGTTTAACCTTTCTCCGATTACCATCGCGTAGGGATCAAAACCCCGCCTCGGTAGCGTGCAGTCCGCGCTCGCTCGTGATCACCGGCCGACGATAGGTGTGGGTGTGGTGTCCTCGGCGGTCGCGGCGTCGGCGTCGGCCTCGGCTCTCGTGGTCGTCTCGTTCTCGTCAGTTGTTCCGTCCTCTCCCATCTCGTCCCCGTCGCCGACTCCGTCGTCGTTACCATCGCCGTCTGTGACGCCAACAGACTCGACGCCGCCCGTCCCGCCGAGCGCGACTGCGGCCCCGGCCGCGACGATCACCGTGACGACGACGAGTAGGAGGAACGCCCGTCGCTCACGCATACGTGGTGCGTGGCTCGCCACGAACAAATATCGGTGAGACACTCATTCCGAATATAGCCGGATTACACCGAATTACCCGCTCTGCGAACCGCTCACGCCGTGATGGTACGGACACTCAACGACGACGGGCACGACCCGATCACTCTCCGACGGGGCCGATATCGGGATCGAACAGCTCCTCGATTCGGCACTCGAAGTAGCTGGCGAGTTTGAACGCCAGTGCGAGGGACGGATCGTACCGGTCTCGTTCGACGGCATTTATCGTCTGCCGGGAGACGCCGACCGCCGTGGCGAGCTCGCCCTGACTCAACCCCTCGCGTTCGCGGTAGGTCCGAATCTCGTTTTGCATCGCTCGTTCACGCCTGCGCGTATTGCCGCCCGGTGAGCCAGTGAGCGGCCGAGAAGACGAGTATCAACAGCAGGTATCCCCAGAGCGCGCCGCGGAGCGCGGCAGGTGCGGTGTAGACGCCCGTCGTGTTGAGGACGACCTCCGCCGGGATACCGATGATCGTCACGACGGCGACGAGCGCCATCGCGGTCTGACTCGCCTCCCGTTCTATCCGCCGTTCGAGTTCGTCACTGACTGAAACCGGCGAGTACCAGTACCCGATAACCATCCCGAGACATCCGAGCCAGTAGAGGGCGAGTCCGGCGAGCAACACCGACGGCGCTTCCGTAACTACCCACGCCGCTGTCGAGACGAGGAAGCTGGCGACGCCGAAGCCGACAGCCCGATTGATCCACGTCTTGTACCATTCGCGCGTTTGCACTCGCTGTGTTCCGGTGAGTTCCTCACTCATGAGCCTCACGGGTGTAAAGAACCCTTTACAGTAAAGAGTGTTTTACACCCACATAAATGCACTGCCGTTTGCGGCGACAGCCACCGACAGCAGTGATGAAAGAGCTGATGAGTACACGGGCTCTGGCGGATCGATCCGGTCGGATCTGTCGAAATATTCACTCAGTGAGAGGTGTCTCGCGTCGTGGTGAACGGCGAATGGTAGTGCAGCAGCGCCCGAACGAATGCTTCGGCTCCGTCAGGTCGACACTGCTGATTGTGGAGCGTGTACATATCTTATGAACATGCGTTTCACTGGCAGGCCCCTCCTGAAATAGAACTTTACTGGATTCGTTGCGTCTCACGTCCCCGTTCTCGTTTTATTTCTTGTTCAGCACGACAGTTGGTCACTCCGACCGTCGCTCTCGCCAGAGTGGGTACAGTT
>JARVCL010000106.1:0-9773 GCA_040405695.1 Halorubrum sp. | reverse complement strand
ATCCTGCGTTGACGAGACCTCCGGTCTCGTCCGCACACCAGAAATCTACGATTTCTGGGGACGGCTGAAGCCGCAGGTATTCTCCTTGTGCTTTATAATTCGATCTATCGTTTGACGCTCGCTACGCGTCTGGATCGACCGCGAACGGACTCTCGTTCTCCCGCCAGTCCCATCCCGGGAGCCGGGTCTGGAATCCGGCGGCGAGCGCGGCGTCGAGGTCGTCGGCGCCCGCGTTGCCCGCTCCCGTCGCAGTCGCGTCCTCGTCGACGTGGACATCGGCGAAGTGAAACGTCGCCTGCGCCAGCAGTGAGAGGGGGTGCCCACCGGCGATGGTGGCGGCGAGCTCTCGACCGAGCACCTCGTCGACGACGAACCCCGGATAATCTCCCTCAACGTCGAGCTCACGGAGGAGCGCGCTGTAGCCGGCGACGTTGACCGCAACCTCGCCGTTCGCGAAGACGACATCGACCTCACGGCGGTAGGTCTCGGCGTCGACGCGGTCCACGTCGGTTTCAAACAGGTCGCCGAGCCGGCTGCGGGTGTCGTTGAGAATCGGGACGACGACCGGAGCACGGTCGCGAATCCAGTCGTACTCGGAACGAACGCTGTCTGGCGTCACGCGCATGATGTCTCACGGAGGGAGTCGGGCCGTATCGGTGTTGTGAAACAGCGCGACCACGAACACTAAGCGACCTCCCGGGCGAACGGGCGGACACACTCGCGGACGGGGTTGCGGATACGGCTGGACTGGACTGCGACCCCGGAAGCGGGTGGGCCAGAACAGGACGGGGAGCGGGGCCAGGTCGCTAAAAGGGGAGACACCTCCCGTTTTGCGAAGGCTTTTATAACGAAGGGAGTGTACTCCGATGCAAGCGGGTTTTCGCTGGCTGTTCCCGCACGGTGCACTACGGACAGTACTTCCACTATGTCTACCCCGTCACGGTCGAGCAATCGACGACACGTCGCACACCGATGTTCGGCGCGATCCGGCGGCGGTGGCGAACCCGACGGCCCGCAGTGAGCTATGAGTCAAGTCGATACGCAACTCGAGAACCTGAAGTCGACGATAGAACAGGAGGTCCCGAACGACGTGAGTGTCACGGATGTTAAATACGAGGGTCCGGAGTTGGTCGTGTACACCCGTGATCCGAAGCGGTTCGCGGGTGACGGCGACCTGATCCGGCGGCTCGCGTCCAAACTTCGGAAGCGCATCACGGTCCGACCCGACCCGAGCGCGCTCTCTCCGCCCGCACAGGCGGAGTCAGCGGTCCGTGACGTGATCCCGGACGAGGCAGGAGTGACCTCGTTGGACTTCCACGAGGACACCGGTGAAGTGGTCATCGAGGCGCAAAAGCCCGGTATGGTGATCGGCCGCCGTGGCTCGACGCTCCGAGAGATCACGAAAGAGGTCGGTTGGACCCCCGAAGTCGTGCGCACACCCCCCATCGAGTCCTCCACCGTCTCGAACGTTCGGAGCTTTCTGAAGAACGAACGCGAGGAGCGTCGTAACATCCTCGAACGGGTCGGTCGCCAGATCCACCGCGAGGAGCTATCAGACGACGAGTGGGTCCGCATCACGACGCTCGGCTGCTGTCGTGAGGTTGGGCGAGCCGCGTTCATTCTCAACACTCCCGAGACGCGCATCCTCATCGACTGCGGCGACAAGCCGGGGGCCGAGGGAGAGGTCCCGTACCTGCAGGTTCCCGAAGCGCTCGGCGCGGGCGCACAGAACATCGACGCCGTCGTGTTGACGCACGCGCACCTGGACCACTCTGCGCTCCTCCCGCTGCTGTTTAAATACGGCTACGACGGCCCGATCTACTCGACCGAACCAACTCGCGACCTCATGGGCCTTCTCACACTCGATTATCTCGACGTCGCGTCGAAGGAAGGACGGACGCCGCCGTACGAGTCCGCACAGGTCCGCGAGGCGATCAAACACACCATCCCGCTGGAGTACGGTGACGTCACCGACATCGCGCCGGACGTCAAACTCACGTTCCACAACGCTGGCCACATCCTCGGCAGTGCGGTGACGCACTTCCACATCGGCGACGGGCTCTACAACGTCTGCTTCTCCGGTGACATTCACTACGAGGACACTCGGCTGTTCAACGGCGCAGTCAACGACTTTCCTCGCGTCGAGACGCTCGTCTTGGAGTCCACCTACGGCGGCCGTGACGACTACCAGACCGATCAGGAGGACTCCGAGAAGGCGCTCAAACGCGTCATCAACGAGACGTACGATCAGGGCGGCAAGGTCATCATCCCGGCGTTCGCCGTCGGCCGGTCTCAGGAGATCATGCTCGTCTTAGAGGAGGCGATGCGTGAGGGCGACATCCCCTCGATGCCGGTTCACCTCGACGGGATGATCTGGGAGGCGACGGCGATCCACACGACCTACCCCGAGTACCTCCGTGACGGCCTCCGAGACCGAATCTTCCACGAGGATGAGAACCCATTCCTCGCCGAGGAGTTCAACCACATCGACGGCGGCGAAGATGAGCGACAGGCGGTCGCGGACGACGACCAGTGCATCGTCCTCTCGACATCTGGGATGGTCACCGGTGGGCCGATCATGTCGTGGCTCCGTCACATCGGACCGGACCCGGACTCCAATCTCGTGTTCGTCGGCTACCAGGCGCAGGGGACGCTGGGTCGGCGCATCCAGAACGGCTGGGACGAGATCCCGGTCGACGGCTGGGGCGGCGGCCGCGGCAACACGCTCACCCTGGAGATGGGTGTCGAGACGGTCGACGGCTTCTCCGGGCACGCCGACCGTCAGGGGCTAGAGAACTTCGTGAAGACGATGAACCCTCGTCCGGAGAAGGTGCTGTGTGTCCACGGCGACGAGCGCTCCGTACAAGACCTCTCGTCGGCGCTGTACCACGACTACAACATGCGGACGTTCGCACCAAAGAATCTGGAGACGTTCCGGTTCAAGTAACCCCTGGCGACGCATTCTTTTAAGTACTACCGACGGATAGGCGTCGTATGCGGATCGCGCTCATTGCTCACGACGAGCTGAAAGACGAGATGGTCGCGTTCGTGAACGCGCACGTGAGCGTCCTCGCCGATCACGAACTGATAACCACCGGCACCACCGGGAAACGAATCGCCGACGAGACTGGGCTGCCGGTGAACCGTCAAGCGTCCGGTCCATTGGGCGGTGACCTCCAGATCGGCGCGATGGTGGCCGACGGCGGCATCGACGGCCTCGTTTTCCTGCGTGATCCGCTCACTGCGCAGCCACACGAACCGGACATCTCTGCGCTCTTGCGGGTGTGTGACGTCAAGGACGTGCCGGTCGCGACGAACCTCGCGTCCGCCGAGCTGCTCGTCTCCGGACTGCTGGAAGGGGACACCGATGTCGATCCGTCGCTCGTCGACGAGGACTCTCCGCTGTCGGCGTCCGAGTATCAGGACGGATAACCGAGGCGGCGAGGTTTTCACGCCGGCTTTCGTACGTGGAGACGATGAGTCACGGGACGGCAGGTCGTGAGGTGTCACACGACCAGCCTCGAGCGTCCGCCTCCGAGCACGGCGGGCGATCGACCACGCTCGCGCGCCGCCCGTTGCTGGCGGTCACGCTCGTGTTCGTCTCGGTCGGGCTCCTCTCGACCGGAGCGCTCCCGATCGAGTTCTTCGCTCCAGCGGCCGGTGCGTCTGGCGTTCCGGGCACGTCGAGTGCACTGAGCGTGTCGGGAACGACCGGCGGACTCGCCTCGTCCCCTGGGGCGGGTGGCGCGCCGGTTGAGACGGTCGGCACGGCCGAACCGGAGACCGATTCGCCCCCGCTCACGGGGTGTTTTGCCGGTGAGGGATACCCGCTCGGTATCGGCACCGGGTCGGCGACGATCGACGCTGTCGTCCACGTCTCTGTCCTGACGGACCCCGCTGCTGGCGACGAGTTCGGCGTCGAACTCGCTGGATCGCTCGATCGCGACCCGATCGTCACGCTGGCCGCCGGCGTTCGGTTCGACGCGCCCGAACTGATCACGACAGGGAACCCCTTCGCGGCGTTCGACCTGCTGTACACCTACGAGCTCCGCCTGCCGATGTTCGACGGCGTCGTCGAGGACCCGGAGCTCCGTGAAGACAGTCCGCCAGTCGGATCCCCCGCCGGTGCGGTCTCGTGTTAGCTCACGGATCGAGGCGGGAGACGCTCGAGAGCACGCCTACGCCGAACGAACGCCGCGCACGAGGCCAAGCAGCTCTCGCCGTGCCCCGTCGGGGTCGACCTCGCCTTCACCGTCTATTCGGTACGCGCCCCCCGCGAGAAGGTACTCTCCGGCTTCCCACACCGCGAGCAACGCCTCGACCGGAACCTCGTGGTCGGACGCGACGAGACATCGCCCCCGATACGTGACGAGCGTCGCGTCCGTGGCCTCCGGATCGTCGACAGCGACCGACCGCTCGTCGTGCGGTTCGACATCGACGATATCGTGGTCGGCGAGACGGCCGCGAAACCCTGTTTTCGCGCGGCTCTCGACGAGGCGCGTGAGCGCCCGGTTCGGGGACGACGACGGACGGATGCGCAGTCGACTGGCGAAAAAGAACGGGCGGGGGACAGGAACGTCGACCCGCTCGTACCGGACGGTTCCGGCGGTGACAGACACGGGGCCGGCAGAGAACGGGCGTTCGGTCGTCCGCTCGACGTGCCGCCACCCGCCGAGTCGGTCGATGGGGACGGTCGGCGGGTCCATACACCACGTTTCGGCGGGAACCAACTAAACGACAGGGTCACAAACCGGGCGCGCTGGCAGCGCGCGCGAATGACGAGCAACCTGTGCCGACGCGTTAGTGGTCGTCCTCGCGCCACTTGTGCTCACAGTCGGTACAGACGAAAAAGCGGGTCTCGGACTCGTCGGCTGAGCGGATCTGTTGCATGTACCAGTACGCTTGGTCGTTTCCACACTCGGGACAGTGTGCTGTCGTCGTCGGGAGCCCCTTGTCCTCGGCGTCGCTGACGTCGATCACCTCCGACTCTTCTTGTGACTCGGTGATCCACGCCTCCTCCTCGTCGTCTGCGTCGCGGCCGACCTCGTAGCCACAGGAACCACACACCCAGTGGTCCTCGCCTTCCCCGGACTTCATCATCGATCCGCACTCGTCGCAGAACTTCATATCGGAACCTGCCTCGGCCGATACATAAACGGCGGGATCCGAAAGCGCGAGTTAAACGGCCGCGACACGACTGTCGCGGAACGCTCACGCGTGATCCGCGAGTGCGAACCGGATTCGCTCCTCGTCGCTCCCTTTCGTCTCACGCCCGGTCACGACGACCTCGCCGATCACACCGGTCGACCCGACGTGGGTGCCCGCGCAGGCGGTTCGGTCGTACGGCTCCGTGTCGTCGCCTCCGCCCTCGCCAACCTCGACGATCCGGAGTTCGGTGATCGAGTCCGGCAGGAGGTCGATCCGGGTCCTGTCGGTGTCGAGGTCCTCCTCTGCGGCTGTCCGGTCCATCGTGTACTTTCGCACGGGGCGGTCTTCCGCGACGAGCTCGTTGAGCCGCGTCTCGATCCGGTCGAGGTCCGCGTCGTCGAACCGATCGTACGCGGCGTCGAGGTGTGCGTGGTCGGCGTACAGCTGGTTCCCGGTCGTCGTCGCGTCGAACTCGCGGAGCAGCAGCGCCGACAGCAGGTGCTGAGCGGTGTGATAGCGGGCGTGTGCTCGGCGGCGCGCCGAGTCGATCGACCCGACGAGGCGGCTCCCGACCGCGGGCGGGTCAACGCTGGTGGCGTCGGACGCGCCGGCTTTTCCGGCCTCGTCGTCTTCGGAGCGTGGATCGACGGGTGCGAGCGTGTGGTATATCGTGTCCGTCTTCTGGACGTCGACGACGCGCCAGCGCCGGTCGGGGTCGCCAGCGACGTGGATGGTGCCAGTGTCGTGCGGCTGGCCGCCACCGGTCGGGTAGAAGTGGGTTCGGTCGAGGACGATGCGGTCGTCGAGCGCTCGCTCGACGGTCGCCTCGAACTGCAAGACCGTGTCGTCGTCGAGGTACAGTTGCTCGGTCATACCAATCGAAACCGGTCGTGCGGGCTTATACTCTGCCGCGCCGGCAATCCGGTGACGCGTCCCCGATCCCTAGACGCCGGCTCAGTCTCTCGATCCCCAGACACCGGTAGCCCCTCGATCGGCGGTGAGCGGTCACGAGGCCTCACAGCCCGTCGTAACGACTAAGAACGAAACGCCCGTCGGTTACGGTAATGACTAATGAGTTTTTCGTCCGAGGTGGTACCCGTGGGCGTCGAGATTAAGAACACGGAGGTGGCAGCCGAGGAGTTCGAGGAAATGAAGGGGTTCGTCCGGGATTACCTCGCCGCCAGCGTCGAGAGCGAGGACGACGGCGGGCGTATGCGGTGGTACCCCTGGCACTCCGCAGACTACCGGTTCAACCACATCCTCAACGTCGTCGAGCTGGCAGAAGACATCGCCGAGGCGGAAGGCGCAGACGTCGACGTGGTCCGAGTGGCCGCGCTGTTCCACGACGTCGCCAAGCTGGAGGCCGATCAAGACGTTCACGCCGAAGCAGGCGCGCGCGTCGCTCGCGAGTACCTTCGAAGCCGCGGCAGCTATCCCGAATCGTTCATCGAGGAGGTGTGTGGCGCAGTCGTCGACCACTCTTACACCGGCGACCTCGCGGACGTCCCCTTAGAGAGCCGGTGTCTAATCGAGGCGGACATTCTCGACAAGGTTGGGGCGAACGGAGCCGTGTTGATGTTGTTACGGATGGGATACGAGTCCCGGACGCACATGGACGCGGCGAAGATGGTCGACCGGGTGCTCGACCGCGGTCGCGACCACACCGACCGAATCGTCTCCGACACCGCCGAGAGCATCGCACACCAGCGCATCAAGCGCGTGCGGTGGCTCCGCGAGTGGCTCGAAGGAGAGGTGAGTGAGATGGACGCCGACGGGGTCACGGAACGGTAACGCGGAACGGGCGGTCGGCAGTGTCGTGTCGTTCGCGGCGGGTGCGGGCGCTCACGCCTCTGGGTCGACGGCCGGGAGCGTCTGTGTCAGGTAGCGCCCGATCCCCTGTCGGACGGTCGGTACCCACTCCCGATCGTTCGTCGTCGTCCAGCGAAGCATCGCCCCGGCGGAGAGCGCCTGAAGGGTTGCGGCGACCTCGGCCGGGGTGACCGGACCGAGCTCGTCGGGTGTACCGGCGGCGGCACACGGACCGGTGACGTCCGAGTCAGTGGGGGTTCGCGAGCCCGCAGCCGCCCCCGAGGCGTTCGGTGTCTCCGAGTCGGTGGTCGTCCCGGAGCGGTCGGTCGCACCCGCGGTGCTGTCGTCCCCTTCGATGTCGAGGTCGGCGGCCGCCTCCCGAACCGACTTCTCGAGGAACGTCTGGAACACGCGGTCGCTACGGTCGAAGTGTGTCCGATAGGCCTCGTCGGTGGCCGCCTGCGCACGAAGCTCGACGAGCGCGGTGAGAAACCGGCCGTCGGGCGTGTGATCCGCGCCGACAGACCCGGGGTCTGTCATTGCCGCGACGTACGCGTCGAGTCGTGTGCGCGGCGGGAGGTCGAAGGCGTCAGCGGAGAGTGCCGACTCGAACCGGTCGAGCAGGAACTCCAGGAGGTCGACTAACAGCTCGTCTTTGCCGTCGTAGTGGTGGTAGACGAGCGAGGGGCTCTTGTCGAACTCCTCGCCGATTCGCTTGATCGTCAGTTCGGCGTAGCCGTGTTCACAGAGCGCGCGGAACGCCGCGCCGAGGATCGCCTCGCGCGTGTCCGCCGGCTCCGCGAACAGATCCTCCATACGCCTCCTTGGCCGCCGAGCTATATATCGGCCCTGATTGAACGTTCATTCAACACGCTTATAGCGCAGGCAACCGAGACAGACGTATGACTCGTTTCGACGCAGCCGGACCCCTCGCGGGGACGCATCGATGACGGCCGACGGTTCGGGACGGTCGACGACGACCGTCGTGGTCTCGGCGGCCTGTCTCCTCGCGCTCGTCGCCGGGATCGCGCTGGCTGGCGTCGCCGCGGAGCCGGCGGACACGCGCGAGGCGGAGGCAGCACTCGATCTCGGCGGCGACGACGTGGTCGCTCAGGCGGGCGGCGGTCAGGTTCGCGGTTCCCCGGCGTTGGACGTGTTCCTCTCACAGCCCACCGTTCCAACCGGCGGAACGGCTCCCGTCGAACTCAGCGTGCTCAACACCGGGCAGATGGACCTCGGAAACGAGCTCGATCCGCGGGTGACCACCGCCCGCAGCCTCCGAGTGGAGGCCAAAGCGGACGACGACGACCCGATCGCTGTGGAGTCCGGCCAGATCGCGGTTGGCGACGTGCCGACGGGCGCGCCAACGTCCATCCCCATCGACATCGCCGTTCCCGACGATACGCCCGCGGGTGAGTACGACATCGAGGTGACCGCTCGGTACCGGTTCACCAACCAGATTCTCCCCGATTCCACCAACCACAACGACCGTCGAGGAATCGACCGATTCGACGTTACTGTCGTGGTCGACGACGGTGCTCGGTTCGCGCTCGTCGACGCCGACACCGACGCTCAGGTCGGTGGGACCGGCGACGTCCGTGCGACGCTTCAGAACGTCGGCGAGGAGACGGCTCGTGACGCCATCGTCTCCGGGACCGCTTCCGGGAGTGGTGTCACGCTGGGCGGCGGTGGTGCCGGTGCCGACGTGTTCGTCGGCGACTGGGCACCGGGTGAGAACCGGACCGTCACGTTCGATTCGACGGTCGAACCAGCGTTCACGGCCGAGCGATACGTGCTCCGATCGACCGTCGAGTACCGGGACCGTGACGGGGCCGAGCGGACCTCGCCGCCGTCTCGGACGGGAATAACGCCGATCCCCGAGCAGTCGTTCGACATCAGTGACCTCGACGGAACGCTCGAAGTGGGCTACTCCGGCACTCTCTCGGGGACCATCTCCAACGACGGGCCGCTCGCGGTGGAGGACGCGGTGTTGATCGCCGAGCCACAGAGCACTCGGGTGTCTCTCGGTGAGAACAGCTATGCGCTCCCCGATCTGGCCGACGGCGAGTCCGTCGACTTCTCGTTCGACGCCGACGTGAGCGGTCAGGCCGACCCCGGTCCCCGACAGGTCCGATTCACCGTCGAGTACACCGCCGGTGACGCCAGCATGACCGCCACGTCGAGCGACCGAATTCAGGTCGCTCCTCAGCGTCCGGAGTTCGCGGTCGCTTCCGACGGGACCTCGATCCCTGCGGGTGAGACCCGTCGAATAACCTTCGAGATCACGAACCAGCGGCCCGAGACGCTGTCCTCGATCAACGCCGCGCTGTACGCCGACAGCCCCCTCACCGCCGTCGAGGACGAGGCGTTCGTCGACGCCCTCGAACCCGGCGAGTCGACAGAGATTTGGTTCGAGGTCGCTGCGGCCGGCAGCGCGAGCGAGCGGACCTACCCCGTCGAACTCGACTTCCGGTACGACGACGAACGGGGGAACGACCGCATCTCCGACGTTCGACAGTACCCGGTCGACGTGACCGCCCCGCTCGACGACGACGATGGACTCTCGACGGTCGTCATCGTCGTCGGCGTTCTGGCGCTCGTCGCCGCCGTCGGGGGAGCGATCTGGTATCGCCGCCGCGAGCCGTAGTCGGATGGTCTACCCGGACTCCGCCCCGCGCCGTTGTCTTGGTCGCTTCCGGTGTGAGTGGCGCAGAAACCCACGACGACGAGGGCGACCGTGACCGCCGCCGACCGGTTCGTCGAGCGCGTCAACGAGGCGGTAACGGAGTACCCGGCGCTCGTCGTGGCCGCGTTCG
>JARVCL010000105.1:0-9858 GCA_040405695.1 Halorubrum sp. | reverse complement strand
CGTCGGTCGTCGCGTCGTCGATCGTGCGGTCGTTCTCCGTCCCCGCCGAGTCGTACCTTCGTTCGAGGTACTCCACGATGTTGGCGCTCTCGGACATGGTGACGCCGGTGTCGGGATCGACGATAGCCGGGACACTCCGCGCGCCCGACACCCGCTTGACCACGTCGCGCGCAGAGTGCATCGGCTCGACGTACCGAGATCGGTACTCGACACCGAGTTCGTCGAGCGTCCGGACGACCCGCTCACAGAATGGACACGCCTGTAGTCGATAGAGCGTGATCGGTTGCTTCGACATAGATGTGTGTTTGATCTTCGGGCTCGTAACCGTGTCGACAGCGGCGGAACGCGGGCTCACTCGTCGGCCGGCTCTGTGGTTTCCGAGAGATCCGCGTCGGTGGGTCTGTCTACGTCGTCAGTACTCTCTTCGCCGTCGACTGGATCTGCACGAAGCGTCTCGACGGACGTAGCCGGTTGTGAATCCGGAGACGACGCGGCGGCCCGACTCATCCCGAAGAGTTCCTCGCGGGCACAGACCGCACAGTAGTGGTTCAGTTCGTACTCGTGGGTACGGACCGGCACCCCGGCGACAGTCGTCTCGTCGCGACGACGGCGGACGACACCGCCGTCGAACTTCTGGTCACAGACGACACACGGCTCGTCCACGGGATCGACCGGCTCGAGGACACGGTGATCGACGGTCTTGTGTCGACCGAACGTCGTGACGCCGTGCCGGCGGTCGAGTCGCTCTTCGACCGGTGGCGCAACGGAGAGGCCGGCAGCGGCGAGCAGGAGCCCGACAGCCGTCATCGCGAACGACCCACCACCGGCGGCGACGCCGGCGACGAACAGTCCGACGACGAGCACTACCGCGCTCAGCGCGTACGCCGAAGCGGTCGTCACCGCGGTCTCCTCGTCGGGCGTTCGCTTCGGCATCGGGTAGTACTCGTCGTCGACGGAGAGCCGCCGGGTCTCCGCGAGCATGGCGTAATGGTAGTAGCCGTACAGGAGATTCCCGGCACCGCCGGTCGTGAGCAGCAGTAGCACGTGTATCGGCATCGACCCGATATCTCGGTCGACGAGTACGACTGCGTCCCCGTCGTCCCGCTTGATTTCCCAGCCAGCGTCGAGGTGCTGTTGTATCCGCCGGCGAAACGCCGCATCGCCTGGACGTGCGGATCCGTCTCTCGTTCTGGAGTCGGCGTCGTCGTCCCCGACCGACGCAGCCCCGTCGGCTCCCGTCGGGGTGGGAGTCGCACCCGTGTCGGTCGCGTACGCGTCGCTACGCTCACTTTCTGTGCCGCCTCGCTCCGCCCCACAGTCAGCACAGAACGCGTCTCCGGGAGTGAAACGACTCCCGCACGACCCACAGAACTGGGGGTGTGACCCCTCGTGCAGGTCGGCTCCACACGCTGGACAGAAGTTCGCGTCCGAGTCGACGCGTGCCCCACACTCGTGACACGCGGGCTGATTTGGACCGGCTGGGTCCGTCGCGGAGGGCATCGCCGAGACGTTGGGGCCTCGGTCGTTTATCCCTTGCCGTGTGCTCTCGTTTGCGCGGTCGGAGGGTAATCCTTTAAACGTCGCCCGACGGACGATTAGTGAGAATGGGTCCATCCTCGATCGTACTACTCGCTGGCGTCCCGGAAACCCCGCCGGTGACCGACCCGCTCGTGACCGTCGGCGGGGTCGTCGCCATCGTCGTCCTGATCGGGATGTCAGCGTTCTTCTCTTCCTCAGAGATAGCGATGTTTTCGCTGCCGAAACACCGCGTGAACGGCCTCGTCGAGGAGGGGGTCAAACACGCGAAGACCATCCAGACGCTGAAGGCCAACCCCCACCGGCTACTGGTGACGATCCTCGTGGGCAACAACCTGATGAACATCGCGATGACGGCGATCGCGACCGCGCTCATTGGTGCGTACGTCGAGAGCGCGCTGTTGACCGTCGTCCTCACGACGTTCGGGATCACGGCGATCGTCCTGCTGTTCGCGGAGACGGCACCGAAGTCGTACGCCGTCGAGAACACGGAGTCGTGGTCGCTGCGGATCGCACGTCCGCTGAAGTACTCTCAGGTCGTGTTGTATCCGCTCGTTGTCCTCTTCGATTACCTCACTCGGGTCGTCAACAGAGTCACCGGCGGGCGGGCAGCCATCGAATCCACCTACGTCACTCGCGAAGAGATACAGAACATCATCGAAACGGGCGAGCGAGAGGGTGTCATCGAAGAAGAAGAACGTGAGATGCTCGACCGGATCTTCAGGTTCAACAACACCATCGCCAAGGAGGTGATGACGCCCCGACTCGACGTGACCGCAGTCCCGAAGGAGGCGACCGTCGAGGAGGCGATACAGCAGTGTATCCACGCGGACCACGAGCGCGTCCCGGTCTACGACGGGAACCTCGACAACATCGTCGGAATCATCACCGTCCGTGATCTCGTTCGTGAACTCCGATACTCAGAGGGCGAGCCCTCACTCGAGCGCGTCGTCAAGCCGACGCTCCACGTTCCCGAGTCGAAGAACGCTGACGAGCTGCTCGCCGAGATGCAGGACAACCGCCTCCAGATGGTGATCGTCATCGACGAGTTCGGCACGACGGAGGGGATCATCACCTTAGAGGATATGGTTGAGGAGATCGTCGGCGACATCCTGGAAGGCGACGAGCCAGAGCCGATCGAGTTCGTCGAAGACAACGTCGCGTTCGTGCAGGGCGAGGTCAACATCGACGAGGTGAACGAGATGCTCGGCATCGACCTCCCAGAGGGTGAGGAGTTCGAGACGCTCGCGGGCTTCGTGTTCAATCGCGCCGGGCGGTTAGTCGAGGAGGGCGAAGAGATCGAGTTCGACGGCGTGCAGATCCGCATCGAGCGGGTCGACAACACCCGAATCATGAAAGCGCGCGTGACCGTCCTCGACGTTCCGGATCAAGACGCTGACGGCGACGCCGAAGAACCACAGACCGACGAATCGCGGTGAGGGTTTCCGCGTGAACCGTCGTGATCGCAGTACAGCGAGTCAGCTTCAGACCGCGTAGGCGCGAGCAGCCCCCACGAGCGCCTTGCGGTAGTCGCTCTCTGATGGATCCGGACCGAGATCCAAGAACCGGTGTTTGAACGCGTCGACGTCGACGTCGGCGGCGTCGTTCTCGGCAACCCGCGCCAGCTCGTACAGTCGGTGGGACGGGTCGGCGAGGTCGTGTCGCTCCACGAGCGCCAGCGCGAACGCGGCGTTCACCGCGGTGATTTCCGGATCTGCCCCGGCGGTTATCGGCGGAGACCCTGCGCGGTCGAACGTCGGCCGGTCGGCGACGGCGGCCGCGAGCGTCGACTCGAGGAAGCCGAGGAGTTTGTCCGCAGGCGCGACCGAGAGCGTGATATCGTCGGCGTAGATGTCTTTCATGTGATTTGCTATCTGATAACAGTGTGCGAGCTTCCGGCGTTCCACCGTTTCGCCGGCGAGCCCGAGGTAGAGTGCTTCTTCTGTCGACTGGAGGTGTGAGGCGTGCCCCTCCTCGTAGCGGGCCATATGCGAGAGTTCGTGTATTGCGAGTTCGCGCGCCATCGCGCTCGTCGCGGCGCGGCGCGAGACGTTCAACACGTGGTGGTCGTCGTAGTGGGCCGCCCAGGTTCGCTCGTCAGGGTCCTCACGCACCGTCACGTGAACGGGAGCATCCAGCGAGAACTCGGTTTCGAACAGGTCGGCAGCGCCGAGGAACGGGTCGGGGGGGACGTCCCCCTGTACGCGAAGGTCCATGCGTACTTCTATCACGGCGTCGGGGAGTAAGTCTCTTGCGCCCGCCTGCCGCAAACGAGGCCATGACGATGTACGCGGCGTACGACGACGGCCTCCGTATTATTTATCCGGCCGACGAACGCGTCGTAACGCGGCTCGCCGATCACCGGATCGAGTGTCTCGCGATCGACGAGCGAACGCCCAAACGCGTGCTTGCGGGAACGTGGGACGGCCTGTTCCGATCAACTGACGGCGGTGAGACGTTCGAACGGGTCGCGACGGACACGCTCACTCCGGAGGCGGGAGTCGACGGAGTCACGGCGCTCGCGGTGAGTCCAGATGACCCCGAGACGGTACTGGTCGGGACGGAGCCTTCACGAATCTACTGCTCAACCGATGGCGGTCGACACGTTCGGCGTGTCGACGGGTTACAGACCGTGCCCTCCACAGAGGAGTGGTCGTTTCCGCCACGGCCTGACACGCATCACGTTCGGTGGATCGAGGCGTGTCCGGCGGATCCCGATCGGTGGTACGTCGGGATCGAAGCCGGCGCGCTCGTCGTCACCCCCGACGCCGGAACGACGTGGATCGACCGGCCACCGGGCTCTAAGCGGGACACACACACCATCGCGACACACTCCGACGCTCCCGACCGTGTGTACGTCGCGGCCGGTGACGGCTACGCAGAGAGTAACGACCGCGGTGTGTCGTTCGCGACGCCGGAGGCTGGACTCGGTCACCGATACGTCTGGGGGCTGGCGGTCGACCCCGGTGACCCCGACCGTGTCCTCGTCAGCGCCGCCAGCGGAGCGGCCGCCGCACACCGCCGCGGGGAAGCGTACCTCTATCGCAAGACGGCGTTCGAGACGGTCCAGTCCCCGTCCGACGACGCGGGAGCGTGGAAGCGGATTGACGGTCCGGAGATCCCTACCGGCGACGGGACCTACCGTGCGGTGCTCACGGCCGGAACCGCTCCCGGTGAGATATGGGCGCTCACCGACCGAGGGCTCTACCGCACCACCGACGCCGGAGCCAGGTTCACCCGCGTGTCGGTCGATCTGCCGGCCCGACCTGCACGGGCGCTGGCGACCGGGTAACCGAGCGCGTCGCTGACCACGTCGCCGTCTCACCCTCGAACGACGCGAACGGCGAGGTAGACGAATGGGGTGTCGGCGACGGCGATCACCAGTTTGAGGAGGTACTGGCCAGCGACGAGCAGCGCCGCCTCACCGAGCGGCGTCGGCATGCCGACACCGAGAAGCGTGGGTGCGGCGACGAACGCGACTCCGATGAAGATCACGGTGTCTATCGCCTGACTCGTGGCCGTCGAGGCGAGATTGCGCAGCCAGAGCTTCTCCGGGCCGGTCCGGTCGCGGATCTCGTGGAAGACGATCACGTCCCAGTTCTGGCTCACGACGTACGCCAACAGGCTCCCGAGCACGACGTTCGTCGCGGGACCGAGCGCCACCGCGAACGCCTCTGAGACTTCCGGAACGAGTCCGGGCGCAGCGAGCGTCGACCACACCAACGCGAGCACGACGAAGTTCATCACGAACGCGACGTTGACGAGCACCTGTGCCGCCCGCCGACCGTACAGTTCCGCGTAACAGTCGGACGCGAAGAACGTGATAGCGTACGCGAGCGCAGCACCGGGAAGCAGGATCTCCGCGCCGAGTCCCGGAAGCTCGAACGGGAGCGGTAACGCGAGAATCTTCGCCGCCGTCACCTGTGCGGTGACGAGCGCCGTGACGAACAGCGCGGCCAGCGTCAGCCGTGCCACTTCGCCGCGCGTGGTCGGATCTACCGGACCAAACTCGTCGGCCGCCTCAGTCATCCGCAGCCTCCTCCATTACGACTCGGACAGCGCCCGGATCGCCGCGTAGTCCAGAGAGTACCGGTGGTCTGGCTGTGGCGTCGGAGCATACTCTGAGCATATTCAGGGGTTATTCCGGGATTAGTAAACGGTAACGAGTCGGTCGGCCCGGCTACGGCACGAGCGACACGGCGAGACTGCGCTCGGAGGCCGGGAGGGTGTAATCCGCAGCTTGCTCTGATCAGGCGTTCAACGCTCGCACGACGCCGTCCTCGTCGACGACGAGAACATTCTCGATCCCATCACCGGTCGCGTCGGCGAACAGCGGCCCGCCGTAGACGACCGCGCCCGGAACGCTCCCGCGAGCCGCCCCGTCGCCGTTCCGGTTCATCGTGAGCACGTCTCCGTTTCGGTTCACCGCGACGACGTTCGGCGTTCCGTCTCCAGTTACGTCGCCGGTTCCCGGGGCGTTCACCCGCGCTTCGCCACCGTACTGCTGCTTCCAGACGACTTCGCCGTCGAGTAGGTCTACCGCCCAGACGTCGCCGACGCCGCCGACGTGGACCCGACCGGCATCCGTCTCTCCAACTTCGACGGGACGGTCCTGTAATCCGACCTCGTAGCGGACCGCGCCGTCGGCGGCTTCGAGCGTCTCGACGTTCCCGTTCGTGCCGCCCAACACCAGCACCGGTCCTCGCCGTGTAGACGCCGCGTTCCAGCTCGTCGCGGTCACAGACGGGGTCGCTCGCCAGCGGACGTCACCGGTGTCGTCGAACAGCGTCACCGTCCCCGGATCGGTGCCAGCGGTCGTCACCGCGACTCCCCCTTCGACCGGTGCGTCTCGGCCGTCGGGATCAGCGTCCGCCGCGACGACGAGGGGCCGACGGTCGATGGCCCCGTCTACGGCTGTCTCGAACAGCGTCTCTCCGGCAGCGTCGACGCCGACCACGGTTCCGTCAGTCGTGACTCCAACGACGAACGCGTCGCTCGTCGACCCGTCGGCGTCCACCGACTCGGCACTCGTGTCGGTAGCACCGATCGCCGGCGCGAGCCCGCTGGGGCCGTCGAGGTCGACGGTGAACCGTTCTGAGCCGTCGCCCGCGTCGAGGACGACGAGCGTGCCCAATTCGGTCGTCACGGCGACGACCGGATCATCGGCGAGCGACCCGGTCGTCAGCGGACTAATCGCGACCGGCTCGGCGTCGCGTTCGTCGGTGACGCCGGTCCCGCTGTCGTCATCGGCTCCATCGGTGCCCGTTCCCCCGGGCGGTATCGTCGTTCTCCACACGACACCTCCGCCGGGCGCTACGGCGCGAACGGCGCGCTCGCCGTCCTCGAGTGTCGCCTGAACGACGACCGTCTCACCGTCGACGGTCGTCGTGGCCGCACCACTACCGTCGTCACCGTCGGCCGGCTCGGACTCCCAGACGACGGTCGCGTCCGGCGTGGGGTCGTCGAGACCGACGAACGCAAACGTCGCCACGCCGACGCCAGTCGCGCCGCCGGCGAACAGAATGAGCGTCGCGAACAGCACGCGGCGATCCATTACACCGTATTCCGTCCCTGAAGTGATACCGCTGTCGGATGCGAATCGATCGCGTTTCCCGCCCGAACCCGTCGTATACAAGAATAAAGTAGCCGTATCATCGATACGCGGACATGATCGACGGGGATATCGACGAGGTGGACAGGGCGATTCTCCACGCGCTCCAAGAGGACGCCCGTAACATGTCGTCCGGCGACATCGCGGAGCGAACCGGAACCTCCGACAGCACCGTTCGCAAGCGCATCCAGCGTCTCGAATCCGACGGGATCATCAAAGGATACAGCGCCAACGTCGACTATCAGCGATCGGGCTACCCGCTCCGAATGCTGCTCTACTGTACCGCGTCGATACCCGAACGTGGTGAGGTAGTCGCCGATATTCTGGCGATCGACGGCGTCGTGTCGGTACAAGAGCTGATCACCGGCGAGCAGAACCTCCTCGTCACTGCCGTCGGCGAGTCTGACGACGACATCACACCCATCGCACAGGAGATTCTCGATATGGGCCTCACCGTGGCGGACGAGGTCCTCGTTCGTGGTCACGAGAGGACGCCGTTCAGCGAGTTCGATCCCGAACTCCACGCGGAGGAGGACGACTGAAGAAGGAGGAGGGGGTAGCGCCGACGTTCAGCTAAACGAGAGTGCGTTTGACATCTAGCTCGGTCGCCCGTCGCACGACGGCCTGTACCGGGTCGACCGAGCCGGAGAGGTTGTCCGAACCCCCGTCGAGCACGACGAGCGCGGCTCGCCGACCGGGAGCGACGACGCCGCAGTCGAGCCCAGCCACGTCGGCACCGGCGACAGTCGCCATCCGCAACACCTCTCTCGCAGTCACGTCGAATCGCTTCGCCGTGTACGCCATCTCTCGAAACATCGAGGGTGGATTGAGCATCACGTTGTCGGTGCCGAGCGCAACCGTCGTGTGATCGAGGAGTTCTCGCACCGGCGGAGCTCCGACGTCGAGGACGGTGTTCGCGCGCGGGCAGACCGCGACCGGAACCGCCTGATCGCGGACCCGTTCGAGGTGCTCCGTGTCCGCGTGTACCATGTGCACGAGCAGCTCTGGCTCCAGATCGAGTGCGGGGTGGATGTCGGTCGCGTCCGGCTCGCCGGCGTGGATGGCGAAGGGAACACCACGCGCTCGACAGGCGGCGCGCTGCTCGGTGAAGTCTCCATCGTTTGCGCCAGACGCCCCGTACCCGTCGGCGACGTCGAGGACCGAGGGGTCGTCGCTTCCGAAAATAACCGGATCGATGTCGACCGACGTGGCTGCCTCGCGAAGTGCACGCGCGCCAGCAACGCCGAACTCTCGAAAGTCGAGACACGAAACCGTCCCGGTTCGCTGCATGAACCGAAGCGTTCGGCGCATCGCCGCCACGAGGTCGGCTCGGTCGACAGCCGCCAACCGTTCGTGTTTCAGGCTGTCGGGTGGCGCGACCGCCTCCTCGAGTGATAGTCCGGTGGCCGCCTCCTTTGCGACTGAATCGCCCAGATGTGTGTGAGCGTTGACGAACGCTGGGAGTACGATGTCGGTAGACTCGGTCTCCGTCTCCTCGATACGTTCGATCCGCCCGTCCTCGACGATGAGCCGTCCCCGGAGCGGGTCGAACGACCGACCGGCGAGGATCGTTCCCGAAAGTTCCTCCATGGTAGCTCCTCGAAAGTAGCGACAATATGCCTTCTTATCCGGACGCTCTGTGTCCGCGGTGCGCTTCGCTCACGGTCGACGTGGACGAGCGCCTCCCTCGACGGTCGTCGTCCTGCTTGTGTCCGGCGCTCTTTCGTGTGGCCCACGCGACGCCGGAACGTGTTTCTCATATCGTTCAGTGTCGTGGTTTTCTCATCACATACCGCTCGAATATCAACGCTTATGTCACGAATCGGTAATACAGAATGCATGGACGACCGGGCTGGCACCGGCGGCGGCGCTGCTGGCGAACTCGACGACTTTTCTGTTCGTGGGTCGCCTCGGCGAGGGCTGGTCGCAGCGACTTTCGGATTCTTCATCGGGTACGGCGGTCTCGTGATATACGGCCCTGCAGCCGATCAGTTCGAACAGGCTCTCGGTCTGTCGGGGTTCTTGTTGGGGATTCTGGTCGGCGCCCCCAACTTGATCGGATCGTTGTTGCGAATCCCCTTCGGGGCGTGGACCGACGACGTGGGAGCGAAGAAGCCGTTTCTGCTACTGCTCGGGCTCTCGATCGCTGGCATCGTCGGGCTGGCGGCCGTCCTGCAGGTGGTCGGCTTCGACGAGTTGGCTATGCGACACTACCCGGTGCTCCTCCTGTTCGGTGCGTTGAGTGGGTGTGGCATCGCCGCGTTCTCGGTTGGCGTCGCTCAGACCTCCTACTGGTACCCGGTAGACAAACAGGGAACCGTGCTCGCCGTGTACGTCGGCTTGGGGAACAGTTCGCCGGGGATATTCACGATCCTCCTGCCGATCATCGTCGCAGCACTCGGACTCACCACCACCTACCTCGTCTGGGCGGTGTTCCTCACCATCGGCACCATCGTCTACGCGCTCCTCGCCGTCGACCCGTACTACTTCCAACTGCGATCGCAAGGCTTCGACAGGCCGGACGCTAAACGCCGGGGGAGACAGCTCGGACAAGAGTTCTTCCCGAGCGAGAACGGGTGGGCGTCGATCCGGACGTCGTTGCCGGCCTCATGCAAGAAGACCGACAAGCCGGCGAAGGGGCAGCCCTACGAGATCGGTCCCGTGATCGTGACCGCCCGCCCGACGCGCCCCAGCGCCGTCGTCGAGCTCGG
>JARVCL010000104.1:0-10002 GCA_040405695.1 Halorubrum sp. | reverse complement strand
AGTTATCGAATATAATATCTGGACGGAAGCGTTGAAAGTGTGTCTCCGAACTGATCCACGTACATGGCCGTTCCCTCGATCGGACGTCTCCTCCGTCGAATCACACCGGAGTTCATCGCCCGCAGCTATCTGCTGAAGTTCACCGTGGTGACGCTTCTCGTCGTCGCGGCTATCGGCGCTGTCGGTGTCGTCACGTACGCAGAGACGACCGAGCACCTCGAAACGGACGCACAGAACGATTACACCGCGGTCGCCGAACTCACCGGAACGGAACTCGACGCGTGGGCGGGTGAGCGTCGCGCAGAGGTTCGTGACCTGGCGGCGTCTGACCGACTGGACGGATCGCCCGAGGAGATCGAGGGGTATCTCAACTCTCGTCACATCTCGGTTCCAGACGAGGTGGTGGCGTTCCACTACTACGAACCGCTCGCTGGGTCCGTCACTGCATCGAGCGGAGACGACGACGGAGCCTCGGTCGTCGAAACGGACTGGTTCTCTCAGAATCCCGTGCTCGGCGTCGACGTGTACACCAGCCCGACGTACGAGGTCGACGGAGAGCGACGAATCGCGTTCCTCACGACGACAGCCGACCGCAACTTCCTGATCATGGAGACCACGCTCGATCCGGTGCTCGACGATGCCCGGCAGCCGACCGCCGGGAGCTTCACGACCATCGTCGACACCTCGGGAACCGTGGCGGCGAGTAGCGCCGACGGGCTGGCTGGGACACAGTACGGCGAGCAGGACTGGTACAGTATCAGGGCCGGTCTCGACGAGCCCGGGTTCCAGTCTGGTGCGGCGCTCACGTTCGACGGTGACGACGCCACTGACGCGACCATCGAGGACGAAGCGCACCTCGTTGCGTACGCCCCTGTCAGCTCCGAGGAGTGGCTCGTGGCCATCCACGTTCCGGTCACAGAGGCGTACGCGCTTTCGAGTTCGATCGCTCAGAACCTGCTGTTGATCATCGGCGTTGCCGTCGTCGGACTGGGGTTCTTGGGCGTCACTCTCGGCCGCGGAACGGTTCGGGAGCTCGGCCGGCTGGGACAGAAGGCGAACGAACTCGAATCCGGATCACTCGACGTGTCGTTCGAGACGGAACGTCGTGACGAGTTCGGCGATCTGTACGGCGCGTTCGACGCCATGCGAGAGTCGCTCGCGACGGAAATCGAAACCGCGGAGACACAAAAACAGCGCGCTGAGGAGGCCCGCGCCGACAGCGAGGCGTTCGCCGAAACCCTCCAAGAGCGCGCCGCCGACTTTGGTGACACGATGGACGAGTGTGCCGACGGCGATCTCACCGCCCGCGTGGAGACGCGACCGGACGACCCAGCGGCCCTCCGGGAGGTGGCGACGGCGTTCAACGACGCCATGGACGAACTCGAAGCCACCGTCGCAGAGGTCGACGCGTTCGCCGACGAGGTCGCGGACGCCAGCGCGGCCGTCACCGACGAGACCGAGACGGCTGCCGCTGCCGGCCGCGAAACGAGCGACGCCGTCGACGAAATCTCCGACGGTGCGAGCCGACAGAGCGAGCGGCTCTCCGCGGTCGCCGACGAGACGGAAGACATGTCGGCGACGATTCAGGAGGTTGCTGCGTCGACCGATCAGGTTGCCACCACCGCCAGTCAGGCCGATGCAGTCGCCGAGACGGGTCACGATGCCGCCGTCGCCGCGGTCGACGAGCTACACGCTATCGACGACCGATCGGCGTCGGCGGCCGAGGCCGCCTCACGGCTCCACGAGGAGATGGCAGCGGTCGACGAGATCATCGAGACCATCTCGGAGATCGCCGACCGGACGAATCTACTCGCGCTCAACGCCTCGATCGAAGCCGCCCGAGCGGGCGAGGCGGGCTCTGGGTTCGCGGTCGTCGCCGAGGAGGTCAAACGGCTCGCCGAGGAGAGTCAGTCGTCCGCGGCCGAAGTCGAGCGCCGTTTAGAGACGCTCCGCGATCGGACAGACGAAACGGTCGAGGAGATGACGGCGATCCGCGAGCGCGTCGCAGACGGCACGGAGACGGTCGAGACCGCCGGAGACGCACTCGACACGGTAACAGAGCAGGTCGCAGAGACGGACGAGGGGATCCGAGAGATCGCCGAGGCGATGGACGCACAGGCCGCCTCCGTCGACGAGGTCGCGAGCGCGGTCGACGAGGTCGCCGGCATCAGCGAGGAGACGACCGCCGAGGCGACATCGGTCGCGACGACCGCCGAACGACAGGCCGAGACGCTGGATTCGGTATCGACGGAAGCGCGCAACCTCGCCGAACTCGCTCACGAACTCCGGGCGTTGACCGCTCGGTTCGACATCGAAGCGGATGTCGGGTCTGACGCGGTCGGGTCCTCTGCTGACTCGATTGACTCTCATTCTGACCCAGCAGAACCCTCCTCTGGCCGCCCCGACGCCGATCCCTTCCAAGACGCAGAGCCGGTACACTCCGGGGACACCGTCGATAGCGAGACCACCGGAGACGCCGGTCCTCCCGCCGTGAGCGACGGCGGCCGGGACGGACCGAAAGAGTAAGGCCCTTATCCCGGCGGAGCGTTCGCCGAAACGAGCGCCGGTGGTCTAGTGGTAGGACCTGAGCCTTCCAAGCTCATGGCCCGGGTTCAAATCCCGGCCGGCGCATTTCTCGAACGAAGTGAGAGAAATCGCCGACAGATTTGAACCCTATTAGTCGCGCGCAGCGAACGAAGTGAGCGAGCACGTCTGATTCTGGTTCAAATCCCGGCCGGCGCACTTCTCGGACGAAGTGAGAGACACCACGGGGAACGGTTCGACCTCGCTCACTCGCGCGTAGCGACCGCCAGGAACGATCACGGCTGCTTCCGGCTCTCACGAGAGTGGTGCGTGCGTCGATTCACCTAACAGCACGACTGCTGTGTCGTGTCTCCTACGGTGAATCACACGACGAGGAAGGGCCGAAGCTGTTTGGGGAGTGACGAACCGATCGACGGTCCGTATCCAATGCTCAGCCGATCGGATAGTATAGTTACCTCCTGATACGGGTTCGGTCTCCGTAACACGTTACAGGGCCCGTAACATCACTCGCCGTACGCCCCCAGCCGCCGTCGCTCCTCTGCGAGCAGGCGCTCCCAGAGGCCGAAGAGTCGGCTATCGAGGTGATACGCGTCGTCGATCCGGCGGACCCACTCGTCGTCGCCGAACAACAACGCCTGAAACCGCCGTACGTCCGACGGGAGCTGGTTGCTCTCACCCCCGTAGTACGCCACGGACGCGGATCGGGTTCGTTCGATCAGCCCGGTCGGAACAGTGATCCCGTCGGCTTCGGCCACGTGAACGAACCACTCCAGGTGCAACAGCGCGTCGGCCAGCAGGAACCGGTCACGGAACCCCGAGACGCCTTCGAGCGCTGGTCTGCCGTCGACGAGAACGTCACCTGGACGAGAGAACCGAGGCCTGACAGCGGTGACGTTGGCGTGTTCGGCGATGGTTCGGGCGACCCGGGTGAGCCGCCAGTCGGCGTAGCGAACCGGCGCGATGAGGCCGAGTTCGTACCAGAGCGGCATCCACTCACAGTACGGCTCACAGAAGGCGGCGTCCGCGAGCAGCGTCGTCGCAACCGAACGTGCGGCCTCCGGCTCGAGTTCAGTTGGAGTACGCCTCAACTCGGCCGTGACGCTCTCGCCATCGAGGGCGTCGGCTCCGTCGAACCCCATCCCCGTCGCGACGTGATCGGTGTACGCACGGCTCGCCGCGTACCACTTCGCGAAGTCGGAGGGCGACGTTACTGTGAGGAGTCGAAAGACGGTGATAGTGAGTGTACGCGGGCGGGCGTCCTAACGCTTTAGATCGTCGGCGAGCTGCCGAGATACGTCGCCGGCTAGCTGTCGAGGCGGCTCAACACGTCCGGGAGCGTGATGTTGTAGCTCGTCTGTACCAAGATGCTGTAGACGAACACGGCTGGAATCGCCCCGATTCCGGTCGAGAGGAGGACTGCCGCCAGGGTCAGGTCTCCGAACACCGGCAAGCCGAGCGCCCACGACCCGATGATGATCCCGGTCGCAACCGCGAGCGCAGCGAGCGTCGTCGAGAGCGCGTCCCGTACATCGGGCTCCACTTCGACGACGAACGCCTCTGGTTCCTCCGACACGACGCGCACGACGGAATCACGCTTGTCGAACTCGATCAGCCCGGCTTCTTCCATCTTCGGGCAGTGAAACTGATGGAGGGAGGTGTACACGCTCTTTCGCTCGTCGTAGCTGACATCGTCGACAGCTGTGCCGTTCTCCCACGCGGCGATCTGTCGCGAGACGTCGCTGAGTTCCCCCTCGGACGATTCCTGTCGAAGATACCGCCAAAGCAACCGCCGCCGCTCGTTGCTGAGTATTTCGATTACCTCACTCGCGTCCATACACTCTTTTCCGCCCCGTAACTCCTCACTACCGTCCGTGCCGGCCGACTCTGTCTCAGAGTGTTCTCCTGTCTCTTCCTCCGGATACGTGGCCCGTGCGCCGTTCTTTTCGGTAGCTGACTCCACGGAAGGCGACGACATGTAATCACATGTATATTAGTAGGCCTAAATAACTTTGGCACGCACAACCACAGTTTATTGGTCCGACTCGTCGTCGCAATAGACAGTTATCCTGGCCGTTTCGGTCGGGTTCATTTCGTATCCCAGGGTCGTTAATGAGAATACGATACCTGTCTACCAATGTTGTCTTTCGGTGACCGATGAACAGGTCCCATCACGCTGACTGCGGGAAAATAATACGTAGTATGAAATAAATCCACGGTGGAGTCGGAGAAAATCCGCACGAACCGGGGCTACTGCGTGTATTGCGCGATCACATCACGTGGCGTAAAGCGTCTGAAATAGTATATATATTCAACGTTGATACTCACTGCTCCGTAGATATCGCTCGTTACGGTCTGAAATCCCCGATTACCGGATCCATATTACGTCAATAACTACAGGTGAATGTCTCGTGTGCTCTGCCACCTCCGGGAGTGGAGGTCGTTACGACGACACATGATACGCAACTCATCTATGCAGACGTTCGCTGCTCTGTTCGCGGCTATCATGGTGATCTCCATGATGGCGCCCGCAGCCGGCGCCGCGGTCGCGGGAACGAGTGACGCGACGGATCTCGACAGTGGCGTCGAATCGTTCGACGCCGAAACGGAACGCACAGTAGAGGAAACTGATGACGTAGTGTCCCAACAGGATCCTGACGGCGTGTCGATCGACGACGCGTTAGAGGACGCGTTCGAGGATCCCGATGCCGATTCGGTCGACGTGGTCGTCCGTCTCCCAGCAGCCGACACCGACGGGGTGATGGGTGCGGACGCAGCGCTCGACACGATGCAGGCGCACGCGGCTGACACGCAGACGACCGTGCTCCGCTTCGCCGAATCGCATCCCGGCATCGACGTGAAACAACAGCTCTGGATCGCTAACGCCGTCCTGCTCGAAGTGGATCCACAGCAGACTGGCCTCGACGAAATCGCTGCTGTCGAGGGGGTCGACCGGCTCCACGCTAACTTCGAGCTGACGACGATGGACGAAGGCGCGACGGCGTCCGACGCTGAGACTGAGGACGCCGAGGCCGAAGAGGCTGAGGACGACGCCGAGTCCGAAGACGAGCCTGAAGCGGCCGACTACGAGACGACCTACGGGCTCGAGATGATCAACGCCACCGAGGTCTGGGACCAGTACGGCACCCAGGGTGAGGGTGTCGAAGTCGCTGTCCTCGACACGGGGATGGATGACGACCACCCCGACCTGCCCGAACTCGACGACGAAACCTGGCAGGAGTGGGACTCGGACGGTAACCCGATAGACACCGAGCCGAGCGACGCCAGCGGCCACGGGACCCACGTGAGCGGAACCGTCGCCGGTGCCGAAGAGCCCGACGGCGATGTCGACACTTACGGCGTTGCGCCCGGTATCGAACTGTACCACGGTGCCGCCATCCCCGGCGGAACCGGGTCCTTCGTACAGGTCGCCGCCGCGATGGAGTGGTCCGTCGACGAGGCTGAAGTCGACATCACGACGATGAGCCTCGGCGCAGACGGATACAACTCCGACATGGTGGAGCCGTCCGAGAACGCCCGTGACGCGGGCGTCGTGCTCGTCGCCTCCGCGGGCAACTCCGGCGACGGCGTCTCCGGCTCGCCGGGTAACGTCTACCCGAACTTCGCGAGCGGTGCCGTCAACGAGAACTACGACGTCGCGTCCTTCTCCTCCGGTGAGGAGATCACGACATCGACTGCGTACCCCGACGCGCCCGACTACTGGCCCGACGAGTACATCGTGCCCGACGCGGCCGCGCCTGGCGTGGATGTGCTGAGCTCCGTGCCCGGCGGTGGCTACGACGACACGTACTCCGGCACGTCGATGTCCGCCCCGCACAAGGCGGGTGCCTTCGCGCTGATGCTCTCCGCGTCCGGCGGCGACGCCGACCGGGATATGCTCCGCGACGCGATGAAAGACACCGCCTGGAAGCCCGACGACTGGGACGAGCCTGACGACGAGAAGGACACCCGGTACGGCTACGGTATCATCGACGCCGCGGCTGCGACCGACCAGGTCGCGCTCGAAAGCGGCGTGGAGGGGACCGTCACTGACACCGACGGCGAACCCATCGAGGGTGCTGTCGTCGAAATCGAGGAGACCGGCGTCGAGGTCGAAACCGACGCTGACGGCAACTACACCGCGCTCGCTGCGCCCGGCAACTACACGGTCACCGCGAGCGGCTTCGGCTTCGAAGCCCACAGCGAGTCCGTCGAGGTTCCGGACGACGAGACGTTCGTCGAGCAGGACTTCGAACTCGAGGACGCGCTCGGTGTCGAACTGCTCCAGGGCCAGCCTGAAGCGATCGAAGCCGGCGACTCCTTCGACGTCGAAGTGAACGTCGCCAACCTCGAAACGTTCACCGCTGAGACGAGCGGCGACTACGACGGTGACGTGACCTTCGAACTGAACGGTGACGAGATCGAGGACGGCGAAGAGGTCGAACTCGGCGGACTCACCGGCGAGGCCACCCTCACCGTCATGACCGAGCCCGACACCTCGGGCGAACTCGAGATCGAGCACACGTTCTCCGGTGAAGGCGACTCCGTCTCCGTGACGACCGGCCCGACCGACGTGTTCGCCGAGTTCACGCCGGTTGCTGTCGTCGACGACGGCACGCACGGTGACGATGTCTACGACCGGCTGAACGAGGCGCTTCCTGAGAGCTTCGACGTTAGTCTCATCGACGGCGGCGAAGCTGTCGACGCAGCCGAGGACGACACCTACGACGCGTACGTCGTGCAGGACATCGACGAGATGCACGTCGAGGACTTCGCGATGCACACCGACGGCCCCGCACCGGGTGTCGTCTGGCTCGACAACTGGGGCTCCAGCAGTAACGCGATCCCCGCGAAGTCGACCGTCCTCGAGAACCCCGAAGACACGGCTGACGGCTTCACCAGCCCGAACCCCGACGTCGAGATTCTCGACGAGCACGCGCTCTTCGAGGGTGTCGGTGACGTCGGCGACACGCTGCAGATCCACTCGGCGACGTTCGCCGACATGTCGTGGTACGACGGGTACGACGGCGAGACGATCGGCTACGTCCAGAGTGGCTCCGTCACCGACGGTGGCGGCGTGGGCGTCGACGAGGAGAAGCGCACCGCGCTGCTCTCTTCGTGGGGTAGTTCCACCTTCGTCGACTCCGGCGACTTCACCGAGGAGGCCGACCACATCCTCGCGAACGCTGTCGACTGGGCGAGCACCGAGCCGCAGTGGCAACTCGTCGAGGACCAGCCCGGCTGGTCCGCGCCCGGCGAGATGTTCGGCGCGGAGTTCAACGTGAACGACCTCGAGAAGGTCAAGGTCAGCCTTCACGAGGACAGCACGGCCGACGAGGAAGACCTCGACCTGTACATCGACGGCAGCGTCAACGCGTTCGACCAGTGGCGCGCGTACGATCCGGCGATTAGTCCCGACGACTTCATGATCGAAATCGAGTCTGACGAGGACGCGGTCGGCTCCGTGATCCTCGAGACCGAGTTCGACTTCGCCGACGAGGAAGCCGACAGCGCGACGACCGAAACGGCTACGCACACCGACGATGTCGAGGGCGACGCCGATGTCACGGTCACGACCGGCCCGACCTCGGTGTACGAGCAGCCGCTCAACGTGGGCGACGACGGCGACGTCGACACGATCCAGGAGGGTCTCGACCTCGCGCCAGACGGCGCTGAGATCGAAATCGCTCCCGGCGAGTACGACGAGGTCGTCTCGATCGAGACCGACGACCTGACGATCACCGGTGACGGCGCGACCATCGTCGCGCCCGACTCGGATGCTGATGACGGCCACGCACACGTGACCGTCGATGCCGACGGCACGCACCTCGCGGGCGTCGACGTCGAAACGCCCGAGGGGCTCTTCGGCCTGAGCGTCGAAGGGACGATGAACACCACCCTCGACGACGTGGCGGTCCACGGCGCGAACCACGCGTTCCACGTCGAGGACAGCGAACACGTCGAGCTCTCCGAGCTCTCCACCGAGGGTGCAGACGACATCGGTATCCACGTCGTCGACAGCGAGCACGTCGATGTCCACCACGCAGAGGCGATGGACACCGGCCACGGTATCGCCGTCGAAGACAGCGAGCACGTCGACGTGGTCGACGCACACGTCGAGGACGCCGACACCGGCGTCGCCTCGATGAGCTCGTACTACGTCGACATCGACGCGGCAGCGGTCTCCTCGACGACCGGCGACGGTGTCGAAGTGACCGACTCCGAGTACGTCGACGTCGCTGACGCACACGTGGAGCACGCCGAGGGTGCCGGTATCTCCTCGATGGACTCCTACAGCGTCAACGTCACCGAGGCGACCGTGACCGACGCCATGCACGGTATCACCGTGATGGGCGGCACGGTCGATCACGTGGTCGACAGCCACGTCGCGGACGCCGACATCGGCATCGCCGTCCACGACAACGCGGATGTCATGGATGTCTCCGACAACGAGATTGCGAACGCGAGTACCGGTATCAGCCTCGCTGATGCCGGTACGGCCGCCAGCGTCACGACGAACGACGTCGACGCCGAAACCGGTGTCGCGGCGGACGGCGTGACTGACTCTGTCGAGGTCCACTTCAACGACCTCGAATCCACCGAGACCGCTATCGCCAGCGAGGACGGCGTCTTCGAGGCGCAGCTCAACTGGTTCGGCGACGACGGTCCGATGGCGAACAACGGTATCGAGGGCGACACGGTGTACTCGCCGTTCCTCACCTCGATGCACGACGAGGTCGACATGAACACCACCGAGATCGCGGTCGATCTCCGCATGGATGCCGACGACAGCTACACCGTGGGCGTCCCTGCAGCGAGCGACCAGACGATCGACGAGGTGTTCCAGAGCGACTTCGAGGGTGCCATCTACGGGTACGACGCCGCCGCCGGCGAGTGGCAGATGCTCGCCGGTGACGACGGCGTGAACTCCCTCTCCGCGATCCTCGTGGTCGCCGAGGAGGACACCCACGCGACGCTCCACTTCCAGTCCGACGAGGACCCGAGCACACCGGGTAGCGTCGACCTCCACTCCGGCTGGAACCTCGTGAGTCCGTCTGCGTACCACGACGAGGAGTTCGCCTTCTACACCGAAGGCACCAGCAGCACCGAGTACTACACGCCGAGCACGTGGCACAGCGCGTACACTCACGCTGACGGTCACCTCGGCGAGCACGTGGTCGACGACGACCACGTCAACCCGTTCGGCGGCTACTGGGTCGGCATCGGTGCCGAGGGTGACGGGTACACCCACTTCTCCGCCATGGAGCAGGACCCGACGATGAGTGACTACCACGAGATGCTCGATCCGGACGCGCCTGACGTGCCGGGCGCGCCGCCGGAAGACCCCGGTGACGATCCGGAGGAACCTGACGATGTCGATGTCGCAGTCGTCGACGAAGAGGACCACTTCGATGGAGCCATCGCGGAGTTCCTCGACGGTCAACTCGACGACGAGTACGA
>JARVCL010000103.1:0-10053 GCA_040405695.1 Halorubrum sp. | reverse complement strand
GGCTCCTGGGTCACGAGAAAGCCCTGTGCGATCCCGCCGTAGGAGAAGCCGTAGCCGAACACGCGGTCGGGGTCGGCCCAGCCGCGATCGACGAGCGTCTCGACGCCCGCTGTGATGTCGTCGACCTCGGCGGTGCCCCAGCGGCCGCGCAGCTCTTCGGAGAACGCCCGCCCGCGCGAGGACCCGCCGCGGTAGTTGGGCCGGAAGACGACGTATCCGCGGCTGGTCAACGCCGCGTGGGCGAAGCTGAACACCGGCTCGTCGTAGGAGATCGGCCCGCCGTGGATCGCGACCACCAGCGGGTGGGGGCCGTCGGCGAGGTCGACCGACGGGTCGCGGTAGACGACGCCGTCGAGCTCCCAGCCGGCCGACTCCCAGCTCACGCGCTCGACGGTCGGCATCGGGAACTCCTCGACGAGGCCGTCGTTCACCGCCGAGAGACGGACCAGCGAGTCCGGCTCGGCGGGGAACTCGCCGGGCGGTGTCGTCGGATCGTACGGCCCGGGATCGGCGTCCGCGAGGTCGGCGGCGTCGACCGCGTACACGTCCGAGCCGTCGCCCGGCTCCGACAGCAGCAGCGCCGCGGTCTCGCCGTCGTCGGCGACGTCGAAGGCTGCCACCGCCCGGTCGTCGCCCTGCGCCTCGAACAGCCGGGTCACGTCGCCGTCGACGGTCGCCCGGATCAGCCGCGTGCGCGAGTGGTCGCCGATCGTCGTGTACACCGCGTCGTCGACCCAGGTGACGCCCGTCCCGCGGGCGGTGGTGCGGTCGAGGTCGGCGGTGACCGACTCGAAGCTCGCGTCCGGCTCCGGCTCGCCGTCCGCGAGCGCGTCGCCGACGTACACCTGCGAAGGAATCGACCAGTTCTCGGGGTCGCGACCGATAACGCCCAGCGTACCGTCGCCGCGCCAGGTCGGCCCGTAACAGGAGAGGTCGCTCCGCGTGAGCTTCACGGCCTCGGGACCGTCCGAGTCGGCGCCGTCGGTGTCGGAATCGGTGCCCGGACCATCGGGATCGATCGCGTACACGTCCCGCACCATCGTGTCGTCCGGCTCCGGGAGCCGGCAGGCGGTGAACGCGACGTACCCTTCAGCACCCCAGTGAGGCTCCATCCCCGAGAGGTCCTGAAACGCGCCGCCGCCGTAGGCGTCGTCGAGCCGGCGCTCCTCGCCCGTCTCGATGTCGACGACGAACAGGTACGGACGAACCTCGTCGGTCCAGCCGACGCCGTCGAGTTTGTGCTGGAGCCGCGTCGTCTCGATCGGCCCGCCTTCTGTCCGCGACTCGCGATACTCGCGCTGTTCGTCGGTCGGGTCGTCGGCCGTGACGACGATCCGATCCCCACCCGGCGACCAGTCGAACTCGGAGACACCGTCCTCGCGGTCGGTGACCTGCCGGGCGTCGCCGCCGAGCGCCAGGTCGAACAGCCACACCTGTGGAGACGGATCGTCGTCGGTGTCGTTGCCGTCATCAGCCTCGCCGTCGTTGGGGTCGTCACTCTCCGCGTCACTCGGCTCTTCGTCACCCGTCGTGTCGCCCGCTTCCGCGTCACGCGCTGTATCCTCGTCGTCGGCCTCGTCGCGCTCTCGGCCGACCCGTCGCGCTACGTCCGTCTCGCGGGCTGCGATGAACGCGAGCCGATCGCCGTCGGGCCCCCACGCTGGGCTCCCCGCGCTGTCGACCCGGGTGAGTCGGTGCGGTTCGCGAGAGCCGTCGGTCGGGGCGACGAACAGTGATCCGACCGACTCGTCTGCAGTTTCGTCGTACTCAGTGGTCGTGAACGCGACGCGGTCACCGGTCGGCGAAACTGCGATCTCACCGATCTGTGTCAGGTCGTAGTACGCCTCGAGCGGGAGCGCAGCCATGGTCCCATCGAACGGAAGGGTGCCGCAAATACGTTCGGGAGGCGGAACCGTCGTCGAGTTTTCGTCGGGTCACTCGGAGGCGTGTCAGTCACCGTCGACCGCTGGGTGCTCGGCGAGGTCGGCTGCGATGCCGGTGTAGCCGGCGGGCGTCAGCGCCCGCAGTTCCGCACGAACGTCGGGATCGACGTCGAGATCGTCGAAGAGTTCGTGGAAGTCGTCGATGCTCACCTGTGCGCCCCGTGAGAGTGCTTTTACCCGCTCGTACGCTTCCGTGTCGCCCTCGCGTCGCAAGATCGTCTGGACCGCCTCGCCGATCACCTCGGGGGTCGCCTCCAGCGCCTCGCGCATGACGACCTCGTTCGGCACGACCGTCGCGAGGCCGTCGGTCGTCTTCGAGTAGCCGATCAGACAGTGCGCGAACGCCGCTCCGATGTTCCGTTTCACCGTCGAATCGGAGAGGTCACGCTGGAGTCGCGAACTCGTGACGTAGTCGCCGAGGAACGTGAGGTCGCTGTTCGCCTTCGAGAGGTTTCCTTCGCTGTTCTCGAAGTCGATGGGGTTCACCTTGTGTGGCATCGTCGACGAACCGGTCTCTCCTTCGACTGCGCGCTGGCCGAGGTAGCGGTCCGAGACGTACAGCCACGCGTCGACATTCAGATCGAGGAGGACGCCGTTGACCCCGCGGAGCGCATCAAACAGCGCGGCGAGGTCATCACACGGGTTCACTTGGGTCGCGAGCGGCTGGTGGTCGAGGCCGAGACGCCCGACGAGTGACCGGGAGGCGGCCTGCCAGTCGACGTCGGGATACGCCGCGACGTGAGCGGCGTAGGTTCCTGACGCGCCCGCGAGTTTGCCAGACAGGTCGTCGACTGCGGCCTCCACGCGGCCGATCGCCCGCCCGAGTCGGGCGGCGTACACCGCCATCTCCTTGCCGAACGTCGTTGGCGTCGCGGGCTGTCCGTGGGTCCGAGCGAGCATCGGCGTGTCGCGGTGCTCGTGTGCCAGGTCGACGAGCGTGTCTCGGACCGCCCGGATCGCCGGGACGAGCACGTCGGTCACCGCCGCTTCGACGAGCAGCCGCTGTGCGAGGTTGTTGACGTCCTCGCTCGTGAGCCCGAAGTGAATCCAGGGAAACAGCGCCTCGGCGTCGTCGATCGGTGCTGGCTGGGGTGAGCCGTCTCCTCCGCGCGCCGTTTCGTCGTCGACTTCGCTCGCGCCCGCCGCGAGCTTCGTCAACCTGACGCGCAGGAAGTACTCGACCGCCTTGACGTCGTGGTTCGTCGCCGTGTACCCGGCCGCGCCGTCGGTCTCCAGTTGCTTTATGAGTCTCGCGTCCGCTCCCGAGAAGGACTCGTAGCAGTCGCGGAGCGCGGCGGTCGCGTCGTCGTCGAGTTCGATTGGGGTCGCCTCGAGTGCGGCGAGTTCGATCAGGTACTCCACCTCGACGCGGGTTCGCGCACGCATGAGTGCCGCCTCGCTCGCGTACGGCGAGAGCGGGGCGGTCCGGTCGGCGTATCGGCCGTCGAGCGGCGACACCGCGGCGAGCGGGTCCTCTCGTGGAAGGTCCCGGAGCCGCTCGTCCGTCGGTTCGTCGCCGACCTCGTCGGCGTCGGCATCGGCACCGGTGTCGGGGTCGTCCTCACCGCCTGTGGCGTCTTCGTCGGTCATGTCCGCGAGTGCCTCCGGAACCTGCAAAAGCGTGTCGATGGGGCAGTTCCACAGAAGTGTATACCTTCATCCGAATGTGCGGATATACTGGGAAAATGTATGCTCGAAAGTGCATATCGGGTCGGTATCGACCGTAATCGATATACGCCATCGCTTGGTCGGATCGAGCATGAAGATCGCCGGACTCGCTAGCAACCGTGGACGGAACCTTCAACACATCGCCGACGTCGCGCCGGCCGGTGCAGCGCTGTCTGTCGTCCTCACGAACCGCGAGGGTGCGCCGGTGCTCGAAGCCGCCGCCGAGCGTCGGATTCCGACCGAGGTCGTTGCCCGTGCGGACGACGAGTCGCGCGCGACCCACGAGGAGCGAATCGTCGACCGGCTGGCCGGCTACGACGTCGATCTCGTCTGTCTCGACGGCTACATGCGCGTGCTCACCGACACGTTCCTCGACGCCGTCCCCACGACGGTGAACGTCCACCCCTCGTTGTTGCCGGCGTTCCCGGGGACGAACGCCCACGAGCAGGTGCTCGATGCGGGGGTACGGACGACCGGCTGTACCGTGCACGTCGTCACCGAAACTGTCGACGGCGGACCGATCGTCACGCAGGAGCCGGTGCCCGTCTACGAGGGCGACGACGTGGAGACGCTTAAACAGCGTGTGCTCCAGCAGGCGGAGTTCACCGCGTACCCCCGAGCGATCCGCTGGTTCGCGACGGACGCCGTCGAAGTCGAGCGAGCCGACGACGGAACACCGGTCTCGGTGACCATCGATGGCGACGAGGGCGGATCGTTCCCCGAACGACGGTTCGGATCGGCGGACCGCGCGGCCTCGCTGCGGTACGGCGAGAACCCACATCAGGACGCCGCGCTGTACGCCGACCCGGCTTGTGCGGAGGCGAGCGTCGTCGGTGCAGAGTCGCTGAATCCCGGGTCGAAGGGGATGGGATACAACAACTACAACGACGCCGACGCCGCACTCGGACTGGTGAAAGAGTTCGACGCCCCCGCTGCGGCCGTGATCAAACACACCAATCCCGCTGGGTGCGCGACGGCGGACTCACTCACAGCTGCGTACGACCGCGCGCTCCGCACGGACGCCAAGTCGGCGTTCGGCGGGATCGTCGCCCTGAACCGCCCGTGTGACGCCGACACCGCCGAGGCCATCACGGAGTCGTTCAAGGAGGTCGTCGTCGCCCCTGGCTACACCGACAGCGCGCTCGACGTGCTCACCGACGAGAAGAACCTCCGCGTGCTCGACGTCGGTTCGCTCGGTGAGGAAGACAACCGGTTCACCGAGCGATTCACAGAAAAACCGATCGTCGGCGGGCGACTCGTCCAGGAGCGGGACCTGCAGTCACCGACCGCCACCGACCTCGACGTGGTGACCGAGCGCGACCCGACCGACGAGCAGCTGGAGACGATGCTGTTCGCTTGGAAGACGCTCAAACACGTCAAATCCAACGGGATTCTCTTCGCGACCGGCACCGAAACGGTCGGCGTCGGGATGGGGCAGGTGTCCCGCGTTGACGCCGTGACGCTCGCGGCGATGAAAGCCGAGAAGGACGCGGACGGAAAATCCGCCGAGGGGGCGGTGATGGCCTCGGACGCCTTCTTCCCCTTCCCGGACGCCATCGAGGAAGCTGCCGCGGCCGGCGTCGAGGCCGTGATCCAGCCCGGCGGCTCCGTCAACGACGAGGACGTAATCGAGGCGGCCGACGACCACGGTATGGCGATGGCGTTCACCGGAACCCGGTGTTTCCGTCACGACTGAAACCGCATCACTGGAGGGGTCTGGTTCGTTCACTCCTGACCCGTCTATAGAGAAGCAAGGCGAGTGCCTCGGGGCTTGCCCCCGAGGTACTTCACTGCTGCATTCATCGCCCGTACCTATCACGACACCTGAAGTCTCCCATCACTTGCGTGATTCACTACTACTGCTGTGTCGGCAGGTTGCCCGAGGGTCTCGAGACGTGGGGCAAACGCTTTCGGCGTGGGGCCCGCCGACTCAGGTATGACGCTGGAGGACTTTACCGAGTTCACCGACGACGGCGGATCCGAGTCGGCTGACGACTCCGAGTCGACTGAGGAGCCCGCGTCGGCCGAAGGGTCCGGCCCGGCCGACGGGTCGGCCGCCACCGGAGCCGCCGCTGGCGAGGCAGTCGCCGACGGAACTGCTCCCGGCGACACGTCGGCGGAGGGTAGCCGAGAGGCCGTCGCGAGCGATTCGGCCGGTACCCCCGTCGAGGCCGGCGGTGACCCGGTCGATCTCCCTGGCGACGAGGAGAGCGACGAGTTCGGCACCTACGACGTCGACCCGGCGGGCGAGGACGCCGGTCTCGGCGTCGTCTCCGTCTCTCAGGGGCTCCGTGTCGCCGAGGAGGCCGAAGAGACGACGCTCAGGGCGTTCGTCACGACCGGGAACCGGGAGTCGGTGCGCATCGGAAAGTACCTGATCGTGCCGTACCCCGACGGTGAGCGGCTGTTCTGCCGGATCACCGCACTGGAGTACGCCCAGGAGTTCCAGTCGGACGACGCCACCGAGATTCACGCCCGGCGACAGATGCGCCGTGACGAGTTCACGGAGCGCGACTACAAGTTCATGGCCGAACTGGAGCCGATGTCCGTCGTCTACGACGACGCCGACGGTATGCGTCGGCGGATGACCGACCGCGTGCCGAAACCGGGATCGGTCGTCGAGGAGGCCGCAGACGACACGGAGATCAAGACGGGGCTGAAGATACCGGCGGAGGGCGTCTTTCTCGGCCACCTCTCCGTCGGCGGTGAGACGGTGCGGACGGCCGCCACGCCGCCGACGGTGGATTATCGGATCACGGACGATTACACCGACGGGGACCCCCTCGCGTTCCGGCACACCCTCGTCGCTGGGGGCACCGGCTCCGGGAAGACACACGCCTCGAAAAACGTTCTCCGCCAGTATCTCGACGCCGATCGGACGTACCCGATGGACGACGGCCGTGAGGCGCGTCTGGCGGTCGTCCAGTTCGATCCACAGGACGAGTACGCCCAGATGCACGACGACAACCCCGAGATGGACGACGGGTTCGCCCGGCGGCTGGACCGAGAGAACATCGCTCACGGCGGCCACGACGACACGGTCGCGTTGGTGCCGACGGCCACGGGCGCGACCTACCCGGGCGAGGGGCATCGCGCCGAGCAGGTCGAGTTCACCGTCCCCTTCTCGATGGTCGACGAGTACGACATGCCGTGGCTCGTCGCAGGGTCCGGCCTGAACGAGAACCAGTATCCAGCGCTTCTCACGCTCCTCAACCGGTTCTTCAGCGATTATGGGCAGTCTGGGACCTACTCGCAGTTCCTCTCGTATCTGGACGACCCGGCGCTCAAAACGGAACTCCACGAGGCGGGGCGGGTCCACGAAGCGACGTTCGACGCCGTCAAGCGGCGCGTCCGTGGCGTTCCGGGTGCCGTCTTCGACGGCGACGCGAAGCCGATCACGGAGTTAGATCACACGCTGGTGCGTCCCGGCGGCCTCTCGGTCGTCCCCACCTACCACCTGCCTACGTCCCGACAGAAGGAGACCGTCGTGCTCGCCGTCGCTGCGATGCTCGTCGGCGACAAGCTCTCGAACGACCCGCGCAGCGACCGGGTGAAGGACACGCCGCTGCTCGTCGGGATGGACGAGGCGCACAACTTCCTCGCGGACGCCGACAACGTGCAGGCTCGAAAGGTCGTCGACACGTTCACCGAGGCGGCAAAGCAGGGCCGGAAAGAGCGGCTGGGGCTCTTCCTCATCACGCAGGACCCGCAGGATATCGCAGAGTCCGTCTTCAAACAGGTGAACACGAAGGTCGTGTTGAACCTCGGCGACGAGGAGGCGATCAAGAGCGTGAACATCCCTTCGAACCTCGCCAGCAAGGTGCCGTACATGGAGAAGGGCCAGATGGTCGTCTACTCACCCGACAACTCCGAGCCGGTCGAACTGATCGGCCTTCCGACCTGTGTGACGCGTCACGGTGACTGATCGCGGCCTGCCGAGAGCCGACTCCTCACCGCCGACGGACTTTTGCGACCCCCTCGAGAAACGACTCGTGTGACCAAACGGATCCTCGTTGCGGTCGACGGCTCGGAGGAGGCAGCGGGCGCGTTGACGTTCGCCGCTACAGAGTGGCCAGGTGCCGAACTGACGGCTCTGCACGTGATCAACCCGGCAGACTCCACGACGGGCGCGGAGGGCGGATTCCCCGGCGCGGTCGACCAGTGGTACGACAGCGCGACCC
The DNA here is from genome assembly GCA_040405695.1 of Halorubrum sp. GTDB lineage: Archaea > Halobacteriota > Halobacteria > Halobacteriales > Haloferacaceae > Halorubrum. The sequence continues at coordinate 2,261 of JARVCL010000103.1, read as the reverse complement.
AGCGCGGCGAGCGGATCCTCTCAGAGGCTACCACCCGTGTCGACCGCCGAGTCGAGACACGAATCGAGGTCGGCCGCCCCACGACCACCATTCTGGAGGTTGCCGCCGGAGCGGCGGACGACACCGACCCGTTCGACCACATCGTCCTCGCGAGCCGTGGACGGACCGGTCTCTCTCGGGTCGTTCTCGGAAGCGTCGCCGAGGGGGTCGTCCGGCGCGCGGAGGTGCCGGTCACCGTCGTCCGCTGACTCGCGGGCTCCGGTTTCGGCGAGGAGTCCCCGTCAGCTCACGACTCGCCGGCGTCGGCCGCCTCCGCGGAGACGACCGCACCGAGCATCGACCAGCCTTCCTCGTCGGGACCGGAGCGGCCGAGCAGGACCCGTTCGTAGTCGTCGTCGGTGACCAGTCGGAACGCTGCGTCGACGTCGTCGTCGACCCGTGTCCCCTCCCCGCGAAACTCGCGCTGGAAGAACTCTGTCGAGGAGAACTCGAAGACACCGGTCTCGCCGGAGTCGAGTTCGAGTCGCACCGGACGCGGCTGGACGTTGTGGATCCGTTTGGCGATCGGATTGAGATCTGGCACGTTCGTCGTTCTGCGGCTCACGGATAAAAAGCCGATGAGCGGAGCGACGCAGCGTGACGAGAATCGAACACGTCGACCGCTGGTGGGCGGTCACTCTCGGCCGGTAGTCCGGTGATGGACCGGAGAAAGATGCGTCGTCGAGTTACGCGTCGAGAACGTCGTCGTACTCACCGGCGTCGACGCGGTCGTCGAACGTCCGAGCGTCTTCCCCCTCGATGGTGACGCCGAGCGACGCACAGGTGCCGCCGACCTCTTTTGCGGCGTTCTTCGTGTCGTACGAGAGGAGGTCGCTCGACTTCTGTTCGGCGACCTTCTTCACCTGTTCGATCGACAGATCCGCGACGAAGTCGGTCTGCGGCTCGCCAGAGCCAGTCTCGAAGCCGGCCTCGTCTTTGATGAGCTCCGCGGTCGGCGGGACACCGACCTCGATGCTGAACGAGCCGTCGTCGTCGTACTCGACGGTGACGGGCACTTCCATCCCGTCGAAGGCGGCGGTCTCCTCGTTGATCCGGCTCACGACATCCTGCACGTCCACCGGCGTGGGGCCAAGCTCCGGGCCGAGCGGCGGACCGGGGTTGGCCTGCCCGCCGGGGACGAGCGCTTCGATAGTTCCAGCCATATCCGAATGAACCCGGTGACGACTTTTAACCGTTGTTCTTTCGGCCACGGGGCGCGAGCGGTTCGCACACGGGGGTCCGGACGTTACGGAGAATCAAGGAGAGAGCCTCGCGCTTCAGCGCGGTCGCAAATCTACGAAGGCCGCAAATTGTTCCAGCGATTCCGTGAGACGACGCGAGAAATAGCCCAGTTGTAGTCCAAGCTACCGGAAGGCCGATACAGTAGCGAGCGTATCCGGCGACCGCATCGGAAACGGACTCGTCGCCGCGACCACGCACAAGAGACACTGTGTCGTGACTTGCTCGAACGGCTGTACGGCGAGGGCGTGGACTAGCCAAGAGTGCCCGCAGTGTGGTTCGACAGACCGAACGACACGGCACCAAGACACGCTCACCTGTCCGTGTGGATTCGAGGGGCACGCCGACCTTACAGCGTCAGAGACGTTCCTGAGACGTCGTCAGAACTCGGAGAGTTCTGATTGGCGAACGAGACGCGAAGCGTCTCGTCAACGGCACACAGAGAACGCAGTCAGGCCGATGGCACGGCCCGTGCGGTTCGAGTGGGACGACCCTGAATGGTCGGAGTTACCACGCTCTCACCGTCCCACAGAACAGCGCACAGACCCGAGTACCGTCTACCGTGACGGGAATGTTGCTTCCGGCGAGTCGTAGACCGGCTGAGACTCCCACGGGGGAAACCGCGCCGTCGTCGGGGTTCGCCCGACTGCCTGAGGGACGTAGTCCCTCTCTGTTTACGGCGCGGAGGATGTCATGCTGACGGTCGAACGCTGTCGACACGAGATCGTGACGCTACACGAGTTCTTCGAGGAGTGGTTCCGTGGGGACCGAGGCCGCGACACTTTCGACCGGTTCGAGCGTTCACTCGGCGACGGATTCGAACAGGTTACTCCGGGGGGAACAGTGATCGGCCGCGACGAGATCCGCAGACGGGTCCGTGACGCGTACGGCCAGTACGACGAAGCGTTCGCCATCGATATCAGGGACGTCGAGCCAATAGCGACCCGTGAGAACCGTGCGCTCGTCCGGTACGAGGAGTGGCA
>JARVCL010000102.1:0-10069 GCA_040405695.1 Halorubrum sp. | reverse complement strand
GGGATCCTCGTCGTCTCGGCTGCCGTGGTCCTGCTCGGCGCGTACCTGATAGTGTGGGGGCTCAACGGGTTCCGCCGGACGGCCTCGGTGTGGCGTAGTGATCCGATTCCCATTGAGGAAACGCACCTCGCTGACGGTACCGTCGAAGTCGAAGGGACGGCCGAAACACTTGAAGCGACCGTGAGCGCGCCGTACTCGGATCGAACGTGTCTCGCGTATTCAGCGAAGAAAGAACGAAAAGAACGCCAAAAGAAGAACGGTGAGTGGGAGAAGACGTGGAACACGGTTTCCTCCCCGAGCGGGTCCGTCCCGTTCACCGTCGAAGACGACACGGGGTCGATCGCGGTCGACCCGGACGCCGCCACGCTGGGAATGGACGGTGAGTACAGTCACCGAAGCGGGAACGTCAAATACTCCGAGAACCGCATCGATCCTGGCGATACGGTCCACGTGATCGGACAGATGCAGTCAGTCACCGCTAACCGTCCCGAACTCGGCGACGAGCGGACGTACATCGGCGACGGCGACGAGACACCCACCTTCCGGATCACCGACGGCAGCGAGTTCGAGACCGTGGTCCGCATGTTCGGGCGGTCGGCAGGTGCGTTGATCCTCGGGACGCTCCTCGCCGGCGGGTCCGCCTCTTTCTTCAGCGCAATGCTTCCCGAGGTGATGGTGACGACGCCAGTCAGCGCGAGCGACGCAGTTGTCGGGTCACTCACCGCGATCCGCGCGGCGAAAAGATAAACGGTGAGCAGATTCCCGAATGTTTCCGAACGATTATGATTGACACTCGGTGACACTTGAGCATGGAGTTCAAACTGTCCGACGAGCAGCGACAACTCCGCGACGAGGTCCGACGCTTCGCTGACGAAGAGATTCGACCTGCCGCGACGAAACACGACATTGAGGAGTCGTATCCACACGACGTACTGAAGAAGGCGGCCGAGATGGGGCTGCTCGCGCCACACGTCCCCGTCGAGTACGGCGGTGTCGGCTACTCCGCGCTGGAGAACGCGATCCTCACCGAGGAACTGTTCGCCGCAGATCCGGGGATCGGACTCTGTATCTCTAGTGCCGGATTCGGCGCGGAGGCGATCATGGGCTACGGCACGGAAGCACAGAAGGAACGTGTGCTCCCAGAAGTCACCGCTGGCGACGCCATCATGGGGTCTGCGATATCGGAGCCGCACGCAGGGTCCGACGTCACCTCGATCGAAACCCGTGCGGAGAAAGAGGGCGACGAGTGGGTCATAAACGGCTCGAAGATGTGGACCACGAACGGAACGGTCGGGGATTACTTCGTCGTGATCTGCGAGACCGACCCCGAAATAGCAGACCGGTACACCGGCTTCTCACAGATCCTCGTCGAGGGGGACCGCGACGGACTCACTCGCGAGAAGATCACGGGGAAACTCGGGATCCGCGCGAGTGACACCGCTGAGCTCGTCTTCGACGACGTGCGCGTCCCAGAAGAGAACCTGATCGGCCAGCGTGGCATGGGGTTTCTCCAGTTGATGGAGTTCTTCGACGAGACCCGAACCGCGGTCGCCGCACAGGGCGTCGGAATCGCTCGGGGAGCCGCGGAGCGCGCGCTCGCGTACGCCGAAGAACGCGAGCAGTTTGGCCGTCCGATAGCCGACTTGCAGGCGATCGAACACAAACTCGCGGAGATGCACACCGACACTGAGGCCGCACGCTGGCTCACCTACCGGTCGGCGTGGGCCGTCGACAACGAGTCTGAGAACCTCACCGCACTGGCGTCGATGGCCAAGGAGTTCGCCTCCCGTGTCGCCGTCGACGTCGCGAACGAGGCCGTGCAGGTTCACGGCGGAGCTGGATTCGTCAACGATCACGACGTCGAGCGGTTCTACCGCGATGCGAAGATCACTCAGATCTACGAGGGGACCTCAGAGATCCAGAAGAACATCATCGCCCGCGAGCTGCGTGGGGAAGGACTCTGACTCACGACCGGGTAGCGCTCTGCAAATCGGTGTATCCAAGCCGATGCGCGGATATCGGCCGGCATGGACGACGACATCGACCCGGAGACCCGACTCAAGCGGCAGCGTGACGACCTGCGCCTGTTGAATCAGGTGATGCGCCACGATGTCCGGAACGACCTCCAGCTCGTCGAAGCGTACGCTGAACTGCTGAACGAGCACGTCGACGAGGAGGGCGAAGAGTACCTCTCGGTGATCAAAGAGAGCGCGCGAAACGCGGTCGCGCTGACCACCTCGGCTCGTGACCTCGCCGAGGTGATGCTCCGCGACGAAACCGAACCGTCGGGAGTGATGATCGACCACGCCGTGAGCCAGCAGGTCGAGGAGGTGCGCTCGGCGTACCCGCGGGCGGTGGTGACCGTCGAGAGCGCGATTCCCGAACGGGAGGTCGTCGCCGACGACCTGCTCGGGTCGGTGTTTCGAAACCTGTTGCGGAACGCGATCCAGCACAACGACGAGACACCCCCGAAGGTGTGGGTATCGGGCGAGGTCGACGACGGCCACGTCGAGATTCGCGTCGCCGACAACGGTCCTGGGATTCCCGAATCTCAGCACGAGGACGTGTTCGGAAAGGGTGAAAAGGGGCTCGACAGTCCGGGAGCGGGGATCGGTCTCTACCTCGTTCGTTCGCTCGTCGACCTGTACGACGGGTCCGTGTGGATCGAGGACAACGATCCGAAGGGCGCGGTGTTCGTCGTCAGGCTCCCATTGGTGTCGTGAATCCGCGTGAGGTGACACAACGTAACGCGATGCGGGATGTGTCTTTTTTTCGTTGTCTCCCCTCTCTCACTCCCCGTCGAACTCCATTGCCACCGAGTTGATGCAGAACCGCTTCCCGGTCGGCTCGGGCCCGTCGTCGAACACGTGGCCGAGGTGTGAGTCGCAGTTCGCACACCGAACCTCGGTTCGGCGCATTCCGTGGCTGGTGTCGAGCGTCGTCGTCACCGAGTCTTCCTCGGCGGCGTAAAATGCCGGCCAACCACAGCCGGAGTCGTACTTGGTGTCCGCATCGAAGAGGACCGTACCACACCCTACACAGCGATACTCGCCGTCCGCTGGGTGATGATCGACGTACTCGCCCGAGAACCTGGCCTCGGTACCACTCTCTCGGAGAATCCGGTACTCCTCCTCGGAGAGTCGCTCGCGCCACTCCTCGTCGCTCAGTTCGGTGGGGTCGACACTGTCGCCGTCGAGACCGTCGGTGTTACTCATAGGGTAGATACGCCCCGGACGTTCAAGGCGGTTGCGGCGAACCCTTCGTGGACGCTGGACCGCGCTGTTCGTCCCTCGTGGCTGAGAGGCGTCGAGAACGCAGTGGACGCTCGGCGGTCCCCTCAGAGGACGCCCATCTCGCCGAGCCGTTCCGGGAGATACGTCTCGGTGACGAAGTCCAGTCCGCGGCTCGCGAGCGACTGCTGTTCGGACTTCTTGCCAATGTCCAGTTGTAGTTCGATCTGCTCTTCCCAGTACTCGGTCTGGAACCGTGGGTCTTCCAGTTCGGATTCGAGAGCGTTGATGTCGGAGTCCGATAGCGGGTCTGCGGGGAGATCGTACTCGACGATGTCTTCCGGCTGGATCCCAACGTACCGCGCCTCCGGCGTGGCGAGGTACTTCGAGAGGTGTGCCGACTTGATCGAGCCGTACGCGACGGAGCCGTAGATTCGGTACGACCACGGGTCGCCGTCAGCGAACACGACGATAGGGACGTCGAGTTCATCGTGGATCCGCTTCGTGATACGGCGGGTCGCCCGGGCCGGCTGGCCCTTCAGGTGGATGACGAGACAGTCGTACGCCTCGTCGAACCCGTTCTCGACTAACCGGTCACGCATCCCACCGGTCTCGACGGCGAGCGCGAACTCGATGTCGTGGTCGAGGAACTCGATCATGTCCGGGTTGTTCGGGATCTGGTACCCTCCCTCCCCGACATCCTCCTGACAGTGAATCTCGCGCTCTCCTCGTCGTGTCTGCTCGCGGAGCTTCAATGGACCCATCAGCGTTGCGCCAGACTCCTCTGGGCGCATGTGGAAGTCCTCGCGGGTGACGCCAGTGACGACCTCCAGATCCTCCACGAGGTCGTTCGACTCGTCCTGGCTGTTGAACTGAGCCTCGTCGTTGTCCCACGACTCCGAGAGGTAGTACAGTTCCCGCAGCGTGGAAGATCGGTCCTCGTCTAACTGGTTCGCGAGGAACTCGATCGTGTACGCGGCTTTCAACAGCTTTCGTGCGCCACGGACGGAGTTCGCGCTTCGTGTCGAGGTGCGGTCGCCGTACGTCCAGACGCCGCTTTCGGTGTCGTACTCGATGTTGCTCTTGGTCCGCGTCGGGAGCTGCATCTCCGGAATCTCTCCTGTTGCGAACTGGTCGTAGAAGTCGGCGGCCAGATCGATGAGCTGGTCTCGTGCGTCGCTGTCTGTCGTCATTAGGCGTTCACCGTGAGTTTTTCCGTTTCGACGCCGCCGACGCTGACCTCGAACTCCGCGCCGTCGGCAACCGTGTAGGTCAGTTCCCGCTCGTCACCCGAGGGCACCTCGGGCGTCCACTGAACGAACCACTCGCCGTCCATGTCGACGACGGTTCCGTCGGAGAGGTCGGTTGGCTCCATCGAGACGATGTCGGTTATCTCGACGGTTTCGTTGACGTCGGAGTGGTTCTCGACGACGAGCGTCACCGTCTCGCCGTTCACCTCCCGCTCGACACTCACGTTGTTCATGATCCGCGCCAGCGCGCCGTCGATGTCGGGTCGCGGTCGTCCCGTGACTTCCGAAACCTTGTCGGCCATCTTCGGCAGGATACGACCGAGCACGTCCTGTTTCTCACGGCGCTGTTGCATCGACCGTCGCTTTTTCAGGTACGATTTGAGTTCGCGGGCGGCCTCTCGGACCGCGAGCTCGATCTCGTCTTCGATCGCCGGCACATTCGCGATGGCGTCTTTCGACTCGCTCGTGAACGGCACGTTCGTGGAAGCGACGTGGATCGAGATCACGGCCGGGCCGTTGGGCATCCCGGAACCGCCTGGCTGGTCGAGCCCGTAGTTTCGCCACCCGATCGTGCGGATCACGTCGGTCGTTGCGCACGCACCACGCTGGTAAACGAGGGGCACGCGGTTGGCGAACCGAAGCAGTTCAACGCTCCCCTCCGCCGGAATTTCGCCGCCGTACGCGATCCCTGCCTCGACGATGAATGGATCGCCGCCGTGGACCTCCGCGTCCCGCGTCGCGGCGGCGTAGAAGTCGGCGTCGTACTCCTTCCGGAGTCCCGCCTCGACGAGTTCGGCGGTGATCGGCGCGAGACAGTCGGTCGGCGGCGCGAGGATGTCCGTCTCTCGCATCGCTTCGAGGAGGTCGGCCGCGGCGTCACGGCTCTCGGCGACGGTCTTCACCTTCGGTGGGTCGTCAGGGACGGTGCGAGCCCGCGCCCACACTGCCTCCACGACGTTTTCCCGGGCCGTTTCACCGAAGGTCGCGTCGTGTTGTTCGGCGACGAAACTCGCCGCGTCCGCGACCAGCCGTTCGAGGTCGTCGTGTGTGATCCGGCAGGCATCACCGTCGAGGTCCGCGACGCGACGCGCGAGTGCCTCCGCCATCGCTCTGACCGTCCCGTCGTCTTTGCGAGTAGACGTGGCGTCGTCGACGAGCGCGTAGAGGTCCGTGACGAAAACCGAGTCGTCGGCTGGGGCGTCCGGGTCCACGTCCGTGTCGTCCGTCTCGTCCACGCCGAGGATCGCCGCCCACGCCGCACCGACCGCGTTCTCTCTGACCGTGTCACCGAACGTGCGGCCGGTGTCGTCCTCGACGCCGTCGGCGACGTTGTCGACGATGGTCACGATCGCAGACCGGGTGATGTGGTCGTGGCTTCCGACCGCGTTCGCGACACCCGCTGCGAACGCCGCCGTCGCCTCTGCGCCCTTGTTTGCGACCGCTGCTTCGACCGCCGTCTCCACGTCGTCCGCGCCGGCCGCGCTCTCGGCCAGCGTCGACCGTGCCGAGGGGGGAGACCAGGCGAGTTCACGGCCGTAGTACTGGTCGCGAAACTCGTCGATGACGCTCTCGGCCGTCTTCTTTCCGACCCGCGTGAACTCCTCTTGTAAGAAGCCCGATACCGAGTACGACTCCGTCGCGTCCAGCATCTTGATCAGCGCACCGAGTTCGACGCCGTGCGGGTGTGGGCGGATCTCTTCGGTCTCTGCGGGAAGCTCGTCGGTCGCGCGTTCGAACTTCCACGGCTCATCGAGCCCCGGCTCCCGAAGCTCGATGCGTGCGTGGGGGTTGACGACGGCGGTGTGTTTGATGTAGTCGTGGAGCTGCTGGCGAGCACGCATGTTCGCCTCCATCTCCAGTTCGATCCGTGTGCCGTGCGGTCGGTCCCACGAGGTCGTCTCGTCGACGCTGATCTCCGGCTCGTTGGTGTCGGTGTCGATGATCAGTTCGAAGTACTGTGCGTCTGACTTCCCTTTCGGTCGCGACGTGATCTTCGCGGGCTGGCCGGAGGTGAGCTGTGAGTAGAGCACGGCCGCCGAGATGCCGATACCCTGCTGTCCACGGTTCTGTTCGCGCTTGTGGAATCGGGAGCCGTACAGGAGCTTTCCGAACACCTTCGGGAGCTGTTCTTTCGTGATACCAGGCCCGTTGTCTTCGATCACGAGTCGGTAGTAGTCACCGACCTCCGTGATCTCGACGTAGACATCGGGAAGGATCCCGGCCTCCTCGGTCGCGTCGAGGGCGTTGTCGACCGCCTCTTTGACCGCGGTGACGAGCCCACGAGCGCCCGAGTCGAACCCGAGCATGTGTTTGTTCTTCTCGAAGAACTCGGCGATGGAGATCTCGCGCTGGCTCTCGGCCAGCTCGTCCGCGATCCCCTCGTCCTCGCCGAGACTCGACTGGAAGGACGTCATTCGGTGCTCATACGTTCCGTCGATAGGGTTAAAAACGAACCGGCGGCGAGGCGAAAGTGGAACGAGCGGTTTCGCGCCGTTTCACCTGCGGAAACGACGGCTGTCGTCGTTCGTGGCCGTAACAGCAGGCCGTCCCGTTCGGCTGCCGGCCGTCGGTCACCCGGTTCCCGACCGTCGGCTCCCCGACTGTCAGCGACCACCGATCCGACCGGAAACCACGGGTTAGATACCCGTCGAGGTCGTACGTCCGGGCCGAGTAACGTACACCGATGACCTCCGATCGCACGAATCCTGGGCCGGGGTCGGAAGACCGGACAGACGAGACGTTCGACGAGGTCGACCCGTCCGGGCCCACTGACCCTCCAGACCCCGATCCCTCCGACGAGCCGGTCGACATCGACGACGTTCCGACCGACCGTCCGATCGTGCTGTTCGACGGCGTGTGCAACCTCTGTAACGGGGTCGTGTCGTTTCTGATTCCGCGTGACTCGAACGGACAGCTTCGGTTCGCCTCGCTCCAGTCGCCGGTTGGACAGGCTCTCCTCGAACGGCACGGGTTCCCGACTACCGACTTTGACTCGTTCGTTCTCGTGGAGGACGGCCGCACGTACACCAAATCGAGCGCCGCGATCCGAATCGCGGAGCTGCTCGGCTGGCCCTACCGGCTGGGAACGCTCGCTCGCGTCGTCCCGAAACGCCTCCGCGATCGGCTCTACGACGTAGTCGCACGGAACCGGTACGACTGGTTCGGGCGCAAGGACCGCTGTATGATCCCCGACGAAGACGTCAGCGACAGATTCCTCTCGTGATCCCGGCAGCGTCGAACGCGAAAACGGTTAGTCCCGCCCAGCTGTATGCGAGCCTATGAGTGCCGGATGGCTCGGCCGAACGGAGGCGTCGACATGGTCGAAGAGCTGACACCCGACGCGGTCAGAGAGCGGGTCGAAGCCGGCGACGTTCGTGTGATCGACACGCGGCCCCCGGCGCAGTACGAACAGGGACACATTCCGGGTGCGATCAACGTCCCGCTCGGAGCGTTGCCTTCTCGCGTCCCCGAGATGGAGTGGGACGACACGGACGTTGTCTGTGCCTGTCCGATCGGTCAGTCGTCGAAACAGGCGGCGATGTTGATCACCAGCTACGAGGAAGTTCCCGACGACGCGCTCGTCGCGAGCATGTCCGGCGGCTACGAGGAGTGGGAGTTCGACCTCGAAACGGTGTCCGACGACGAGTGACCGGTCCACCTGCAGTGCCGCGGACGACAGGTTTCTCCGACTCGCCAGCGTTCGAACGGTATGACCGACTGGACGCCGGCCGACATGCCGCGACTCGATGAGAAGACGGTCGTAGTGACGGGAGCGAACAGCGGGCTCGGCTTCGAGGGGACACGCGAGTTCGCTCGCAAGGGGGCAACCGTCGTGATGGCGTGTCGGAGCGTCGGCCGCGGTGAGAGCGCGGCCCGAGAGCTCCGTGAGACGACACCTGCCCATCTCGACCTCGACGTCCGCGAGTGTGATCTCGCGTCGCTCGCATCTGTCCGCGAGTTCGCCGAGGGGCTAATGACCGACTACGACGCGGTCGACATCCTCTGTAACAACGCCGGAGTGATGGCGATTCCCCGCAGTGAGACCGAAGACGGGTTCGAGACCCAGTTCGGCGTTAACCATCTCGGTCATTTCGCGCTCACGGGGCGACTGTATCCCCTGCTGACGGCGTCTACCGGGATCGACGGCGACGGCGAGGCTCGGGTGGTGACACAGTCATCGGGCGCACACGAGACCGGGGAGATGGACTTCGAGGACCTCAACTGGGAGGAGTCGTACGGAAAGTGGAAGGCGTACGGCCGGAGCAAACTCGCGAACCTGCTGTTCGCCTACGAGCTACAGCGGCGTGTGGAAGCGACAGCGAGAGACGATTCAGCAGCGGCTTCTCGACCCCAGATTCGAAGCGTCGCCTGCCACCCCGGATACAGTGACACGAACCTCCAGATCCGAACTGGAGAGGAGAGCGGGAATCCGCTCATGAAAGCCGGGATGCGAGTCGCTAACGCCGTGCTCGGGCAGGACGCTGCGACCGGCGCGGAGCCCATGCTGTACGCCGCGACGGCCGACGTGAGCGGCGGCGCATACGTCGAACCCGGCGGGTTCATGAACATGCGTGGCCACCCGGTAGTGGGACGGTCGAACGACGCCTCCTACGACCGAGCGGACGCCAAAACGCTCTGGAAGTACTCCACGGAGGCGACCGGGGTCACGTTCCCGTTCGACGACCGCTAGCCGTCAGTGGAGCGTTCCCTCGCGCACGTGATCGTCGTACGCGAACAGCGCGTACCCCACCTCGACGGGGGTGTGTCGCGTTTCGGCCGCAAGCGACCGAATCGGCCCGATCATCGCGACGTAGTCGGCCGCGTCGAACGTCTCTTTGCGCCCGTCGAGATATCCCAGCCGCTCTAGTGCGGCCCACACTCGGGTGTCGACGACGGCGTGGCGGTCACCGTCGGCTGCGGCGAGCACACACGAGGCAGTCGGGGCCTTGAACCCCCGTAGTCCGGTGACGAGGTGGATCGCCGAGAAGTCTCCATCGACGTTCCGGGCGTTTCGTGTGACCTCTCGACACCGGTCCTCGGGGTTGTTTCGAACGTGATAGGCGCTTCGTGTGGACGACTCGTAGGCAATCTCGTACAGCTGCTCGCGCGTGAGATACCCCTGTTCGCGATACGTCTCGCCGAAGCCGTCGAGTCGTTCCGGCAGGACTCCTTGCGTCTCTTCGTAGCGGTCGAGGTTTTCGGTGACGAACGCTTCGAGGTCGGCGGGCGCGTCCACGGGTCGGTCTTCCGTCATGGCTGCTGGTGGGGCGGGAAGCCGAAAAACGGCGACGATACGCCGATTCGGTCCGGCACAGAGCCGAGTGGGCACATCACGAACACGTGTGGACAGATCGGATGGACCGACCCAGCGCTGTCGCTATCGGGGTAATAATACGCAGGACACGTTTCGGGACTGTCCGGGCGGTCGGAGTCGCCGGTTACAGTCGAGTGAGGTTCTTCGCGCGCGGGCCCTTGTCCGCCTCCTCGATTTCGAACTCTACCTCTTGGCCTTCCTCGAGGTCCGGGCCGCCGACGTCTTCCATGTGGAAGAACACGTCCTCGTCAGCGTCGTCAGTCTCGATGAATCCG
>JARVCL010000101.1:0-10287 GCA_040405695.1 Halorubrum sp. | reverse complement strand
CCTCGGCGTCGCGGAACTCCCGACCGTCGACGGGAACCACCCGCGCTCGTACTCCGGGATCCAGATGATATACTTCAGCTCGATGCTGGCCGACGCCGAGGAGGACACTCTCGACGCCATCACCGGGCTCGCAGAGTGGTACACGACGAACCGAGAAATCGTGCTGGAGAACGCCGCGAACCACGGTTACATCCCCGTGCTCGAAGACGCTGTCGACGACGACTCGCTGTCCGCAGATGTCGAGGCGTTCGCCCAGCAGGTCGACCACGGTGTCCCGATGCCGACCCACCCGGACATGGACAGTGTCTGGGAGCCGGTCGAAGAGGCGCTGACGCGTGTGTTTAACGGTGATCAGGGCAGGGACGAGGCCCTCGACCAGGCCGCTACCGAGATCCGCGACCGCCTGTAGCGGCCGCACAACACAGCATTATTATGGCTTCTCGAACCAGCAGCGGTGTGAGCCGACTATCGCGACTCTGGGAGTCGTCTCCATTTTCAAGCCGGGACTGGGGGTTACTCCTCGTCATCCCCGGCGTGATCCTCTTTTCGAGTTTCATGCTGTATCCGATATTTTATCTCTTTTATATATCGCTGACGGACGCGACGTTCGCCGGGTCGGTTATCGGCGGCAGCGCGGACCTGATCGGACTCGACAACTACGTGCAGCTGTTGAGTGACTCACAGTTCTGGACCTCGATGTCGACGACGTGGCTGTTCGTCGCCGTCTCACTCGTTATCAAGGTGATCGTCGCCGTCGGCATCGCGCTGCTGTTGAACCACGCGAGAGTCGCCGGGAAACGATACATGCGGGCGGCGGTGATCGTTCCGCTCGGCTTCCCGGCTATCTTCACGATCACCGTCTGGCGCGGGATGTTCAGTGACGCCCGATTCGGTGTGTTCAACGTGCTTCTCAGTCGGTACAACGAAGCCATGCTGTGGCTCGGGTCGGCGGTCGACTCGGCTGTCTTCTTCGCGAGCGTGTCCGTTCCGCAGGCGCTGTTGATCGACCTACCGGTCGGGTTCCTCAGCGGTCGCTGGGAGGCGTTCTTCGCGTACGTCGTGACCGAGGTCTGGCTGGCGTATCCGTTCATGGTGATCATCATCGTGAGTGCACTACAGGACGTTCCACGTGAGCTTCACGAGGCGGCGAAAGTAGACGGCGCAGGCTACTTCCACCGGTTCACGACGGTGACGCTCCCCGCGATCAGACGACCCGTGTTGTTCGCGTCGATACTCACGGGCGCGACATCGTTCCAGCAGTTCCTGATTCCGTGGGTGTTCAACCAAGGTGGGCCGGCCAGACAAAACGAGCTGATAATCGTGTACGGCTACCGGGAGGCGCTCAACTTCAACGAGTTCGGGCTCTCGGCGGCGATACTCATCGTCGCGATCGCGTTCGTCGGGCTGTTCATGTACGTCGCCGTGAAGTACGGCCGGCTCGCCGAGGGGGTGGCTGACAAATGAGTTGGCTCCGCTCCGCCGCGGATCTGCTCCGTGGCAAGCTCGTCAGCTTCGCCACCGCGCCGAAACGAACGGCCGTCCTGATACAGCGAGCGATATACGACGTCCGAAACGGCAACCGGAGCGTCCTCGACGTGGGCGCGAGCGTGGCGATGACCCTCCTCGGCGTCGCCATGCTGCTCGTCCTGCTGTTCCCGCTGTACTGGATCACCACGGCGTCGCTCGCGGAGGGGGCACGACTGTTCAACACGGACGGAATCTTCCCGGATCCGTCAACCTACAACTTGGAGGCGTACCGGTGGGTCATCTTCGAGTCTGACTTCTTCTTCGAGAACGGCGACTGGGGATACCCCACGATCACGCTCGGTGGAAGCGGGCTCCTCCCAGTCGCCTTCGAGTGGGCCGGTACCGACACCGGTCCGGGCGCGCTGTTCAACAGCCTCTACATCGTCACCGTGACGATCGTGGTCGGGTTCGCGATGATCGTTCCGGCCGCGTACGCGTTCTCACGACGGAACTTCATCGCCCGTAAGCGAATTCTCTACGGCTACGTCCTGTTCACACAGATCGGTGCCGGGCTGTCGATCGCGACGCTCGTCGCCCTCTACTCACTGTTCAGCAGCTACGGGCTGACGAACAACCTGTTCATTCTCGGGTTGTTCTACGCGGCAGGCGCGATCCCGTTCAACACCTGGCTGTTGAAGACGTACATGGACAACATCCCCATCTCGTATGAGGAAGCAGCGATGGTGGACGGCGCGAGCTTCTACGAGACGATTCGAGAGGTGATCATTCCGCTGACGAAGCCAGGGCTAGCGGTGATTCTCATCTTCGTCTGGCTCGCTGGCTGGAACGAGTTCATCATCGCGCAGACGCTGCTCAGACCCGAGAACTACCCGCTCTCCGTCGAACTCTACAACCTCGCTACGGAGGGGCGGTTCCAGACGCCGTGGACGCGGTTCGCCGCGTTCGCGAACCTGTTCGCGTTACCCGTCGCCATCGTCTACTTCATGGCACAACGGTCCGTCGAGAGCGGCCTCTCGTTCGGCGGGATGGAAGGGTAGCGCCTCTCGTCTGGTCCAGACGCTTTTTCGAACGCTGAGAGCGCTGGTCAGTACACGTGAGCCCAGTACGCCTGACCGGCGTCGAGTCTCGATTACACCGCGTCCTCTGTTCCATGCGTCGGCGTCTCTCCACGCGGGACTGCTCTGCTCACTTCGCTCGCTCACGCGTGGGACCGGATTCGAACCAGAACGAGATGGTCGCTCACTGCGTTCGCGCTGCGTCTCGTAGGATTCGAACCGCCCCTGCTCTTCGCTCGCTCATGCGCGGGACCGGATTCGAACCGGCGGACCCCTACGGGATAGCGTCCTAAGCGCTACGCCTTTGGCCTGGCTCGGCAACCCGCGCGCAACGTCTTGTACACGAAAGCGACTCAAGAACCTAACGAACCACCGGTCATCGGTGGCCGGGGTCACGGCCACGTGGCGTCTCACGGATCGTCCAATTCAGCAGTACTCACACGCACAGTACCGCTCACACACCGGGTTATCACAGTCGGCTCCCCGTGCGGAGCAGTGCTCGCGTCCGTGACGGATCAACAGGACGTGCAGCGGGTAGATGAGTTCGTCCGGGATCTGCTCGTCTAACACCTCGTGAGCGCGCCCGTTGGAAGCCGATTCGGGGACGAGCCCGAACCGTTTCGAGACGCGCTCGACGTGGGTGTCGACCGCCATCGTCGGCTTGCCAAAGTGGAAGTTCAACACCACGCTCGCGGTCTTCGGCCCGACACCCTTGATATCCGTCAGCCACGCTTTGGCGTCGTCGGTCGTCATCGCGTCGAGGAACGCCAGCGAGTACGCGCCGCCGGTCTCCTCACGGATCGCGGTCAGCGCACGCTGGATGCGAGCAGCCTTCTGGTCGGCGAGTCCCGCCACACGGATCGTCTCTGCCAGCTCGTCGTGGTCGGCGGCCGCTATCGCCTCGAAGTCGTCGTAGCGGTCGAACAGCGCCTCCGATGCTCGCCGCGTGTTCGCGTCGGCGACGTTCTGTGAGAGGATGGTCGTCACCAGCTGGCGAACTCCTTCACCCGGCGCTGCCGTCGGGTCTGCGCCGTGTTCGGCCACCCGGTCGACGGGCTCATACAGCGACACGAGGTGATCGTGAAGCTCGCGAACACGCGTCTCGTTCCACGTCTGCGTCGACATACCCACCGTACGTGTGAGAACAACTTGAGCACGGCGACTGCGCGGTGAACTCTCCTCGGGGTCACGCTCCGAGGCAGTCGCCTTGACCACCTGCACACAGCACAGCACCGATCCGCCGATTGCAGACGGATCGACGCCGTCGTTTATATACCATGACCGACAGGCAGACGCCGTCGTTTATATACTATCGTCGACTACGAACGTGTGTGTACCGAGCCAGCGATCGGGTCGAAAACGAGGAGTGGATCTCGCGGCTCGAAGCCGCCTGTACGGAGCTCGACCTCGACGACGACGTCTGTGCGACGGCGACCGATGTCTTCCTCTCGGGCGTCCCCGAGACGGAACGTTCGAAGGCCGCGACCGCTGCCGCCAGCCTCTACGCCGCCGCGCTGATTCGCGGTCAAGAACGCTCACAGTCCGCGATCGCCGACGCGATGGGTGTCTCTAGGCTCGCCGTCCAGAGCCGCTGGAAGCCGCTCCTCGAAGCGGCCGGCTTCTCGCCGCCGACCTGGTAGCCGCGTTTGATTCACGAACGGAGATAGCGGGCTCCCTGCACCGAACACAGCTCTTGCCGACCGCCGAGAGGCTTCCCGTCCCGCGTCGGTTCACCTCGGCGTTGCGACGATACCCAGGTGGTCCTCGTGGAAGCGGTCGAGCCGCTCGCGTTCGAGCACCTCGTAGGCGTCGCAGAGTCGGGTCAGAACGCTCTCGAACACTGCCGACGGCTCGGCGGTGCTGTCTTCGCTGCGCGCTTTTACCGCGAGGAGCAGCACGCCGTCGTCGTCGAGAAATCGCGCGTTGCGCACGGCGACGTCGGCCTGCCCACGGGTGGCGACGTCCTGAACGACGACATCCACCCCCGCCTCGACGACGTGTGCGTACGTTCGCGGCCTGCGTGCGTCTTTCAACAGCGGGAACAGTCGGTCCCGTTCGCCCGCGACATCGAGCAGGTCACGAGCCGGGCGCGGCGCGAACTCTACGGCGTACGTCGGGCCCGCGAAGTCGGCGACGTGGCTCACGGTCGTGCCGCTCGCCGCACCGAGGTAGAGAACCGTCTCGCCGCCAACGAGACCGGTGTCGAACCCGAGTTCGAACATCCCGCCGAGCTTGGAGCGCTCGGGGTCCCACGCACGCCACGCGCCGTCTGTCGGCTCGTCGTACACCGGTGAGCCGCGGGTCGCCAGCCGAATCTCTCCGTCGAGTTCACGTCGCTCTACCCCTTCCGGGAGCAGGGTTTCACTCATCGGCCTCCACATCGCCGGCGTCGTTACTGGTCTCCTCGTTGCTTCCCCCAGACCGCGCCCGGATCGTCTCCATCCGGTCGCGGAGGTCGGCGTGGATGGACGCACGACGTTCACCCGCGTAGTGGTCGACGCGGGCCGCGAGCGTCAGCTTTCCGGCCAGTGCGCGCGCGGCAGACCCGCGATCCGCCGGCGGAGTGCCCCGGACGAACTCGTGTGTGTAGATGACCCCGTGTTTCGGTGACGGCGCGCGTCCAGAGAGGTGAGCGAACAGCGCGTCTTCGGCACCGAGCACCTGAACGGTTCCAGCGGGCTTCTTCGCGAGCGACTCCAGTCCGCCGGCGAGAGCGATCAGCCGCGCCGCGAGCTCGGGCCCCGCCATCTCCGAGAGGTTTGGCGCGACCGCCGGCGCGACCCGTTCGATGGTGGCCGCAAGCGCGTCTCGCTCGTCCGCCAGTTCGGCGACCCGTTCCGACAGCGACACCGCCCGACGTTCGAGGTCGGTCGTCGGCTCCCGCTCCGCGACGCTGCGCGCCCCGTCGATTCCGACGTCGACCTCGCTGAACAGGCTTCCGGACCACTCGGCGGCCCGCTCGGCCAGCTCGTTTGCGACGCGCTCGCAGTCGTCTTTCGCCCTGACCGCGTGGATCAGCTGTTGATCGTCGGCGCGTTCACGCGCCCTGACACTCGCCCGAGTGCTCGCGACGGTCGCTGCGTGAAGCCGATCGTAGTACGACGCTTCGTCGTCCGCGAAACCAGACGCGACGGCGATCGTGGGCCACTCACGCGGCTCGTCGGCGGTCCCGTCGGCAATTCGTTCGTGGACGATACCTGAGACGGCCCCGTCCGTTCCGGTCCCGTCGTCGGCCTCGGCGGCAGAGGTCGGGCCGAAATCGCCAGCCGTGAGGCCGTCGAACCACCCCGCACCTGGTGACGGGTCCCCGTCAGTATCGGAGTCGGTCATCGTCGAACGCTACACGACCTAGTGGTATAGGCGTTCCCGAAGCGACGGCAGGGGCGAGCGGGTGAAACCGAGGCCAGACGAGATTGGTTCCGAATCGCTGTGAGCGCAGCCGACCGACATCGTCTCAGGAGCGGCCAGCGGGTCCAAAACAGCCGAAGTTATTCGCGTGTCGACCACAAATCGGTGTCCGATGAGAGTCGGACTCCTCTCGGATATCCACGCGAACCTCCCGGCGCTCGAAGCGGTCCTCGAGGATATGCCCGCAGTCGACCAGGTCGTCTGTGCTGGGGACGTGATCGGTTACAATCCCTGGCCAGCCGAGTGCGTCGAACGCGTGCGCGACATCGCGACTGTGACGGTTCGGGGCAACCACGACCGCACGGTCGAGACACCAGAACGATACCGGGCAAATCGAATGGCGGAAGCGGGCCTCGACCACGCGAAACGAGCGCTCTCCGCGGCAGACATCGAGTGGCTCCGCTCGCTCCCGCGAGCGACGACGGTCGGCGGCGGCCGGTACCACCTCGTCCACTCGCATCCCGCTCCCGAGCGCGAAGACGCATACGTCTATCCGGCGGAGTTCTCGACCCTCGACCGACACCTCGACGCGCTCGAGGGGCCTGTCGACGGTCTCGTCTTGGGACACACCCACGTGCAGGGAGCGGAGTCGGTCGGGAATCGGCTCGTGATCAACCCCGGGAGCGTCGGTCAGCCCCGTGACGGCAACCCCGACGCCGCGTACGCCGTACTCGATACGGCTGCCGACGAGGTCGACCTCCGCCGTGTCAGGTACGATATCGACCGCGTGGTCGAGGCGGTCGAGGCCGCCGGCCTCCCGACCCGGACCGGCGAACGACTATATAAGGGTGAGTGAATCAGTCGTCGATCGGTCGGAAAACGACGATTGACCCCTCGTCGGTAGCTCGCGTCTCGACGCACACCTCGACCGACGTGCCGACTGCCGCCACCCCGTCGCGGTCCCCCGAGTCACTACCCGTGTTACTTCCGGTCCCGTCGAGGTCGACGCCTCTGAGGACCCCCGTCAGCCGAACCGGATCGAACGACGCGATAGCGGTGACGTACGGCGCGTCGTCGGCGAACCGCGGCGGCGGCACGTGGACAACGGTGGCCGTCTCAACGCGTCCGACCGTCGGGAGCAACTCCTCGGACAGCGACGTCGATCCGCACTCGGGACAGATCCGTCGCGGCGGGAGCGAACCGTGTCCCGCCGGACAGACGAGTGCGTAGCCCTCGTCCGCGGCGAGCGCGTCCAGCCACTCATCGTAGCCGGCGTTCTGGGTGGGCGCTCCGTCGTCGCTCATTCTGCCACCTCCAGCACGTGCACCACGGCGCTGGCGACCGTCCCGCCGGCGTTGTGTGTGACCCCGACGTCGGCGTCCGGCACCCGGTCGCTGTTCGGGTGGTCACCGCGGAGCAGCCGGGTCAACTCGGCGATTTGCGAGCCACCGGTCGCGCCGACCGGGTGGCCTTTCGCTTTCAGTCCGCCGGAGAGGTTCACAGGAAGGTCGCCGTCGGGGGTCGTGAGCCCGTCGCGTGCCGCCGTGATCCCCTCACCTTCTGCGACGAATCCGAGCGACTCGATGGCGAGCACCTCTGCGATGGTAAAGCAGTCGTGCACCTCCGCGACATCGACGTCTGCTGGCCCCACGCCCGCGTCGTCGTAGGCGGCCGTCGCGGCCGCCGTCGCCGCGGGCGTTCGCGCGAGGTACTCGCGGTCGGCCAGCGCCATCCGGTCCGCTCCCTGCCCCGTGCCGGCCACCGCGACCGGCGCGTCGTGACCGTGTGTGTCTGCGTAGTCGGCCGAGACGACGACGAGCGCGCTCGCGCCGTCGGTGATCGGGCAGGCGTCGTAGAGGTGTAACGGCGAGGCGACCGGGGGCGACTCCAGCGCCTCCGCGACAGACACCTCCCGGCGATACTGTGCGTATTCGTTCGGGACGGCGTTCGCGTGGTTCTTCGCCGTGATGTGAGCGAGCGCGTCTCGACTCCCGCCGTACTGTTCGAAGTACGCTCGCGCCATCAGCGCGTACGCCCCTGGAAACGTCATCCCTGAGCGAACCTCGAAGAGGTCGTCGGCGGCGATGGCGAGCCCCTCCGTCGCCCCGTCGGTGCCGAGGTGTGTCATCCGCTCCATGCCGCCCGCGAGGACGACGTCTGCCTCGCCCGCACGAACGGTCCGCACTGCTTCGCGGACGGCGACGCCAGCCGAGGCACACGCCTCCTCGTAGCGGGTCGCAGGACACCGAAGGCCAGCTGCTTCGGCCATCAACGGTGCCTGATGACCCTGATGCTCGGCGATGCCGCCCATGAAGTTCCCGTAGTTGAGCTCGTCGACCGCCGCGGGGTCGACACTCGCGTCGGCGAACGCGTTGGCAGCCGCCTCCGCGAACAGGTCCCGTCCCGTGCGCTCGGGATGACTCCCGAACCGCGTGAGCCCCACCCCGGCGATTCGTGCCTCGGTCATACACGAACGATGATCGGGGATCCCGTTTAGCTCTGCCGGAACCGAGGGTGTCGTCTCCCGTCTGGCTACCCAATGTACCGCAGATCGTCGTCCGGCACCGCCGGCCCCTCCTGCATCTCACGAATCTTGCCGACGACCTCTTCCATCTCCTCTGCGCGGTCCTCTAATGAGTCGTACGCGACCTCGAAGTCGAGCACCGACTCCAGCACCGCTAACACCGCGCGGGCGCTCTTGGGGTCGACGAGGTAGCCGCTGGTCTCGCCCATCAGGCACGCTGCCTCGATGCCGCGACGACCGCCCAACCCTAACACGAGTCCGGAGACGCCGACGATTCCGCCCGCCGGCTCGTCGGGTCGGAACTCGACACCGGCCCCGCGAAGCTCGTCGGTAAGTGTCGGGTCCGAGACCGCGCCGAGTACCGTGTGTTCCTCGACGAGTTCGCCGGTGGGGACGCCACCGAGCGCGAACGCCCGCTCCGCCCCGAACGACTCGGCAATGTCGAGGAACGTCGAGGTAAGCCGGTAGTGGCCCTCGTTCGAGCCGGCTTGGTGGTCACCGGTCAACACGAGTAAGTCAGTGTCGCCCGTCGTTACGGCGTGGAACTCCGCACAGGTGAGCGACGCGACCCCGTCCTCGCCGTCGACGCTCACCTGTGGCGGGAACTCCGTCGCGTACACTCGTCGCACGAGGTCGCCGTCGAACTCCTCCAGCAGGTGCTCGGCCGCGAGCTTCCCCACGTGGCCGACGCCAGGGAGTCCCTCGATGAGCACCGGGTCGTCGAGCTCTGGCGACGCTACCTCGTCGATCTCGATATCGTTCATACTGGGTACGGACGGGCGGCGGTCACAAGAGGATGGCTATTCGAGCGTCGTTCCACTGGGCGCAGAGAGCCTGGCCGGCCGTCACGGATTGGCTCGCAGTCGCCGTTGGGGTGGTCCATTCTCGTCCACGTCACTTCGGTCCGTCCGAGCGCGCCCGTCGTCGGTACTCGCCGTATCGGTCGGTCGGGTCGAACGGCGCTGGCGCACTGTTTTCTGTCGGCCCGTCACAGGCTGGACACCGGTCACCGAGGGTGTACACCGGACGGTCGTGAACGGACTCCCAGTTCGAGCAGACCCGGATATCAGAGCGCATGGAGAAACGATTGGAGCAGGATCGGCTGTGGAATACTGGGGGTGTGGCTATCGCGTATGGTTACTCGTCGTCCTCGCGGCGTTCGCGATGGAACTCGCCGGTCCCGCCGGCGGCCTCGATGGCTTCACGGGCGCGAGTTGCGGCCGCTTCGAGTTGGTCTTCGGCCGTCTTGTAGTCCGGCGCGCGAACCTTGATCCGGTACTCGGGCGAGCCGACGTACCCGACGTCGAGGTCGACACCGTCGGGTACCTCGCCGTTGCCTGCCGCCGCTTCGAGGGCATCTCTGACGTCGTCGACGCCGTCCGGCGCAGGGGATTCGAGGTCGACGTAGCCGGTCACGTCGACGTAGGGAACGGAGACGTTGTCGCGGGCGGCGGCGACGATAGATTCGACCGCGTCCGCGTCGATATCGACGTTCTCCAGCGCTTCTTCGCCGCTGATCGCGGCCGACTCGAAGGCGTCGTACAGCGAGTCGTACTCCACGAGGAGGGCGTTGGCGACGGCGGTGTATCGCTCGTCGGCGACATCCTCGCCGAGCGCGATGAGCATCCAGTTGTCGGCCTTACGCTCGTTTTTCCACTCCTGTATCGTCTCCTTGCGCTGGTGCTCGTTGACGTCTTTAATCGACAGGTCGATCTGGTTGGAGGACTCGTCGACCTCTAACACTTTCGCGACGACCGTCTGTCCCTCACGGACGTGGTCGCGGACGTTCTTGATCCAGCCGGAGGCGACCTCGCTGATGTGACAGAGGCCGCGTTTCTCCTCGTACTGGTCGAGATCGACGAACACGCCGAA
>JARVCL010000100.1:0-10334 GCA_040405695.1 Halorubrum sp. | reverse complement strand
GTTCGAGTGGTTCGAGAAGCCGCCGGGTCACGCCTCGCCCGATCACGACCACGAGAACGAGCAGGTGTGTGTCTGTCTGGAGGGCGAGCTGACGGTTCATACCGAAGAGCGGAGCGTGACGCTCGGCGAGTACGACTCCGTCCACCTCGACGCCTGGGAGACCCACCGCGTCGAGAACGCGACCGACGAGCGCGCGGTCGGGCTCGACGTGTTCGCACCGGGTCGCGGGTTCGACTTCTGGACCGACCGCGAGGAGTGATGTTCAGCGAGACACACCGCTTCGCCCGGACCGTCGAGGGGAAGCCGCTCGTCGGCGACGACGACGGGTTCGTCCCGCTGGCCGCCGCCGGGGTCGACGACGTGGGTGACGCCCTCGGAGCGGTCACCGGTGGTCCCGCGGTGGTACCCCCGGTCGACGCGCTTCCCGCGAGCCGGACCCCCGCCGAACACCTCTCGTTCGGGCTCCCGTTCGACCCCGGAAAGCTGTGGGGGATCGGGCTCAACTACGCCGATCACGCCGCCGATCTCGACGAGACCCGTCCCGATGAGCCCGCAAGCTTCATGAAGCCGACGACGACGTTGGCCGCACCCGGCGGACCGATCCGCCTTCCACCGGTCTCCGAGTCGGCGCGCGTGACGGCCGAAGCGGAGCTCGGGATCGTGATCGGGCGCACCTGCCGGGACGTCGACGAGGCGGTGTTCGCGGACGTGGTCGCCGGGTTCGTCCCCGTGATCGACGTGACTGCGGAGGACGTGCTCGAACGGAACCCCCGCTTTCTCACCCGGGCGAAGAGCTACGACACGTTCTGCGTCGTCGGGCCGTGGGTGTCCACGCCGGCAACGATCGACCGCCTCGACGATATCGAGGTCCGGACGGTGGTGAACGACGACGTCGTCGCCGAGAACACGCTCGACCGGATGCTGTTCTCGCCGCCAGAGCTCGTCGCCGTCCACTCGCGAGTGATGACGCTGGAGACGGGTGACCTGATATCGACCGGGACACCGGGTGCAGGCGTGATCGAAGACGGCGACACGGTGCGCGCGGAGGTCGACGGGGTCGGCGTACTGGAGGCCGACGTGGTTCGGGGGTCGTGACGCGAGTCGGCGGTCAGCGGTCGAATAACCCGGGGAGCGTCAGGCCGGGAGCGTGTTGATCCCGTTGATCGAGACGAACCCGTAGCCACACTTCGAACACCGCCACTTCGTCTTCTCGCCGAGGTGGACCGTCATCGCCGCAGTTCGGTAGAACGAGGTCGTTCCCTCACACGACGGACAGTCGACGTCCTTTTCGAGCGCCATACGAGTGTTCGGCGGCGGCGTGAATTTCAAGCTATTGATCCGGCGAAGATGACGCCCCCGACCCGAAGGTATCCACGTTCGGCCGCGTCACCAAAGCCCCGCTCTTATCGCGTGGGTGAAGCGGATCACACAGTTCGTTCGATCCGGGCCGCACGCTGTCCAGCGGGACGGACCCGGTCGTCGTTCGACTCACCGTACCGAGTATCCCATGTCCTGGAGGAGGTCGGGAAGCCGATCGCGGTGGTCGCCCTGCAGTTCGATGGCTACCTCGGTCGTCGTCCCGCCGGTCGCGAGCGACGACTTCAGGTCGGACGCGAGCGCCTCCATCTCGGAGCGCGACCCGGTGAACCCCTCGACAATCGTCATCGCCTTTCCGTACCGTCGCTCTTCGACGGTCACCGAGAGCTCCTGTTCTATCCGGTCAAGATCACCGTGGTTCTCCAGTTCGTCGAGCAGGTCATCGAGTGAATCGTCGTTTGACACGAGCGGCGTTTCGGCCCATGCAATAATAAAATTGGCCTCTAATTTGTGAAATTGTCCGCGAGGTGGAGCACCGTCGCGTGCGCTGTGGTCGGCACGCGCTCCGCGTTCGGCACGCGGCTGATGGTCTACCCCGAATCATTTCGACGCGAGCCGCGTCACCCAGTTAGACAGCTGTCACCGACGCGAGCCGCGTCGCCCAGTTAGACAGCTGTCACCCACGCTTTATATTTCTGGTCGAGCTCGTACACCTCTCGGAACGCCCGCTCGATGAAGCCGGCGACGCGGTTCGCGTCGGACCGCGCGGTGACCACGGCGTTCGTTCCTTCCGCGTCTTCGGGGCTTACGAGCTCGTCGATCCGGAACTCCGGAAACTCCGCTACCAGTTCTTTTAAGCGGTCCAGCTCCTCGTCGGTGCAGTCCAGCACCACTTCGGTCCCGGTGAGCTGGATCCACGGCGGAATCTCGCCGCCATCGGTGACGTCGCTCTCGGGGTCGACGTCGACGGTCATCACGTCGCTGCCACGAGTTCGATGAGCCGTCGCCGCGTCCGCGAACAGCGCCAGTCGCTCCGACTCGGTCGCGGCGTCGAATCTGGTCATACGTTCGCGTCGTCGCCGGCGGTATATAAGCGATCACTCCCGTTCCGTTCGGCTGTCGCCTCGGACTCGTTACTCGCGCGCTGTTTCCGCGAGCACGGCGTCGACGAGGTCGAGCGTCTGTGCCGCCTCCCCGACCCGGTCGTCGACCTCACCGGATTCGAGCAGCGCGAGGGCTGCGTCATCGAGGGCGTCACGCACCTCGGCCGCGCGACGCAGCCGTTCGTACTCGTCCGAGCGAGCCAGGTCGCGAACGTCACGGAGGGTCGCCACCGTCTCGTCGTCGGCGATCCGCGAGACGAGCGGGATCAGCTCGTCGATCGCGTACGCCAGTTCGTCGCCCGGCGCAGGCGGCCAGTCGAGGGTGAGCGGGCCGGCGTCGATCCGGTCGATGTACGTCTTGTGCACCGCGACCGCCGTGCGGAGCGCCCCGGGGTCGTGGACGTAGTGGCCGAGCTTCGAATTCGAGTAGTCGGCGTACTCCAACAGCGTCGGCAGCGGCTCCTCGCCGGCGGCGTACTCGTCGACGTACTCGCGGAGGGCAACCGGCGGTACGTCGGCGTCGACGAACGGTGTTCCGTCTGCGCGCTCGATGAAGTCGAGGACCGCACGCGCCGACGCGGATCGATAAAAGGAGCGGAACGCCTCGCGGATCCGCTCGTTGTACGTCTCGACCGGATCACGAAGTCGGTCTACGTCGGCGTCGAGATCCGCATCCGCCATGTCGGCGATTGCCCGGAGCTCGTCGAGCCGGTCGGCCAGTTCGCCGCGAGCCTCGCGGGCGGTTTTCCGGGCGGCCCGGTACGCGTCTCTCGCGTCGTCGCGCTCGGTCAGGAGGTCGACGTACGTCTCGGCGGGTGTTAACGCGTCACGGGCGGCGGCGAAGTCGCGTTCGGAGAGTCGGCGCTTGTCCACCGCCTCGTCAGCCGCTGCGAACGCATCTGCCGCGAGCGCGTCGTCGTCGACGCTCGTGGCGTTGGCGAACGCCCCCTCGAAGCGGACGTACGACTCGAAGTCGCCGCTACCGACCGCGTCCTCCTCGTACTGGTCGAGCACGCGGTGCGCCCGTCGGTAGGCATCTGCGGCGGCTTCGACCCGGTCCTCACCGAGCTCGGCGATTCGGGATTCGAGCGCGAGGAGTTCGTCGTACCGCTCGCGAAGCTCGCCGGCAGCCTCCCCTGCCGTCTGGATCGCGTCGTCCGAGTCGACGCGTTCCTCGTCGACGACCGTGCCGCCGTCGGTGACCACGTCGTCGATGACGACCCTGCCGGTGACCCTCGGATCCCGCATCAGTACACCTCGCCAGGATCGAACGCGCGCTCGCCGACGTGGTCGCCCTCGATGGTTCGGTAGAAACACGACCGATGGCCCGTGTGGCACGCGCCGACCGACTGGTCGACGAGGTACAACAGGGTGTCGGCGTCACAGTCGACACGAATCTCTCGCACCGACTGGGTGTGCCCAGAGGACGCCCCTTTGTGCCAGAGCTCCTCGCGTGAGCGCGAGTAGTAGTGCGCCTCCCCCGTCTCGCGGGTTCGCTCTAATGCCTCCGGTGAGACGTACGCGAGCATCAACACCTCGCCGTCGTCGGCGTCCTGAGCGACGGCGGGGACGAGTCCGTCCTCGCCGAAGTCGACGTCGACCCCGGCATCGGCGTCGGCGTCCGTATCGGATCGGCTCATACGTCGGGAAACGTATGCGCTCCGAATAGGCCTTGTGTCTGTGTCAGTCACCACCCGTGAGGCGGTGACGAGCCGGCTCGAACCGTTCACGCGCGCCTGACCCCGAGGCGAGTTACTCGTGTCGGAACACGAGCGCGTCGGCGTCGGCGTACGCGTTCGGCCGTCGATCGACCACGTCGAACCCCATCGACTCGTACAGCGACCGCGCGGCGTCGTTGTCTGGGTGTGCCTGCAGCGTCGCTGGTCCGTCGGCGTCTCGGAGAACCACTGTGAGGAGCGCCCTGGCTCGTCCTTCCCGTCGGAACGCGGGGTCGACGACGAGTTCCGCGAGGTGACAGCCGGGGCGGCCCGGGGCGTCGACTGGGAGGAGATATCCAACCGGATCGTCTGGGTTGGACGCGGAGCCGGTGTCGGCACCGCGCTCTCCGGCGACGCTCACGAGGACGGTCCCAGCGATACGCCCGTACCGTAAGAGCTCAGGGCTGGGCTGTCTGAGGTGTGATTGGAGCGCACGGAGCCGGTCGGCATCCGTCGGGTTCGCGGGTCGAACGCGAGGGTCGGGGTCGTCGGTGGGGGGCATCAGAGAAGCAGTCCACCGCCGACTGCGACGAACGCTCCTGCGAGCGTCGCCAAGAAGTTCACGCTCTGATTGCCGACCCGTTCGCCCTCTATCAGCACGCCGAGGAGGCTGTCGACCGTCATGCCGACGACACCGGCGACGAAGACGACCGCGCCGCCGCCGACGGGATCGCCGAGCGGAATCCCGACTGCGGCGACGGCGGCGACGAGCACCGCCCCCACTCCGCCAGCGAGTTCACCTTGCCACGTGACCGCCCCGTCGGTGCCCGGCTCGACCCGCTCGAGCGTCGTGATCAGTCGTGGCCCGTCGAACAACCCGCCGATCTCAGAGGAGAGCGTGTCGGCCATCGCCGTGCCGATCGCGCCAGCGAACGCGAAGCCGAACAGCGCCGGCGTGACGCCGACGTGGTCGGTTGCGGCGTACCCGATGAGCGCGACGAGCGCGACCGCGGAGTTCGCGAGGACGTTTCCGGTGCCACGAGCGCCCTGATTCTCCTGTGCGACTCCCCGCTCGGCCTTCTCGTCGAAGCGGTACTTCGAGGCCAGCGCGCCAACCGAGTAGAACATCATGAGGGTGAGGAACCACCCGACACCGCCGAGTACCACGGTGAGCAGCGCGAGCAACACGCCGGTCAACATCCCCGGAACTGATGCGGCTCCGAGCGCGTACGAGACGTATCCGAGCGCGACAGTGACGGCGAGCCCGGCGACGATACCGAGGGCGCTCACGGTCGGCTCGAGTGCGAGGAATCCCCAGACGACGAACGCAACGACCACGACCGTGATGTGCTCGTCCCGGTCGTACACGAACGACCGGACGAGCGCCGCCATCAGCGCGGCAACCGCCGCGAGGAAGGTGAACACTGGGAGCGAGACGAGTAACGCGTCTGCCGCCACCAGAGGGTCCGGAACGGGGAACTCGCCGGCGACGGCCGCGACGACGGCCTGCCCGACGAGTGCAGCGAGGGCGCCGACGACGAGATAGCCGCCGACGAGTTTGAACTCGCCGTCGAAGCGGCGGTCGAACAGGGCGTATCCCAGACGGCCGCCACCGACCGCGAGAGCGGCGGCGACGAACGCGCCGAACGGGAGGGGAACACGAGGAAGCGTCGCGAACGCAGCGAGACCAGCGAGCGCGAGCGCGAACGCGCCGAGTCCGTACAGGCGTTCGGCCTCGCGGTCACCCGGGAGCGCGAGGATTTCGAACCACGGCCCGTCTCGGATCCCGAAGAGGACCGCGCCGGCAATCGCGAGAAACGGCACGGCCGCGGCGTCGCCGAGGGCGGGCGCGACGACCGCGAGCGCGCCCACGCCGGCAAAGACGCCCGCTCGCTTGAGCCTCCGATTCACACGCGGAGTACCGCCGACGGCCACTTAACCCTCCCGACAACGGGTCAGTGACGACTCATCGAGCGCGGCGAGTGAAGAGTCGAGAACGACACGGACGGCGGTGGGGCTCTACGCGGGCCGTGTTCAGTAACGGTACTCGTTGAACCGGACCGCGTGGCCTTCGACGATTCGGACTGTCTCCTCCGGGTCCTCCTCCTCGTCCGGCGTCGGTTCGTGTGAGTGAACGCCTGTCATACACGAGCCAACAGCGCACAGATATATAAATTTTTGCCGGTTGTTTACCTGATCCGTCGCTTCAGTCTATCACACGGGCAATCTCGCCGAGGTGGTCGATGACGTGGTCGGGCTCCACCTCGCTCTCGGCGAGCGCCTCCGCGTCGGTGACGCCGGAACGCACGAGCACGGTCGTCATGCCGGCGCGTGCGCCGAGCGCGATGTCGGTGTCGAGACGGTCGCCGACGACGAGACACTCCTCGGGTGGATGCGGAAGCCGTCGGCGGATCATCTCGATTGCGGGGTCGGAAGGCTTGCCGAGGACGATGTCCGGCTCGCGCCCGGCGACGGCGGCGATCGACCGGATCACGGCGCCGGACCCCGGCACGTCTCGCTCGGGAGCGGGGATGACGATGTCGGGATCCGTGCCGATGAACGGAATGTCACGGTCGAGCGCCCACAATCCCGCACACAGGTCGTCGTAGTCGAACTCGTGGTCTATCGACGCGACCAGTGCGTCCGCGGTGTCGACATCGTCCGTCGTCGACAGCCCTGCGGCGTCGAACTGGTCGAGCAGCCCCGGCGCGCCGATACAGTACAGGTCGTCGGTTCTGTGGTGTCGCCGGAGGTACTCGGTCGTCACGGTGCCGGCGGTTATCACTCGCTCCGCGTCGGCGTCGTACCCTGCTGTGCCGAGACGGTCCACGTACGCAGAGGGCGCTTTCGTCGGGTTGTTCGAGACGAACAGCGGGTCGATCCCGGCCTCACAGATCCGCCGGTAGCCAGCCGGCGCGCCGGGTATAGGGTCGTTTCCGCGAACGAGGGTCCCGTCGACATCGAGCACCGCTCCGGAGACGTTCATGGCTCCGTTCCGCTCGGGAGCACTGTAGTGGTTGCGCTCCGACGCCGACCTCCGCTGGAACTCACGCCGGCGTCGAACCGATGGCGTGTCGCTCCGACGGTCAGCAGTAGCCGCTGGCCCGCCGGGTCACGCTGACTGTGACCGCCGGCCAGCCAGGTCACCGGTCGGGGTCGGGTCGCCTGTGACCGTCGGTCGACCAGATCGATACCCACAGACGCGGTGTACTGTCGCAGTTCCGGGAACCGTCCCATCTTCGGGATAACGGAAGGGTAAAACGAGGGCGTCCCCAATCGGGAGCTATTGTGACGAAGACTCAGGTGACGCTCGTCCAGATCGACAACTACGGGCCGTGGACGGTGACGCCAGAGCCCCGCCGCGAGATGGATCTCCAGACGCTCCAGTCCCGGCTGTTCGCCGACATTGCCGAGTTCCTCGGCCACCGCGACGGCTACGCGTTCTTCACCAGGTTCGACAACATGATCGCGGTGACGAACGGCGTCGGCCGTGACGCTCACGCCACGCTCCAGGAGTCGATCGGGAACCGCTACCCGGTGACGGTCAGCCTCGGCACCGCCGTGAGCAACCGCCCCGTCGACGCCCTCGAGGCGGCGAACAGCGAGCTTCAACACGAAGGGAGCGCACAGGACGCCACCCGGACGGAGGTGCTCGGCGGCGAGTATCTCACCGAGACGGGCCCATCAGACGTTCAGATCGCCCACTTCGACGTGGTGAACGCGACCGGAAAGTACACCGACCGACTCAACGAGTTCGACACGTTCATCAACATCGAACAGGCGTACGCCTCGCTGATGCGGTACCTGCGAGAACAGCACGGCGCGCTCTCGTTTTTCGTCGGCGGCGACAACATCATCGCCGTCTGTCCGGATCTCCGTCGGTCCGCGTTCACCGACGCGGTCGATCACGTCGCCGCCGACGTCGACGTACAGCTCCAGGTCGGCGTGGGCCGCGGCGCGACCGCCCACGAGGCGGGGTTCACCGCCAAACACGCCCTCGAGGACTGCCGACACGACGGCACCAGCGTCGAGATGCTGGGGGCCCCCGTGGCTGGCGACTGAGTCGGGATCGAGCCGGCCCCGCCGTCCGATATCAAATGTGATAATCTGAGTGTGGGCTTTTTATACACCCGGTCGATAAACCCGAGTAGCATGTCAGAAGAGATAGTGTTCGTCTGCACGGCGGACGAGTGCGAGGCCGGACCGTGGGAGGGAGCACACGATGCGATGGCACACTGTGAGGAGCATCCGACCCACGGGTACACCGGGCGG
Organism: Halorubrum sp.; assembly: GCA_040405695.1. Lineage (GTDB taxonomy): Archaea > Halobacteriota > Halobacteria > Halobacteriales > Haloferacaceae > Halorubrum. The sequence goes on along the minus strand of JARVCL010000100.1, from coordinate 1,984 downwards.
CCGCGCTCGGAAGTCGACGAGGTGATTCCAGCGACGGCGGTCCAGAAACGCGACAACCGCAACCTCCAGCACAAAGGACACCCCCGAGGCGCGCTCGCGGACCACGACTGACCCCGTCCGTTCGTCTGGGTCCGACGAGACACCGATGGCGTCGTCGCCTCGCCGGGTCAGGCCTCGGTCGCTTCGTCGAACAGGCCCATATCTTCGGCGACCAGGTCGGCCAGATGGTCTTTCAGTGCCGGGTCGACCTCGGCGACCTCCTCACCGTCGTGTTTGCCGTCGTTGTGTCGCTCGATGGCGTCCGCGACGTCCGAAAGCGGGACGCGCGTCTCCGTCTCGCAGTCGGCACAGACGATGGGGACTTGCGGTTCCTCCGTTGGCATATCTGGAAGCGTTGCGGGTAACCAATATAGTCCTTCTGGAGCGAGTGGGGGTCGTCTCGAAAACGCCCCTACTATCAGGTCGGAGCGCCGACGCGGCAGTATGCGCGTCGTCGTCACCGGAGCCGCTGGCGGGATCGGGAGCGGAGTCACGGAGCGACTGGTGGAGAGAGGACACGACGTTCTCGGACTCGACCGGGATCCGGCGCGACTCGCTCAGCTCCCCGACTCGGTCGAGACACACGTCTTGGATCTCACAGACGGCGCGGCTGTCCAAGAGACACTCGCCGGGGAGCCGGTCGACGTCCTCGTCACGTGTGCCGGCGGCTACGAGATCGCAGCAGTAGAGGACACGACCCCCGACGCGCTCCGCCGACAGTTGGAGACGAACCTCACGACGGTTCACACGGTCGTTCGTGCGACCGCCCCGACGATCCGCGCTCGCGACGGACGCGTGGTCGTGGTCGGGTCCATGCTCGGTGCTGTCGCGCTGCCCTATCATGGCGCGTACAGCGCCGCAAAGGCCGGCCTGCGGGGGTACACCGACACACTGCGTCGTGAACTCGAACCCCGCGGTGCGACCGTCGCACTCGTCGAGCCGGGGCCGGTGCGAACCGGATTCAACGAACGTGCAGCCGACGGTGTCCGACAACGGACCAGCAGCGCGCGTGGTGCGGACACCGGTGGCGACCGTCGGATGGAGAGCGCGTACGCCGACGAGTATCGGGCGTTCGAGTCGTACACGCCGGCTGCAACGGACATCGAGACGGTCGTCGAAACCGTCGTCACGGCGGCGACCACCGAGCGACCACGAACCCGATATCGGGTGAGCCGTCGAGCGACGTGGCTGCCGCGGCTCGCTGTGGTGCTCCCCGACCGACTCTACGACCGACTCGTTCATGCGGGGCTCCCGAACGGTCTACTCGGCAGACTGATCGACAGGTGAGCCGCACGAACGACGAGGTCAGTCGGCAGACCCGGAGGTTGTCTCGCGCTCGTCTGCGTCACTCGTTCCAGCCGCTGGGTCGTCGGGAGCCTCGTCGTCTGTCGTCCCGTCGCGGTCTTCCTCCACATCAGTCGTCTCGACGCTCGCCTCTTCGGTGGCAGCGTGGAACTCCTCGACCGAATCGGTTATCCGTTCGAACTCGCCGAAGTCGCGCTCGTGGTGTCGGATCATCTGTTCGACGATCCACGCGCTGTGGCGCTCGTCGTAGCGCCAGTCGCCGGCGGTGTCGTCAACGGCGAACCGATCGTCGGTCGTGAGCGCCGCGTACAGGTGATAGAACCCCAAGACGACATCGGCGAAGTCGTGTGCCTGGCTCCCAATTTCAGCGCGCTTCTCGGCGAGCGTCTCCCGCCCCTCGTCCGTGAGTTTGAAGTACTTCCGATCGGGTTCGTCCTCGCGCTCGATCCGCTCTGTGACTCCATCCTCCTCGAACTTGTACAGTATCGGATAGACCGACCCGTACGACGGCTCCCAGTGGCCGCCGCTGATCTCCGTAATCTCGCCCAGTAGTTCGTACCCGTATCGCGGCCGCTCGGCGAGCAGCTCCAGCACGAGATACGAGATCAGTCCTTTCGGTGGGCCGCTTTTCCGCATCGTT
>JARVCL010000099.1:0-10972 GCA_040405695.1 Halorubrum sp. | reverse complement strand
AGTGGCGTCGTAACTGGGGTTCTCTATGGTCACGCGCTCGACGGGCTCACGCATCACTTCGACGTCGTCGCGGAACTCGTTCTCGAAGCGGAACTCCTCGATGGTCTTCGCGCCGGATCCGACCGCGGTGACGGGGACGCCGAGCTCGCGCGCGGTGACGACGAGCGGGAACGTTCCGACCCGGTTGTAGTACGTCCCACCGGTGATACACGTGATTCCGAGGAGCACGCGGTCGCAGTCGCGAAGGGCGTACCCCATGGCGCTGTCGACGACCATGTGCGCGTCCACGCGGTCCATTCCGGCGAGCGCGCGAGCGGTCTTCCGGCCGAGCGTTCGGGGGCGCGCCTCGGTGACGTACACCGTCAGGTGTGCCCCGTCTCTCGCGGCCGCCTCGATGGATTCGAGCACGGTCGTTGAGTAGTCGTGAACCAGCAGGGTATCACCGTCGCCGATCCGCTCGGCGGCGTTGGCCGCGGCGGCAGCCTTCGAGGTTTCGACGTCTTCGACGACACGGTCGATGGTCTCCTCTAACAGTTGTTTGGCATCGTCGACGGAGGTCGGTTCGCCGACGATCGACCGTTCGACCTCCCGCATCGCGTTGTGTAAGGCGGCGTGAGAGGGGTTCGACCGGCGTAACACGCCCGCGTTGTGTTCGAGGTCGCGCTCGAACTCGTCGACGGTGCGGTAGTCGCGGTCGAGCAGCTCCGCGAGCGACTGTGTCGCCTTCACAGCCACCGCTGACGTGCTGTGGGTCCGCATCGCTCGGATCTCGGCGACCGTCTCGTCGATCATGGTCTAAGCGTTGCGGCCCCGAGTGAAAGCGGTTCCGGGGTCATCTCGTCGTCTCCCGTCGAGCCGTCGTGCACCAGCGTCGAGAGCGCTGGCGTCAGGTGCTGTGACTCGGCACCGGAGCGGCGCAGAACGTAGCGCCGCTCGAATGCGTGATGCCGCCCCGTCTGTTTCCGTCCACCGCACGCCAGACGGCTGTTTATCCCTGTCCGTCCCGTGGTCACGACATGAGTCCCGGAGTGCCGGTCGAGGTGATCGCGACGGTCGCACTCGTGATCGCCGTTGCGGGTACCGTCAACGGTATCGCGGGCTTCGGCTTCGCAGTCGTCGGCACGACCGTGCTTGCGACGGTGCTCGATCCGGCCAGCGCCGTCGTGTTCATGATCCTGCCGATACTCGCGGTGAATCTCACGCTTGTCGGCGAACTCTCCAGCACAGATCTTCGAACTTGTGGCACGCGGTTCGCGCCGTTGCTCGTCGCTGCGACCGTCGGAACCGTCTTCGGGATGACGCTGCTCGACCGGCTCCCGGACGCCCCGCTCCGACTCCTCCTCGGTGGTATTTGCCTCGGGTTCGTCCTGACAGCCCAGCGGATCCAGCCGCTTCCCGCGCTCTCAGGGGCCACAGACCGTTGTTTCGTCGAAACACCGCTCGCGATGGCGGGCGTCGGCGGGCTCTCGGGCCTCCTCTTTGGTGCGACGAACGTCGGCGTCCAGATCGTCGCGTTTGTCAGGAGCTTCGACCTCTCACACGGGCTGTTCGTCGGCGTCGTCGCGATGGTGTTCGTCGGTATCAACGGACTCCGCGTCGTCGTCGCCGGCACACTGGGGCTGTATCCGAGCGTCGACCTCGCGCTCGCGTCCGCCCTCGCCGCTGTACCGGCCGTCGCGGGTGTGGCTGTGGGATCACGGCTCCGTGGTCGGGTGAACGAACGACTCCGTCGAGGGGTCGTGCTCGGCCTCTTGACCGTCATCGGGACACGATTGATGCTCGTTGGGGCTGGTCTCGCCTGAGAGATGAAACGACCGCCGCATCACTCGATCCGCTCGACGACCCGCTCTAAACAGCCAGCTCCCGGCTGAAAGTACGAGTAGTGGTCCTCGACGAGGTCGGTCACGTCGACGTCGCGGTACCCTTCAGGGAGGGACGCCGAGGCGGCCACTCCCCCGCGGCCGACCGCGCGGACACGATCTGACGCCCGATACACCCAGCCGAGCACCCGGTCGTTCCGGCTGTGAAAGTTCGTCACCGGCGCGGACACTCCCTCGATCGCCGGCCCGTACGTCCCGTCACGGGTCACGCTGGCTCTCGGGATCGCACCACCGAGCAGCGAGACCGACGCGAGCACGTCGGGTCGGTTTCGCTCCGTGAGGTGTTGGAGCAGCGCGCCGGTCACCCGTGCGCCGAGCGAGTATCCAAGGAGGTGAACGGGCCGGGCATCCTCGTCGGCCCACTCGATCAGCCAGTCTGCAAGCGGTCCGGCGGTTGCGTCGGCCTCGCGCTTCGCGTCACCCCAGCCGATATCGGCGTCCCAGCTGTACGCGACGACCGGATCGTCGTCGGTCCAAATCTCGTGTAAACCCCGCTCCGCGGTGTACGCCTGGTCGCGCGCGTCCGTGGCGTCGGTCGCGAAGCCGTGAACGAACAGAAACACCGCTTCTGCGTCCTCGAACCCCCACGACCCAGCCCGTTCGGGTCGACCCTCGAGAGCGCGTCCACGGCTGTCGAGAACGGGATGTGTGGTCGGGGCTGTGAACCCGGCGGCCTCACCGTCGAGTACCCGCGAGACGTACACACCCCCACCGGCGAGGGCGCCTGCCGCGCCGCCCGCGCCGAGCAGTAGGCGTCGCCTCGTGAGTCCGGTCCGGTTGGCGTCGTCCCGCCCCTCAGGACCGCCGCTCTCGTCGGTCGTGCCAGTCTCGTCGGCGTCGCCGGTTCCGGAGTCGGCTCCCGTGGGTCCCGTTCGCGAGGAGTCGGCCATTACCGACCCGACGTGTCCGCCGATCAAATACTTGGCGTGTCCACGGTCGGCGCGTGAGACGTGACCAGTGCTCGCCGACGGGCGTATACCGACTCGCTCCCTATTACCCGTATGAGCTATCCGGTCACCTACCACTGCCCGGCGTGTGAGACCGTCGTCGAGGTCGAGCGGGAAGGGTACCTCTCTGATAAGGCGGTGACGCCGTACCCGTTCGAGGGATGGCGATACGTCGAGCCGACAGCGCCGTTCGAGAACGACGAGGCAGACGGCGTCCGGTTCGTCTGTGGCGAGAGCGACGGCGTCGTCTGGGCTCCTCGTACAGGACCCGGCGTCGACGAGGACGGCGACGATGTCGACTCGGGCGGGCGAGAAGACGGTGGGAACGCCGCCGCCGACAGACACCCCGCCGCCGACGGACCCAGCCGAGAGCGCACTAACCCCGCAGCAACCGGCGACGACGAGACTGGGTGCGGGAAAGCATTTTATCTCTCGTTCGTCCGATACGAGGAGGGGCGTGAGATCGATCCGCGATCCGAGACCGAGATGGTCGAGATCAACCCTGATCCCCGTTCTCGCGGCCCGCGTGGCCCGTCAGGTCCCGGGGACGGCTTCTGGTGAGTGAGCGGGTTCCCGGCTCGACCGCGTCGCGTCTGTCGTCCGAACGTCTCGCCACCACGCGGTGGCCCGGAACGTTATGTCGTTCCCGCTCCGATGTCGCGGTATGCCGGACACCAAGGAGGGACGAGAGAGCCAGGCCCGCACAGCAGAGCGCCGACAGATGCAACGTGACATCTCGGAGGCAGTGGCGCGAGGCGACGAGCCGGAACCGCCAGACGACACGCCGGTCGAGTGCTATCGCCGGGGGTGTACAGAGACGGCGACGTTCTCGGTGACCGAACGATATCAAGAGGAGACAGGAAAAGGGGCCGTCGAGGCGTCCGCGTTTCTCTGTGAGCGACACACCGGCGAGGAGGCACCGACGAACCTCGACAACGCGTATTCGGGGTACGTCTTCCTCGTCGAACCAATCGAGACCACGAACGCGAACTGACCGATTTCGCGCGCGACGGATCGAGTCTCGCTAAGCCACCGTGTGCACGGGACACCGCTCGATCGCACGCCACTGCGCCGCCGACCGGTAAGTCCCTTACGTCCGGGGGAAAAAAGAGGCGTATGGAGAGCATCAACCGGACCGCGATCGAACTCGTCGACGAGGCGCTCGACTTCGCCGGCGAACTCGACATCGCGGGTTACGAACTCGAAAATGGAGCCACGGTCGTCGACTTTGGCGTCGACGCCAACGGAGGCGTGGAGGCAGGGTTATTGCTCGCGGAGATTCAGACCGCCGGGCTGGCCAGCGTCAACACCCGTGTGGGCGACCTTGCGGGTGCGCCTCGAACGTACGTCGAGTTGTCGACGGATCATCCCGCCATCTCCCTGCTGTGTTCACAGAAGGCAGGCTGGGAGCTCGCGTTCGAGAACGGGTTCGAGGGGCTTGGATCCGGCCCCGCCCGAGCACTCGTTGGTCAAGAGACGGAGTTCGAGCGGGTCGGGTACTACGACTCCTCGGAGTTCGCCACGCTCGCGGTCGAGTCGACCACACTCCCCGATGAAACCGTCGCCGAACACGTCGCCGAACTCGCCGAAGTCGACCCCGAAGGGGTGTTTCTCCCGACGTACGCCACCGGGTCGACCGCCGGATCGGTTTCGACCGCCGCACGGGCCGCCGAACTCGCCGTGTTTCGCCTGTTAGAGGTCGGCTACGAACCGACCGACGTGTTACACGCGTCCGGTGCCGCGCCGGTCGCGCCGGCCACGCGCGACGAGGCGCTCGCCATGGGCCGCACCAACGACGCGCTCGCGTACGGCGGGACGGTCCACCTGCAGGTCGCCCGCGACGACGACCGGTTCGACCAGATCGTCTCGACCGTGCGTGACGACTACGGGAAGCCGTTCGTCGAGGTGTTCGAGGAGGCAGACTGGGACTTTTATCAGGTGCCCGAAAGCGTGTTCGCGCCCGCACAGGTCACCGTCGACGTCGTCGACGGGCCGGTCTACACCGTCGGCGAGACCGACGAGACGCTCCTCGCCGAGTCGTTCGGCTACCGCTGAGCCGCCTGGACGATGCGGATCAAACCGGTGCCGGAGCCGCCGGACACGCTCGCCGACCTCGCCGCGTTCCAGCGGGCGGTCCCGCTCGTGCCCGGGCGGACCGACGACTGTTGTGCCCGTCTCCGTGAACGCCGAGGGCTCCCGAACCGAGAGACGGCGAACGACTGGCTCGCGTTCCTCCGGACGCTCGGGCTCGTTCGCGAAACCTCCCGGGGGTTCGTCCGGACCGACACCGACCCGACTCCCGAACTCGTGCGTGAGGGGCTCCGTGACGGGGTGCTTCTCGTTCCAGACGCGCTCGTGCTGTTGCGTGTCGCGTCGGCAGAGGACCCAGTGACCGCCGACTCGCTGTTCGCCGCCACCCGGGAATCGGTCCCGCGGCACGACCGGGCACGCGACCCGAACTGGACAGACACGTGGCGGGACCGTGCAGACCGGCTCCTCCGGTGGCTCGTGCTCGTCGACCTCGCGACGCCAGCTCCTGCCGAGGGATCGGCGGACGGCTACGTCGCGGGTGCCGCTCTCGACGACGCAGCCGAGACGGACGAGACAGACGAGTCGACCGTCCCGTAACAAGCCTTTTACTCGCCGCCGGAGAGGAACGACCCATGGGACGATTCGAGGGACGGACCCCGCCACAGAAGGTCACCTACGAGCCGGCGAGCGTGAAAGACCTCCTGGTGGAGATGAAAGACACCGCGGAACTGCTCATCGACCTCTCGTACTCGGCGGTGTTACACGGCAGCTCGACGGTCGCACAGGAGGTGATCGAACTCGAGAACCGAATGGACGTCCTCCAGATGCGCGCCCGGATGAGCCTGATGCTCGCGGCGCGGAACCCGGACGAGGCGGAACGGCTCGCCCCCGTCCTCGGTGTCGTCGCCGCTGCGGACAAGATCTCGGACGCCGCCGGCGACATCGCGAAGATCGTGTTAGAGGAGATCGGCCTCCCCGACGCGATGCGTGGGGCGCTCTCCGAGGGGGTCGAGACGCTCGTCCGCGGCACCGTCACAGCCGACTCCGACTACGCCGGCCGAACGCTGCAGGCGATCGACCTGGAGTCTGAAACCGGTGTCCGTGTCATCGCCATTCGTCGCGACGACGATTGGATTCTCAATCCGGGGCCGGACACGAAACTGGAGCCCGACGACGTGGCCCTCCTCCGTGGCCCGGAGGGTGGCGTGGGGACCGTCTATCCCGCGCTCACTGGAGAGCCGTTCGAACCGAAAGAGCCGGTCGAGCCCGCGATCGACGATCTCGAGCGCGCCGTCGACTCGATCGTGTTGATGAAGAACCTCTCCGAACTCGCGGTCGATCTGGCGTACGGCTCCGTGTTGTTCGACAACGAGGAGCTCGCAGAGGAGGTGACGAATCTGGAGGTGGAGGTCGACGCACTCCAGTCTCGGTTCGAGGCGTGGACGCTCCGGGCGGCGACGGAAGCCGACGACCCTGTCGCGCTTCGCGGACTGATCCACCTCGGCGTCGCAACGGAGGAGATTTCCGACGCGGCACTGGAGATCACCGAGGGCGTGATCCGTGACATCGGCGTCCACCCCGTCGTAGAGATGGCGGTCCAAGAGTCAGACGAGATAATCACCCGAACCACGGTCCGTGCGGGAAGTACGCTCGACGGCACCGACGTTGCGGCGGGCGTTCCCGCGACCGATATCGCCACGAGCGTCCTCGCGGTTCGCCGCCCGGACGAGGGGTGGCTCCTCGGCCCCGATATCGACACGACGCTTCGTGCCGACGACGTGATCATCTCGAAGGGCACCCGCCGATCCGCCACCGAGTTCGACGAACTCGCGTCGTGAGACCCGCTTTCGTCTCTCGTCGAGCCGTTCGCCTCACCGACCGATGACGGACCCACAGACGCTCGCGAAAGAGTATTACCGACGAATCGACGACGACGAGTACGACACGCTCGCCGATCTGCTCACTCCTTCGTTCGTACACCACCGGCCGGACAGAACCCTCCGTGGCCGTGACCGGTTCGTCGCGTTCACCCGCGACGAGCGGCCGCTGACCGACACGACTCACGTCGTCGAGAACGTGTACGACCTCGGACCGGCCGGGTCGGACGGTGCTGGGACCGATAGCGCGAACACGGCCGAACAGACACGCACGGCCGGGACCACGAACGTCGAGGACGCAGTCACGAGCGGTGACGTGGCTGTGCAGGGTCGCCTGCTCGACGCCGACGGCGCGGAGCTGTTCGCGTTCGTCGACGTGTTTTCGCTCGTGGACGGCCGGGTCGGCCGGCTCGAAACGTACGTCTCGTCCGGTGGCGACACGACCTGACGGGTGACCGTGGCCGTGACGGCTACGAGCGCTCGTCCACGTGGCGCACGCCGCTGGCGACCCCACGTGTCGCCTCGACCATCTCTGGGCCGGGCATCTCCGCGCGTCCGACCGCGAACGCCTTTGGCCCCTCGATGACGACCTCGTCGCCGACGCGGATGGTGGGGTCGGCGTCGACGACGCCGGGCGCGAGCACCGAGCCGTGTGGGACGAATCGGTCGATCTCGACCCGCTTCGTCGGCGCGTCGCTTTCCACCCATCGGCGCGCGCCGGCGAGCGTGAACGAGAGGGTGCCGTACTGCGGCACCATCGTCGCGAGCTGGGTCCCCGGCTCTCCCCCTCTGCCGCCGTCGTCGTCGTCGGCCCACACCTGGAGTTTGGGGTAGCGACCGGTGGTTCGGATCGCCGCGTCGCCCGCCTCGTCTCCGAACACCGCGTCGCCAGCGCTGTCACCCAAGAGGTAGTCGGCGATCGCACGGACGGTGTTGTGCTCGCGTTCGCGTTTGCTGTAGGCAGGTTCGCCCGATAGTGTGGCGTTCAACTCGCCGAGCGACGCGTCTGTTGTCGGGTGGTCGACGCAGGTGTACTCGAACGGGACCGGTATCGCCGGGTCGTGTTCGACGCGCTCACAGATCTCGCGATAGCCGTCCGCGGGGACGTGTGCGACAACCCGTGAGTAGTCGTTCCGCTGGAGGTACCGCCGGAGCACCTCCGCGACGAACGAGATCTCCGCCTCGCTCCAGTCGCCGGTGACGACCGCGTCGTAGTGTTGTGCGGGGTACGTCGTCTCCAGTTCCTGTGGGACGACACCGATAGGCGAGGTCATCGAGACGGTGTGGCCACGCCACTGGATGGCGTCGTGGAACTGCCGGTGGCTCTGCGAGTCGCTGTACGGCTTGGTCGCCGAACAGGGCACCAACACCAGCGGCTGGTCGGAGAACCGGTTCCGGTAGCGACTCGTAACCCGGTCGGCGAAGCGTTTGATCTCGACGCGGTCGAGCGTCTCCGCGGACGCAGCGGTGAGTTCGGTGTCGCGCAGTATCGGTGTCCGCCGCTCGAGATACTCCCACTGGTCGTCGAACAGACGAAGCGTGGCGGTTAGCCACCCCTCGTGGCGGGCCTGCCCCTCGAGATAATCCCGGAGTCGACCGGCACGGATCCGCTCGCGAACCCGACGGAGCTCGGCTTCGAGAGCGTTGACGTTGTGTCTTTTACAGTCCGCCCGCGTGAACGAGTCTCGTGGTTTCGCACACGCGGGACAGGCGCACGGGAGCTCTTCGAGGTCAGACAGGAAGTGTTCGGCGTCCGCCGTCAGGTACTTCCCATCCGTGCCTTTCGTCCGTGCGAGCGTCCCGTCCACGAGGTCGACACCAGCGGCGACGAGCGTCGCGACGTTCGCAGGCGTGGCGACGCCCGAGAGCACGAGCGCGGTGTCGGTTGGAATCGCCGCCTTCACCGAGAGGATCGCGTCACGGAACGCCTCGGCGTGACCTACGAACCCAGTCGCGTCCGAGAGCACGTACGCGTCCGCACCCACGTCACGAGCGCTTTCGCTGGAGACGACAGCGGCCGTAGGCGCGTCGATGGCTGGGTGGTCGACCCGGAACGACTCGCGGACCTCCGTGCGAGTTCCGGCTGGAAACGAGCGGTGTGGGAGCACTGTGAGTGTGTTGTCGTCGCCCTCCGGTATCTCACGGTCGGCCGTCCAGAGGCTTCCCGCGTCCCGGAGAAACGGGTCTGCGAGCGCGGGTGTCGTGACCGGGTCGGCGAGACGGACCTCGCCGAGCCGGGCCGCGCCGTCCCGCTCGTGGACCTCGAAGTAATCGGTCATACATCTCCTCGCGGGGGGACAGGCAATTCTCTTGTGTTCCGCGGTCGCCCGTTTCTCTCGGCGTTGTCGTGACGGAGCGCAGAACGGGGGCGCGGCGAGCGCGGTCAGTAGCCGCGAGTGATGAGGTAATCTGCGAGGTCTTCGAGGAGGCTCCGGGAATCATTTTCCGGAAGCACTTCGAGGTGAGCCTTCGACCGGGCGGTGAGCTCCTCGGCGGTCTCACGTGCGTACGAGATAGACTCGGTCGCTTCGAGAGCGGCGACCGCGTCGTCGATCTCGGCTTCCGTCACCGCCGCCGGTGTCTCGGCCTCGACGAGGTCGTCGACATCGACGCCCTGCTGACGGGCGTGAAGCGTTATCAGTGTCTCTTTGCCTTCGACGAGGTCCGACCCGCGCTGCTTGCCGAGCTCCGCGGAGGGCACCGTCAGATCGAGCACGTCGTCTTGGATCTGGAACGCCCGCCCGGAGTCGATCCCGTACCGGTAGAGCCCCTCGACGACGTCGTCGTCGGCACCGAGGAGAACCGCCGGAGTCGCGGCGGCCGCCCCGTACAACACGGCAGTCTTCAACTCGACCATCTCGAGATACTCCTCGGGGAGGATATCGTCGCGCGTCTCGAAGGCGACGTCGAGCGCTTGGCCCTCACAGATCTCCGTGCAGGTGGTCGCGAGCAGCCGCATCGCCTCCAACCCGTTGGACGGGTCTGCTCCGGTCTCTGTCATGATCTCGAACGCCTTCGAGTACAGCGTGTCACCGGCGAGAATCGCCGTCGAGGTGTCGTACTGTTCGTGGACGGCCGGGACCCCTCGCCGCAGGTTGTCCTCGTCCATGATGTCGTCGTGGATCAGCGTGAACGACTGAATCACCTCGATGGCGACGGCGGCGCGCATGATGTCGACCGGATCCCCGTCGAGCGAGGCGAACTCGCGGAAGTCGGCACTCATCGGGTCGGTTCCCGTGACGGCCTCGGCTGCGAGCGTCGTCACCGTCGGCCTGAGCCGCTTTCCTCCGGCTTCGAGGATGTACCGGGAGGCCTCGTAGAGCCGCTCAGGGTGTCCTATCGGTAACTCCTCGTCGATAGCGACGTTGACCAGATCGCGCCGCTCGCGGATGGCGTCGAGCACCCGCGCCTCCGTTGTCTCGTTGGTCATTCGACGAGCTGAATCGTGTTTCCGTTCTGCGTGACGTGGAGGTCACGGCCGAGCTTGTACCCCTGTGAGGTCGCGAGATCGACGTACGGCGAGCGTCCCTTGAGGTTCTGGTGTGCTGGCAGGAGATGCTGGGGCTGGAGCGCCTGGAGCATCTCGTAGTGACCCTCCTCACGGAGGTGGCCGGAGACGTGGATGTCGTCGTAGATCCGTGCGCCCTGCATCCGGAGTAGCTGTTCGGACTGGTAGCGCTGCCCCTCGTTGGTTGGTTCGGGGATCACCGTCGCACTGAAGACAACCTTGTCGCCGTCGTCCAGTTCGTACGGTGTTTCCCCGCGACCCATCCGGGTCAGCATGGCGCGTGGCTCGCCCTGGTGGCCCGTCACGATGGGAAGGAAGTTCCCCTTCCCCTCTTTCATGATCCGCTTGAACGTGCGATCGACCGACTTCCGGTGGCCGTACATGCCAACGTCGCCTTGGAAGTCGACGAAGTCGAGCCGTTCGGCTGTGCCGGAGTACTTCTCCATCGAGCGGCCGAGCAGCACCGGCTGGCGACCGATCTCTCGGGCGAACTCGACGAGCGACTTCACGCGAGCAATGTGCGAGGAGAACGTCGTCGCGACGATGCCGCCCGAGTAATCCTCCATCGAGGTGAGCGTGTCACGGAGGTGTTCGCGCGCGAACGACTCGGACGGAGTGCGACCTTTCTTTCCGGCGTTCGTACAGTCCTCGATGTAACACAACACGCCCTCGTCTTGGCGGCCGATCTCGCGGAACCGATCCATGTCGATCGGGTCCCCGATGACGGGA
>JARVCL010000098.1:0-11008 GCA_040405695.1 Halorubrum sp. | reverse complement strand
CGCTCACGCTCACGTGTACCTCGCTGTAACGCTTCGGGTTCGGATCCTGCCCTGCCCTCGAATCACGCGCAGCGTCCGAATCACGGAACCGTCATCACGTTACCGACACCGTCGAGGGTCTCGATGTCCCCGGCGAGCGCGTCTTGATCGACGCCTGCCTCGTAGTAGATGACGATGTCGAACGTCCCGTCGCGAAGCAGCTGCTGGCACTCCCAGACGAACGCCTCGTCCGCGAGCGTGAGCCCCTGAAACTGGTTCGAGGCGAACTCTGAGTTGTCGTTACCCGCCTCGATGTAGGTCTCTCCCTTCTCCGCGTGGTCGGCGATGACGTCGTTGAGCTCGACGGTCAGCTCGTGGAGTTCGAGGTCCTCTTGGCCGCTCAGCGTCGTGTGAACGACACAGCCGACGAGCTCGATCTCGCCGGGCTCCAAGAGCGCTTTCGTCCGCTCGTAGAGGTCCGTATCGATGGTCTCGCTCATACCGTTGGTTTCGGCCCCGGTGACTAAACGGGTGGCGATCCGACGGTGTCGACCGCCAGAGGCTCCCCGTTCGATCGTCCGCCGCGGTCACCGGTCCTGGCCGACACGACTTAATCAATGTCGGTCGAACGAGCACACAACTGTACCCATGACCGACGACACCGACTTCGGGGATCGACTGGAGTCACGGACGGCCGCGTACTTCGATCGACTCATCGACTGTATCGAGCTCCTGCCCGAGGCCTTCGACCGTTACGAGGCCGACGGAGCGTATCACGACACCGTTGAGCGGATCGCCGCGATAGAAAGCGAGTGCGACGACGTGAACCGCGAGATAACCGGATCGATAACGGATTCCGGCCCACAGGACATCGGCCTGCTCAACACCCGAGTCAACTTCAACGCCGCCTCGCTCATCGAGCTGTACAACGACCTAGACGTGATCGCCAACCACACCGAGCGGATCACACAGGAACTCGTGATGACGAGACCCGAACACGGTACCGAGCCGTTCGAGGGACTCACCGAGATGGCTGCCGAGGCCGTGACGATGGCCGAACAGCTCGGCGAGGTCGTCGAACAGTTCGTCCACGGGCTCACGGCTCCCAACGAGACGGTGACACTGACTGAAAGAATCGAGGCGGTCCGCGCCGGCGAGAGCCGGTGTGATGCGATTCGCGACGACGTGATAGCAACCGCCTTCGACGGCGGACGGACCGCGGACGCGCTGTTGTACCGCGAGTTCGCGATTCTCCTCGACGAACTCGCCAACACGATGGAGGATGTCACCGACCGGATCGTCGTCATCGCCAGCGACGAACCCGGAATCGTCACCGAGTCCGAGTCGGCGTCGTGATCGAGCGAGTACGACCGAGAAGGCGCTGTGCTGGGTCGGTGCTCCTCGTATCTGCTCGTTGCCGGTTGCGTGCTCGCTCGATCACCATCTTCCAGAGCTGTTCGACCTGCTCGTAGTTTGTCTCAACTCCGCTGTTGAGAAGCTCATCTGCCGCCGTCGAGGCTCTCAGCTCCCGTCTGGTTCACGGGCGAGCCACAGGCGGTATCCTCACGATCGAAGTCGAACAGACGGATCGTCTCCGCCCTCCACAACGTCGACGAGTCCGTCATCCGCAAGATCATCGACGAGCCCGCGGAGCCACTCGCGTCCGTACGCACCGTCCGGTGTGTAATCCACCCGAACACGGTGACCGAGGGTGTCCAGTCCCATCTCGCCGTGTTCACCGAGGAGTCGGACGATCCGACCGCGAAACTGCCGGCGGCTCCCCTCGAAGCTCGGCTGTGTCGGCACGTCTGGTGCGGTGAAGTCACCCGTCTGGTACGCGTGGCACCACTCACGCCACGGGCATCCCGCCTCGTCACAGCGTGGCTTCTTTCCGCAGGCGACGCCGCCGAGTTCCATAATCGCGTTGTTCCACACGCGGGACTCTCCATCGGGCATGAGACGAGAAGCGGCCCGCTCGAACGCTGCGTCGTCGTCTGGCACGTCGAACGCGCGGTAGAGGACGCGTTTGACGTTCGTGTCGACGACTGCGTCCCCGTTGTTGAACGCGAACGACGCGACTGCGTTGGCGGTGTACGGCCCGACACCCATCAGTTCGGAGAGCTCGTCGGGTGTTCGTGGGAACTCGCCGTCGTAGGTGGTTTCGACCTGTGTGGCCGCCTCGTGCAGATACTTCGCACGGTTGTTGTAGCCGAGTGAGTGGTCCGACCAGAACGCGACGACGTCGCCCCGCTCTGCGGCCGCTAGATCCGCGGCGGTCGGCCAGCGGTCGAGGAAGTCCTTCCACGCCGAGACGACTCGGTCGAGTTGTGTCTGCTGGCTCATCACTTCGCTGACGAGTATCTCGTAAGGATCTTCAGTTCGTCGCCACGGGAACTCCCGGTGGTCCGTCTCGTACCAGTCGATCAGCGCGTCACGGATTGGGGGCAGGTTGGCGGGGAGGTCCCGAGATACGTCGAATCCCCCTGCGGATCCCCCCCGGTCCGCGTCGGAATCGGTCATACGTCTGATCCGGTCGTGAGTCGTTTATTGGTGCTGGTTGCCCGACGCGGATCTTCAGGCCGCCTCGGCGATGGCGGTCGTCAGCAGATCACAGCCGAGCGCAATCTCGCGTTCGGTGACATCGAGCGGCGGGAGGATCCGAAGCACGTTCGTCCCGCATGCCAGCGTGAGGAGGCCGTGGGTCACCGCACGCTCCATCACCTCGTCGCGGCGCTCTTTCGTGTCGAACTCGACGGCGAGCATGAGGCCGAGTCCGCGCACGTCGACGACACCCTCGGGGTCGGCGTCCGTCAGCGTTTCGCGGAACTGCCGGCCGCGGACCGTCGCGTTCTCCATGAGCCCTTCCTCCTCGATGGCGTCGAGTGTCAGCGCTCCTTGCAGCGAGGCGACGATGTCTCCGGCTCCCCACGTCGAGGAGATCCGCCCGGTCTCCTCGGGGAACACGTCCGACCGGGAGATCGTCGCGCCAACACGGAGCGCTTTCGCGCTCGCGATCACGTCGGGCTCGATCGCGTAGTGATCGGAGCCCCACATCTTGCCGGTTCGGCCGACGCCAGCCTGGATCTCGTCGGCGACGAGAGTGATGTCGTGTTCGTCGGTCACGGCGGCGACCTCGTTCATGAACGCCTCTGAGGGGAACCGGTAACCGCCTTCGCCCTGGATCGGTTCCATGATCAGGTACGCGACCGAGTCGGGGTCGATGTGCCCGCCGTTCGGGTCGAGTTTCTTCTGCAGCCGTGAGGTTCCGCCGGCGAAGAATCCGCACGAACAGGTCCCCCGGGTGCAGTCGCGGTCCGCACAGAAGGGCATGTCGTGGACCGTGCTGATCTCGGGGAACTCGCGCCGGTAGACGGCCTTCGAACGGTTGAGCGAGAGCGCGCCGAGCGTCCGGCCGTGGAACGCGCCGTCGAAGGTGATCGCGTACTTCGCCCCGTCGGCGTCGTCGTAAGAGATCTTGATCGCGTTTTCGACCGCCTCTGCCCCGGAGTTCGAGAGAAACACCGTGTCCATCCCGTAGTGACGCGTCGCTTCCGTGAGCCGTTCCATGAGGTCCGCTGGGCCGGGTGCTCCCTCACCGGGGGGGTTCCCGTCGGAGACGTAGAAGTCCTGGCCCGCGATCTTCAGCGGGTCGACGAGGTCGAACTCGGCCAGTGGCTCCGTGATCAGCGGGTTGTTGTAACCGAGCGGGGCGGCGGCGACGTGGCTCGTGAAATCCATCAACACGTTACCGTCGACGTCGGTGCAGAACGGTCCAGCCGCAGGCGCGGTGCGGTCCCACGCGAACTCGTAGACGTACGTGCTCGGGGCGGCAGACCGGTGGTGGTGCTCGACCAGCTCGGCGGCCCGCTCGCCGGGGAACTCGGACACCTGTGGGGTTACCGTGTCGCGGTCCATACCACACGCTCGACGGCCGCCGCGAAAAAACGACGGGTCGGCGGCCCGTCCGTAATCGCCAGCCAATCCCGCCTCGACGACACCCCGACGACAGCGGCTACTCCTGCCAGTCCGGATTCGGCCGGGGTGGCGCGAAGACGTCGAACCCTTCGACCGGAACGTCCCGGTCGTTGTACGCGCTGTGCGGCTCGCCGCCGGGAACGACGAAGGTGTCCCCCGCGTGAACCGGACGTTCCTCGCCGTCGACGACGAACGTGAGCGTCCCGCTCGTGACGGTGCCAACCTGCTCGTGTGGGTGCTCGTGTTCGGGCACCTCCGCTCCGGGCTCGATGTAAAACTGCTGGATACTGGCTTCCTCGCCGACCGCACCCTGTGTCAGGTGGACGCCTGGAACCGCCTCTGTCGACTCGACGGATTCGTCGGTAACGACGTGCATGCCGAGTGTTGCGGCGCGGAGACAAGTAAATACGCGGGGTAACAGTTATGGCCTCCACGGCGACAGTTCTCCGGTGGCGGGCACGGTGAGCGGAGTGATCACGGGAACGGGTGATACGGCCGGTTGAGCGCCGGCTCGAACCCCATCGATCGGGGCACGTCGCGAGCACGCTCGCCGAAGAAGGGGTCCCCGGTAAACAGCGGCTGGGCTTCGGGGACGAGCACGCGAACCGCCTCGAAGCCGAGTGTGGCCACGTCTCGGGTCGTCGTGCTGGCGACGAGTGGGGAGAGTCCTGCAGCACGAACGCGCTCGACCACGGCGTCGAGTTCTGCCGCTCCCGAGCGGTTCGGTTCACCGATTCCGTCGGTTGGCACGGTCGTCTCCGGATCGAAGAACGCGCGCGTCGCGTCGGGAAGGTCGGCGTGGTGGCCGATGGCCGCGCTCTCTTCGGTGGCGGCCTCCTCGCCCATCGCTCGGAGTTCAGTCCAGTTCTGGAGCGCCTCTGCGAGCGCGGCACGCGCCGCGGAAACGGGGTCGAGCGCCGCTCCGGATCCGGCGGCGAAGCGCGGCCACTCGCCGTCTCGATAGACACCGACGGCCACGACTGGGACGTCGATGTCGGTGGTGACGAGAAGCGGCGTCACCGACAGCGACTCCGCGCGCGCCCGTTTCACGAGTCGGTCGAACCGCGGATCGTCGACATCGAGCCCGAGCGGCTCCGTCGTCGAGTACCAGGTCGTCATCGTCGCGTCACGCTCGATCACCTCGTAGAGTCCAGAGAGGACGGCCTCTGGACCGGTGTTGCCGAGCCCGAGCCCGGTCGTGATCGCGGGGCGGTACCGTCTCTCCGGCGGGGGAAACTGGACGAACTCCGCCGGGAGACTCACACGCCCGCCGTCGTCCAGCCGTTCGCCGGTCGTCCACGGAAGCACGTCGTCCGGGTCGTACTCGGCGGCCGAGTCGGGGCGGACGAACGCGTCCGGCGGGACGGGGCTCGCGACCTCGGCGGCGCTCGTGGTCGTGAACGACGCGGTTCGGTATACGCCGGCGGCGTACCGCTCTAACCCCTCTCCGAGCGCCTTCATAAACGCCCGGTCCCAGTCGTCGTCGGCCCCCCCGGCGAACTCCGCGGCCTGAGCGTCCGAGAACGGGGTCGTGTCGGCGAGCCGCGCCACGTAATACGGGATCGGGAACGACTCGCGCTCGCCGACCTCGGCGAGGAGTCCAATCCGCTGATCGACGGCACGTTCGGCCCGGTCGAGCGACGCCGAGAGCGACCGATCTGCTCCGCCGTGATCCGAGTCGGTTGTGCTGTCATCGGTCGAGGCCGCCGTGTCACCCGCCTCGCCTCGCGGAACTGTGTCGTCGGGGTCCGGACCACAGCCACAGCCCGGAACTGGGAGCAGCGACCGCTCGGGTCCAGGAACCTCTCGAACCGTGTCCGACACGGGGTCACCAGCCAGCAGCCGGATGGTGCGGCGTCCGGCGACCGAGCCGGCGTGTCTGACTGCGGACCGCCGCCCCGTCGGAGCCTCCGCGCGCTCTTCACCGCCGCTCGCGACGCGAGCACGCAGACAGTCGTAACAGGCGTCGTCGAACACCGTTACTGTGGCGTCGATGTCGGAACGCGGAACCCCGCCGATTCCGCCGACCTCGACGGCGACCCACCGGCTCAGAACGTCGTTCGCGGCGTCGAACGCTGCAGCCCCAGTCGTCCCGACGACGACGGCCATGTCGAACCCGTCTACCAGCTCCGGGTCGACGGGCATCACGTTCACGTCGACGTCACCGAGTGCGGCTTCGACGGCCTCGGCGGCGGGTCCGTCGCCGATCAGTCCGATATCCATACTACCGCCGACGGCGAGCAAAGAAAAAAACCCCGTGGGACGGGTCGCTCTCGCCGTGTTCGAGAGCGCGACGCCCTCACCGCTATCTTTCGGTGGTCGCACGGGGACCCCCCTCGTCCGAGCGACTGTCTGCTTCGGTTATGCGGCTAGATCGACCGCGACCTCCGCGAACCCGTCGGCGTCCAGTCCGACGAGCCGGTCGTCGCCGAGCTTGAGCCGGAGTCGCGGCCGGCCGACGTCGATCGGCACCTTCTCGGTGTCGATGAGCCCGAGATCCTCGAGGCGGGTTTTCGTGCGTGAGAAGGTCGCTTTCGAGGCGATCCCGACATCTTCTCCCCATCTCGAGATGTCGTACAACAGCACGTCGTTGCGGGCGGCGACGAGCAGTGAGACCGTCACCTCGTCGAGGCTGTCACCGTCTCCTCGAGCGGCGTCGAGCGCTTCGAGGATCGCGTCGAAGTCGTCTCGGGCGGTCTCGCCGATGTCCGCCGCCATCGTCTCACGAACCCGGCTGATTGGGGGGGTGCGGAGCGTGTACTCTTCGGCGCTCTCGAACGCCTCGTAATGGGCGTCGTACACCTTCCTGACGAACGCCTCGTCGATCGTCGACAGCGCACCCACCTGATCGGCCGCGCTCACGATCGCCACCGCACGGGCCTTCGAGACGAACAGCGCGTTGTCGACCGCCTCCGGGAGGAGACGAATCGAGAGCGCGTCCATCGCGACGAGATCCGCCGCCTTCGACGCGACGAGGAAGTCGTTCATAACTGATTTCAACACGCTCTCGTCGGCGAGCATCGCTATCCGCGGGAGGTCGTCCCGCCCGACGCCGGCCTCGACGAGCGCGACGATCGTCTCCGCCGACGGGTCGACGACGAGCAGCTCGTCGTCCGTCCCAGCGAACGCCTCGTCGAGAACGGTTTCCACGTCCGCTTCAAGTAAATTCGACACCATCTGTCTCCTCGTTTGAAAGGCAGATACGTATTTAATATTAACGGGGCTGACGTGGCGAAAAACGCTTTCTGAGCGCCGCTAACGGCTACAAACGGCAGACGACTAATATCCCGTCTCGGGTCGTTCGACCGGCGACGAACCGCGGATCGATCTCGCAGACGGACAGGCTTAATGTCCTGTCACGCTGGATGTTACGTATGGAACACGAGAACCTCCGGGCGGTCGACCCGGCGGTCGCAGACGCGCTGGCTGGCGAGCGAACGAGACAAGAAGAGACCCTCGCGATGATTGCCAGTGAGAACCACGTCAGCAAGGCCGTTCTCGAGGCGCAAGGGAGCGTCCTCACCAACAAGTACGCCGAGGGATACCCCGGTGCACGCTACTACGCCGGTTGTGAACACGCCGACGAGGTAGAGGAACTCGCTATCGAGCGCGCGAAGGAGCTGTGGGGTGCCGAGCACGTCAACGTCCAGCCACACTCCGGGACGCAAGCGAACCAGGCGGTGTACCACGCGACACTCGAGCCGGGAGACAAGATCCTCTCGCTCGAGCTCAACCACGGCGGTCACCTCTCACACGGGCACCCTGCGAACTTTACCGGACAGATCTACGAGGTGGAACAGTACGAGGTCGACCCGGACACCGGGTACATCGACTACGAGGGGCTCCGCGAGACGGCCGAGTCGTTCGACCCGGACATCGTCGTCTCCGGGTACTCTGCGTACCCACGGGCGGTCGACTGGGAGGCGATTCAAGCGGCTGCCGACGCGGTCGACGCCTACCACCTCGCCGATATCGCACACATCACGGGGCTCGTCGCCGCCGGCGTTCATCCCTCGCCCGTTGGGGTCGCGGACTTCGTCACCGGCTCGACGCACAAGACCATCCGTGCCGGCCGCGGCGGGATCGTGATGTGTGACGCCGAGTACGCCGACGACATCGACAAGGCGGTGTTCCCCGGCGGACAGGGCGGCCCGCTGATGCACAACGTCGCTGGCAAGGCGGTCGGGTTCAAGGAGGCGCTCGAACCGGAGTTCGAGACGTACGCTCAACAGGTCATCGACAACGCCGAAACGCTCGCGGAGACGTTGCAGGGTCACGGGCTCTCGTTGGTTTCCGGCGGTACAGACAACCACCTCGTGCTCGCCGACCTCCGTGAATCACATCCGGACCTCTCCGGCGGCGACGCAGAGGACGCGCTCGCGGCAGCGAACATCGTGCTCAACGGGAACACGGTTCCGGGTGAGACGCGCTCGCCGTTCGACCCCTCCGGGATCCGTGCGGGCACCGCCGGACTCACTACGCGCGGATTCGACGAGACGGCGACCGAGGAGGTCGGCGACCTCATCTACCGCGTCGTCGACGGCGTCACCGACGAGGACGTGATCTACGAGGTCGGCGAGCGCGTCGTCGAACTCTGCCGAGCGCATCCGCTGTACGCGTGACCGTCGGCTCCCGACAGCGGGCTCTGCGAGCACCCTGGACGGAATCCGTGCGTACAAAGTAGGGGCGGGTCTGACGAGGCCGTATGGACGTCAAGTCGCTTCTCGCTGGACGCCTCGACCGCGCGGCGACCCCGCTCGCGGTCGGCGATATTCTCGTGTTGCTCGCGCTGTTGACCGTCGGCACGCTGAGTCACGCGACCGTCGACTTTCTGCTCGAGGAGCCGGTCTATCTGCTCGGCGTGTGGGCACCGTTCCTGATCGGATGGGTGCTCGTTGCACCCCTCGTCGGCGCGTACTCGGCGGGCGCGGTGGAGACGGCCAAGTCGTCGGTCCCGCTCGTGATCCGGTCGTGGATCCCCGCGGCTGTCATCGGGTTCGTCCTCCGTGAGTTCGTGTTCCGCGGCGGGTCGGCCCCGGCGTTCATGCTGATCATGTTGGTGCTCGGCGCGGTCGCACTCGGCGGGTGGCGTGCGGCGTACTTTCGGCTCCGATAACACGCCGGCTCCACGCTTCGGATTCTCTCCCGGTACGTTCGCGGGCTCGCCGGGTGAACACGCTGGCAGGCACGCTCGCCGCCTGTCACACGCGGCCGCCCTCTGCCGGACGCGGTTGCCGTCTCCCGTATGTCCTCGCCGTCGTTTCTACCACCCCGTGGTTCCGACCGTGTGGAGACCGCAACCGACGAGCCTTCTTCGAGGGATACTCTCGGTCTTTATCATTAAATAAGTTATACAGTGGTTACGCGTTACTACCCAGTTCGTAACCACACCTTTACGGGAAACAATTAAGTGGGTGAATGGTATAGATCAGCATGGAATATGACTGGGTACTACGACTACGTCCTCGGGCTCATTCCGGCCGCCCTGATTGGAATCACGGCGTTCCTGAATCTGGTCGGGTTGTCGTTGCAGGCGGCGCTCCCCGTGGGCGCGGGTGTCGCGGCGGCCCTGATGGCCCACGCGATGTTCGTCCGTGGACCGATGCCGGACGCCGGCTCCTCGACTCCGGACCTCGGCTCGGCTCCGGGTCGTCCCCCAGCATCGAACGGATCTGGTGGTCCGGCAGCGTCCAGTAACTCGGACTGACCGGATCGCCTCGCCGGTCTCAGACCACTTGCGCTCGCGTTCAGGTCCCGATCGTTTACTCCTGCCCGCCCGATAGGGAAGGTATGACCGATGCGTTGTTCCTCACGAGTAGCGCTGTCGACGACCTCGCTGACCCAGCGGCGTACGTGACAGCCGTCCGCGACGCTTACCGACAGGTTGGTGACGGCGCACCCGCCGAGCCGCGTACCAAACTCACGAACCCAGACCCGCCAGGAATGCTCACGACGTACGCCGCCGTTCTCCCCGAGACGGGTGCGATGGGTGGGTACACTTACGCGGCCGGGTTCGGTGCCGAGGACGCCTGGTTTATGACGCCGCTGTTCGACGCGGACTCTGGTGAGCCGCTGGCGCTCATCGACGGCGCGTCGATGAACCCGTACAAGACGGGTGCGGCCGGCGCAGTCGCCGTCGACGCACTCGCTCGCGAGGACGCGACGGAGGTCGCCGTGATCGGCAGCGGCGCACAAGCACGTGGCCAACTGGCGACGACCGCCACCGTCCGCCCGTTTGAGGCTGTGCGCGTCTTCTCGCCGACCCGCGAGCACCGCGAAGCGTTCGCCACGGAGTTCGACGGTCGGATCGACCCCGAGGTGACGGCGGTCGAGAGCGCGAGCGAGGCGCTCGCGGGTGCAGACGTGATCGTCACCGCCACGACCGCGAGCGATCCGGTGATCGACGACGCGGACGTCGAACCCGGTGCCCACGTCACGGCGATGGGACAGTACAACCGACGAAAAAACGAGTTGCCGCCCGAACTGGTCGCGCGAGCGACGTACGTTCCCGACCTCCGTGCGCGGGCCACACAGGATGCCGGGTCGTTCCTCGCCGCGATGGACGCGGGTCTCGTCGACGAATCAGACGGGATCGCCGCCGAGCTCGGTGATGTCGTCGCTGGCGACCATCCCGGCCGAACGACGGCCGACGAGGTGACCATCTTCGACTCCGGCGGCACGGGCATCGAGACGACCGCCGCCGCGCACATGCTGTATCAGCGTGCGAGCGAGGCGGGACGCGGGAGCACTATCGAGTTTGCGCCCGCGAGCGAGGCGCTCACGGGTCGATAACGCCAGATCCCCCGCTCCGTCGCTGTCTTCTCCGTCCGGAGTGCCGGTCGACTCGCTGGCCCGGCGTTCAGATGTACGCTCCTGGCCGGTCACTGATGCGCGGTCGTCTGCTGGTCACTGACGAGCAGCTTCACACGCCTCGACCGCACCGCAACGACACCGTGGCCGCACCTCACCCCTCCCCACCCTCGAAGCCGTCGCTTCGAAGCGACCGCTGCGTCCCTCGCGGTCCGCTCTCGCTCGTGTACGGACGCGAGCGGGC
>JARVCL010000097.1:0-11385 GCA_040405695.1 Halorubrum sp. | reverse complement strand
AGACGGCGAGACAGGACGCCGAGACGGCGAGACAGGACGCCGAGACGGCGAGACAGGACGACGACCGAACCGGCCGCGACGGGGAGAGCAACCTGAACGACTATCGATATCTCTGCGTCTCGGGGGGCGGTCGCGTGCGGTTCGTTTCGCCGGCGGTCGCGGTGTCGCTCCCCGGAGAGCCCGATGCCGTCGTCGTCGACGAAGCGGCTGCACTCCCGGTTCGGCTGCTCGAAGGATTTCTCGACGCACCCTCGGTCGCTTTCTGCACGACGGTTCACGGATACGAGGGGGCAGGGCGTGGGTTCGCCGTTCGGTTTCGTGATCGTCTCGCGGAGAGTGAGTTCACCACGCGAGACGTGCGACTCGACGAGCCGATCCGCTACGCCGTCGACGATCCGGTGGAGTCGTGGGCGGCGCGCGCGCTGCGCCTCGACGCTCGGCCGCCTGTCTCCGAAGCGGTCGCGGAGACGACCGTCGAGGATGTCAGGTATCGGCGGCTCGACCCGGACGAGTTGGTCGACGACGAGGTCCTCCTCGGCGAGGCGTTCGGCCTCCTCGTCGCGGCACACTACCGAACTGAGCCAAACGATCTCGCGCGCTTGCTCGACGCTCCAAATCTCGAGACCCGCGCACTCGTCGCCGGCGGGAACGGCCGTAACTCGACCGGGGACTCGGCGACCGGCGGTCACGTCGTCGCCGTGGCGCTGCTCGCTCGTGAAGGCGACCTCCCGGCGACGACACGGTCGGCGATGTACGAGGGCGCGCGAGTTCGTGGCAACATGGTTCCGGACGTTCTCACGAGCCAGCTCCGCGACGAGCGTGCGGCGGCCCCCCGTGGCCTCCGTACCGTCCGGATTGCAACCCACCACACGCTTCGCGGGCGTGGCTTGGGATCGCACCTCCTCGACCGGGTCCACGAGGAGTTCGGCGACTCGGTCGACTACTTTTCCGTCGGCTTCGGCGCGACTCCGCGGCTGCTCAGGTTCTGGGACCGGTCGGGGTACCGGTCGGTCCACCTCTCGACGACGCGCAACGACGCGTCCGGCGAGTACTCGGCGGTGATGCTCCGGCCAGAGACGGCCGCTGGGAAGGCTCTGCTCGACCGGCACGCGGCCGCACTGCGGGACCGTGAGCGCGACGCGCTCTCGGACGCTCATCGGGACCTCGACGCTGACGTGGTCCGTGGCGTACTCGCCGCGTGTCCGGCTCCCGTCGTCCTCGATCTCACGCCCACCGAGTGGCGCGCGGTCGTGAGCGCGTCGTTCGGACCGGGAACCTACGAGGTCGCTCCCGGCGCGTTCCGGGACCTAGCCATGGCGACGCTCGTCGGAACGCGGACCGATACTCCAGAGGCTACCGGCGATCCGGACTCCGGCGCTGGCACCGCGGCGGCAAACAGCGACCGAGACCGACGTTCCCGCGGCTCCGATCCTCACGATCGTGAACCCCGAACGCTCGATGCCCGGGAAGAGCGGCTGCTCGTCCAAAAGGTGTTACAGGCCCAGTCGTGGGCGACCGTCGCTGACGCGCTCGATTACGCGTCGACGACGGCGTGCATGCGAGCGCTCGGCGAAGCCGGCGAGCCACTCGTCGAGCGATACGGGACAAAGACGGCGCTGGCGGACCGTGATCGGTTCGTCGACCGGTGAGTGCCGCTCAGAGAGCGCCGTGAGCACGAAGAGGAACTGGCCGACGTGAGGACCATCGATGTTCGGACATGACGGCGAATCAGTCGTCGGCACTACTCGACTTCAGGTCGATCGACGGGGCAGGAAGATCGTCGACGTGGGCTGCCGCCTCGTCGAAGTTGGGACCAGGCTCGATCTCGCCGGTCTCGGGGTCCCACTCGATGTATCCTGCCTCTTCGAGTGCTGGCAGGTGCGTCTCTCGAAGCGCGGCCTCGACCTCTTCGGCCCGGCCACGGGGGTACAGGTCCGCGACCGTCTCCACAGTGTCGTCGGCCACACCGGCGACGACACGTTGTCGTGGCGTGGCGGCGAGTTCTGGCGCGTGCGTGCTGATAGTGTCGTGGACCATGGTAGCTCTCGCTGTATCCTTTGTAAATAACTGCGTAGAAATAAAACTACGGGCGAATCGGTCGATGTGTCGTCCGCGCCGGTCCGGTTCGAGCACTCCGTCAGTCGACCTGAAACTCGTGTGTGGAGCATCACCCCCACGGCGGGAGGCGCTCGGTGAGACGACACACGCTCATCCGCCTGTCGTCACGTTCGAGACGGTCTTCCGACGCTCCCTTCAGATCCCGTGTGGAGTCCGGCGAACTGTCGTGCCGTCCGCTGGATCCCTATCTGCTGTCGACGTCCTCCGCTTATAAGCCGGCGACCGCATCCAGCGTAATCCGAATCGCACGCTCGACGTTGTCTTTCGCCTTCTCTGGGAGTTCGTCGTCAGAGTCCGCGCCCTTCTGTGATCCGGCGACGAGGTTGCCGTCGACGGTACAGATCGCGCCCGCAGCGAGTCCCTCACGACGGGCTAGCGCGAACAGCGTTGCGGCCTCCATCTCGATCGCCAGCAGGTTCGCGTCGTTCCAGTCCGCGACGTACTCCTCGCTCTCGTTATAAAAAGCGTCGTCGGAAACGATCGGCCCCACGTGGACGTCCTCGTCGTTCGCCTCCGCGCCGTCGACGAGCGACGACAGGACCTCGTAATCCGGAACCGCGGGGTACACCGCCGACTCGTAGCGCTTGCTCGTTCCCTCCTCCTTGGCCGCGCCCGTCGCGACGACCATGTCGCCGACCTCCATGTCCGCTTGCAGCGCGCCGCAGGTGCCACATCGGAGGAACGTCTCGACGCCGACGCGCGAGAGCTCCTCGACGGCGATGGCCGCGGAGGGGCAGCCGATCCCGGTCGAACAGATGGTGAGGTCGACGCCCTCGTAGGTCGCGTTGACGACGCGGTACTCGCGGTTCTCCGCGACGAACTCGCTGTCGTCACACATCGCGGCGATGCGGTCGACACGTCCTGGGTCGCCGGGAACGATCGCGATCTCGTGGACGTCGCCCTCCTCGATCAGCAGATGCGGCTGTTTCGCCATACGCGCCGAGAACACCGCCGCGCGCAAAAACGACCCGGTCCGATCGCGGACTTAGCGAATTTGATATAGCAAAATAGAATACAGTTGCCGTGGGCGGCAACCATACGGTACCACCAGCGATCCTCGGGCCGAGCAGGTTATCGGACGTGAGACGCGGTCGCGGAGGTTTATACGTGTCCACGCTCGAACCTCGACAATGAGTTTCAGTCACGACCGTCGAGGCCAGTCGGTCGTGGTCGGGACGGTGATTCTGTTCGGGTTCCTGATCCTTGCGCTCGCCAGCTATCAGGCGTTTGCGGTCCCCGCACAGAACAGCGCGGCAGAGTTCGACCACAGCCAGGACGTTCAATCAGACATGGAGGACTTGCGAGCGTCACTGCTCGACATCCGTGACGCGAGACAGCGTTCGTTTCAGCGTTCCGTTCGGATCGGTATCGGATTCAGGTACGACTCGCGGCTGTTCGCAGTGAATCCACCGCCACCGGAGGGGGCGTTGACGACGCAGGATCGGGGGCCGATCGACATCGAGAATGTGAACGTTACCCCAGCCGAAATGGACCACTTCGAGAACACAAACCCACTGTTCGATCAGGAGCACGACACGCGATTGCTCACCTTACGGCCAGGGTACAACGAGTACCAGAACCCACCGCGGACGACGTTCGAGCACTCGCTCCTTTATAATAGATTCGAGGGAGCCAACCGGACAGTAACCGGACAGCGAACGATCGACGGTGGGAATCAGAAGTTGTCGCTCATCGCCTACAGCGGCGATATCAACAGACAGGGACTCTCGACGACACTCGACCCAGAGACAGTGGACGGGCCAACCCCGGACATTCCCGTCGAAGCAGACACCGGCGATACGTTCACTGTCACACTTCCGACCCACTCGCCCGCCGTGTGGACCGATCTGATCGGCAACACGACGAGTGACGGAGAAGCAAACGCGCGGGTGGTAGACACCACGTCTCACAACGTCACGGTGGAGTTTACCGGAACGTGGGACCTCCAGATGACGCGAGTCGGGTACGACGGCCAATCGGGCGCTGGAACACCGTTTTCGAACGTGACCGTTCGAGATGCTGATCTGAATCGGACGTTCGATGTCCGTTGGTTAGGAGAAGAAACCGCGGAAACTGGTGGTGATGGTCTAAACTTCACTGAGGGAGAAAACATCCTTGAAATAAACCAGAGCAAGACAGGAGATAGCGTCTCAATCGATGGATCAGTCTTGGTCGACGCCGACGCCATTACTGATGCGACCGTTGACATTTCAACGACTAACTCGTCGGTTGCGAGTCCCAAAAGCAGTACTACACATACGGTCGGTGGCAACTTTTCACGCTCTATCGAGACTAGTCAAGGAACAGCGAGGCTGTTCGCGGCTTCAGGTGACGATACCGATGGCATTACAGTAAATGTGTTCGGAGACCCCGGAGAGGCCGATCCTCAGATTACTGGAGGTGAAATCACTGATAATTCAGAGGACGGCCTTGGTGGGTCAGGGAGAGCCAGGCTATCACTGTCAGAGCTTAGCGTGAGTAACGCGGAGATCGTCGATACGTTCAGAATTGAGTTCGATAATCAAGACAACGACGCGTCTGATGAGTTCGAGGACGATTCAATTGAGGGTCTAATAGAGGAAGCAATACACGACCCACCGCCAGGTCGAGCGGACTTTGGAGACGAATACGAGATCACTGTAGAAATCTTGGATGAAAACGACGAAAGCATCGATCATATAGAGGTTGAAGCAGAAGCAGACGGCATTAATGTTATGTTCTAACCTCCCGAACTATACACCACAATTTCTACTACTGGCTCCTATGACTGCGCTTGGAGAGTTGAGTATCAAATCCGTCATAAACAACGGATGAGTGATCGATGCCATCGAGACCGAAATTGAAAGGCTCAAACTCGGCTTACTGACGTTCGCTCCGCAGAAAGGCGACGATCCAAAAGAGCACACGAAGGGCTCAGACTCCAGAACGCCTCGTTCCCGGACGTGTACGGGGGCATCGTCACGATTGGCACGAACGCCGCCAGACAGCTGATAGCCCACAAGGATCTTGAACCCGCGGACACCGATGCGGATCGACATCTCTACGGATTCAGCGTTCGATCACTTGAAGCCGGTCTCAACGCACGTCAGGGTTGACTTCACCGTAATCTCGTCAGCGTCAGGACGTGTACTCCCGCACCCGGAGACCACCCACATGCTCGTTAGCGGCCGCCAGTAGCTCGCCGTCCTCCGTCACGAGCGTCGTCTCCAGTGTCTCCGCACACGCAATGTAGCCTGCGTCGTAGAACGTCAACTCGGTCTCCGTTGCGACGTCCATCACGGCCTCGAAACCGATCTCTTCGAGGTCGTGAACGACGAGTTCGCGACGGAGGTCCGCAAGCAACGAGACGAGTTTCGTGTGCCCCTCGGCGGTCGTCCGGCCCTGAAGCGTGTGGACCTTCCAGAGCACGTTTCCGGCCTCGTAGAACGTGAGATCGAGGACGTGCCCGTCGTACAACACGGAGATCGGCGGCGTGTCGTCATCGAGCAGGACGGCGACGACGCTGCTCGTATCGAAACCGGGGCTCACCCGACCCTGAAACATCGCTCATTGACCACGCTTCGTTCGGTCCGCTCGCACTAGATCGGCTATCTCGTCCGCGTCGACGGATCCGGAGTCTCCACGTCTTATACCGGCTGCCCGCTCGCTCAGTCGCTCCCTGCGTCGACGCCGTACCTCTTCCTCCAAGGCCTCACGGATCGCTTCGCTGACGTTGATATCGGCTTCGTCCAGTTCGCGCTTGAGATCCTCGGGGATCTTTGCCGAAACCGTCGTTGACATATTTGTAATACGTTTTAGCACTATCAAAGAGTTTACCGCACCAACCGTTCGTGTGGAGCCCGCCACCAGCTTATTCCACGATCGACGAACTCGCCATCGACACACACATAAGCCCACTGAGTGAACGGCCGGGTATGACTGCAGTAGGGATCGACGCCATCGAGATCCGATCCGGCAAGCTCAAGCTCGACTTACCGAACACGTTCGCTCCACAGAAGGGTGACGACCCGGAGAAGTACACGAAAGGGCTCGGACTCCAGAACTCCTCGTTTCCCGATGTCTACGAGGACATCGTCACGATGGGCGCGAACGCCGCCAAGCGCCTGATGGATCGTAAGGGGCTCGAACCAGCCGACATCGGCCGGATCGACGTGGCCACCGAGTCCGCATTCGACCACTCGAAACCCGTCTCGACGTACATTGCGGGGTGTCTCGAGCAGGTGTACGACGGCGACTTCCGGCACGCCAACAAGGGCGAGCGCAAGTTCGCCTGCGTCGCCGGCACCCAAGCGATCGACGACGCGTACAACTGGATCCGGGCGGGACGGCACCGTGGTCGGGCCGCGCTCGTGATCGCGACGGACACGGCGCTGTACGCCCGTGGCGACCCTGGAGAGGCGACACAGGGGGCGGGCGCGGTGGCGATGCTCATCGACGAAGACCCCGATCTGGTCGAACTGTCAACACACCAAGGGTACGGCTCGATGGACGAGACGGACTTCCTCAAGCCGAACCAGCAGTTCCCCAGCGTCGACGGCAAGCGGTCGATGCAGGTGTACCTCTCGCGGATGCGCGAGGCGTTAGAGGATTACGAGTCGGTGTCGGGAAAGATTCACCTCGACGACTTCGCGTACGCCCCGTTCCACACGCCGTTCCCGGGGATGGTTCGAAAGGCTGCCCTGCTCGCGTACCGACACGTCATCCGCGATACGGGGTACGAGGAGGAGCTGGCGGGCGAAATCGGCCGCCAGCCTCGCGAATCGGAGTACACGGACCGCGAGGCGTACGAGAATGCCATCCGCGGATACATGGACACGCTGAAGACGACCGACCAGTATGGCAGGTGGTACGACGATGTAGTCGAACCGACCCTCGGGCTCTCGCGGGAGGTCGGCAACTGGTACACCGGCTCCGTCCACATCGCCCGCGCCAGCGCGCTCCGGGACGCCCTCGATCGGGACGGTGAGTTCGTCGGGACAACCCTATTAGTTGGGTCGTACGGCTCGGGGGCACAAGCCGAGATTCACGCCGAAACGCTCCGAGAGGGCTGGCGAGCGGAGATCGAGGCACTCGATATCGACGCACAACTCGATGCAAGGTACGACCTCTCGTGGGACGAGTACGAGGACGTTCACGATGTCCACGAGTACGACAAAGACCTCGACCGCGAGATCGAGGAGTTCACCGCACCAACAGACGAGTTCGTCTTTACTGGCTGGGGACGCATGAACGAGCGGAAGTACGAGTACGTCGCATAACGCAGCCGAGGTGAGCCAGCTGGCAGCCCAGAGACCCCCCCTCGCTCTCCGTGAAAACCGGTCACACAGCGCTTCTCGAAGACGATGGGTTTAAACGACGTTAGAGAGAATTTTCTCTCAATGGTTACCATCTACGACGTGCCCGCTGACGCCCTGATCGAGGCGGTCGCGGCACGACTCGAGGACCGTATCGACGAGCCCGACTGGGTGGCGTTCGCGAAGGCCGGATCTGGCAAGGAGATGCCGCCGGAGCAGGACGACTTCTGGTACGTTCGATCGGCGAGCCTCCTTCGGAAGGTCGCACAGAACGAACCTATCGGTGTCGAGCGGCTCGCGACCGAGTACGGCTCGAAGACCCGCGGATCGAACCGCTACATCGTTCGCCCCGGCCGACACACGAGCGGCTCCCGAAAGCTCATCCGCGCGTCGCTGCAGGCTCTGGAGGACGACGGACTGGTCACGACGGCGGCTGGCGAGGGGCGTCGCGTGAGCGACGAGGGCGAGGCGTTCCTCTCCGAGGTCGCGAGCGAGGTCCTCGACGACCTCGATCGACCCGAGCTCGAACGCTACGCATAATACGACGGCTTTTTTCAGCCTTCACTAGCGGTAGCGAACGCTTCGTCGACTCGACGGACAGCACTGCGCTGGTCAGCGAACACCGCCCGTTCGGTCAGCACTGGGGTCCCGGTGTTTCCGCTCGTATATCGTATATCGCGATATCAATTTCAGCCTCACCACCGACTCGTCAGCACCGATGCAGCTGGACGACACTACAGCGTGAATCGACAGCGGCGGCCTACCACGGCGTCCGCGTTACGAGTTCGACACCGTCGACTCACACGTGACGCTCTGTGCGTCGGCATCGTCGAAGGCGCGAACGAGCCGACAACGATCGCCGCGAACGACATTCTCACCGAGCGCGACGTACCGATCGTCTCCGACATTCTCGCGAACGCCGGCGGGGTCACCGTCTCGTACTTCGAGTGGCTCCAAGACATCAACCGTCGGTCGTGGTCGCTCGACCGGGTGCACGACGAACTCGAAGCGGAGATGCTCTCGGCGTGGCACGACGTTCGGGACGCACACGAACGCCACGAGGTGACGTGGCGAGACGCCGCGTACATCGTCGCGCTCTCACGGGTCGCGGAGGCACACGAACTGCGTGGGCTCTGGCCGTAGCCGCGCTGACCCCGACGGGACCTGTCGGCTACGCGCCGCCCGAGGCCGTCTCACCCCGTGTTCTTCATCCCCGCTGCGATCCCGTTGACCGTGAGCCGGAGCGTTCGTTCCTCCTCGTCGGTGCGGTGTGTTCGACCGAGGAGATCGGCCTGTAACAGATTGAGTGGATCGACGTAGGGGTTTCGCCGGTCGAGACTCTCGGAGAGCCACTCACGCCGCATGAGTTCGTCACGGCCGCTTATCGCGAGGACGAGTTCGCGACCGCGCTCGTACTCGGAGACCAGCTCTGGGAAGAATCGCTCGCGCAGTTCGTCGTCGGCGAGCTCGGCGTACTCCGCGGCAATCTCTGGCTCGGTTCTCGCGAGCGCGAGCCCGGCGTTGTCGAGGGTGGTGCGGAAAAACGGCCATTCGTCGTACATCTGTCGGAGCGTTTCGAGTCCCGCCGCCTCGCCACCCTCGTCGAGGTACGCGTCGATGCCGGACGCGAGCGCGTACCACCCCGGGAGGATGAGCCGGGTCTGTGTCCACGAGAACACCCACGGAATGGCACGGAGGTCTTCGACCGTTCGCTCTCCGGATCGTGACGCCGGTCGGGAGCCGAGGTTGAGGTCCTCCACGACCGAGATCGGCGTCGCTTGACCGAAGTACGCGACGAACCCGTCTGTGTTCAGCAGGTCCCGGTAGGTGGTCCGTGCGGCGGACGCCATCGTCTCCATGGCGTCGATCCATGCCTCGGGAACCTCTTCGCTCGGCTCCGTGTTTGCCTCGTGGCGGGCACGGATCTGCGCGTCGAGCATCTGTTCGAGCTCCCGTTCTGCGATCCGACGATTTGCGTACTTTTCGGCGATCGCTTCGCCCTGCTCGGTGAACTTCACTTGGCCGGTGACCGTCTCGTTCGGGAGTGCGAGCAACGCCTCGTTCATCGGACCACCGCCCCGAGAGATCGAGCCGCCCCGACCGTGGAACAGCCGGAGCGTGACATCTTCCTCACGACAGAAGCTCGCGAGCCGACGCTGGTTCTTATACAGGTCCCAGTTGGCGGCGAGGAAGCCGTTCTCCTTGTTCGAGTCGGAGTAGCCGAGCATCACCTCCTGTACCCGATCGCGGGCCTCGAGCGTCGCCCCGTACGCCTCGTTCTCGAAGAGGGTTCCGAGGATCCGCTCAGCCCCATTGAGTGCCGACTCGGTCTCTAACAGCGGCACGATGTCGATTCCACAGTGGTCGGGCAGCGTGACGACGCCGACTTGGTCGGCCAAAAAGAGCACCTCCAGCACGTGGCTCGGCTCCTCGGTCATCGAGATACAGTACGTGTCGATGGCCTGCGTGCCGTACTCCGCCTGCCAATCCGAGAGCGAGCGGAACCGTTCGAGCACGCGCTCGGCCGTCTCCGAGATATCGCCCGGCTCCTCGACGTTGATGACCGGATCCTCCTGGAGGATAGCCTCGGTGAGGAACTCGGTCCGCTCGTTCTCGGTCATCGAGCGGTAGTCGACCCCTTCAGTGCCTACCGCCTCGGCGACGGTCTCTGTGTGATTCTCACGGTGGTCGCGGAGGTCGAGCGCGGCGAGGATGAACCCGAACGTGTCGACCTGTCGGCGGAGCGGGTCGATGAACGACTCTCGGACCACCTCGTGGCGGCTGGCCGACAGCGACTCGGCGATAACATCGAGGTCTTCGAGGAAGGCGTCGCCGTCTGGGTACCCACCTGGGCGAACGTCGTCGACGCGGTCGAGTCGCTCGCGCATCAGCTTCAGCTTCTGCCGGTACGGCTCGTCCGGGTACCGCTCGCGGGCTTCCTCGGCGACCGCGGGGAACTGCTCTGCGTCCGCCGCGAGTGACGCCGCGAGCGCGTCGTCGATCGCGTATCGGTCGCCGTCTTGGCTCAACACCGCCGAGAGCCGCTTACACTGATCGCGGTACTTCTCGAGGGCGACCGACCGCTGTCCGTCGAGCGTCTCGTCGGTGACGTCGGGGGTCACGAACGGGTTGCCGTCGCGGTCCGATCCCGCCCACGATCGGAACTCGAACAGCTTCGGACAGTGAACGTCCTCGTACTCTTCTGAGATAATCTTCTCGAACTCCTCGTAGGCGTCGCCGACGACCTCGAACAGCGTGTTCTCCAGGTACCATCGGACGTTTCGCGCCTCGTCTTCGGGCTCTGGTCGCCGCTGGCGCACCTGTCTGGTTCCCCAGAGGCTCGTCACTTCGGCAGTAACGTCACGCCAGATCGCGTTCTCCTCTCGCTCGGAGAGGTGTCGCTCGTCGAGCTCCTCGAGGTGGTTGGCGATGGAGCGAAGCTTCGATTTCACCGTTGCCCGCCGGGCCTCCGTCGGGTGTGCGGTGAACGTCGGTTCGATCAGCACGTCGTCGAGTAACCCCTCGAGCTCCGCCGCGTCGACATCGGCCTCGGCGAACTCGGCGATCGTCGCCTCGAAAGAGTCGTGTAACGCGCCGTCGGTGTCGGCGTTCCGCACCGCCCTGACTCGTTCGCGCTCCTCGGCGAGATTGATCAGTTCGAAGTACGTTGTGAACGCTCGGGCGACGATCCCTTCACGGGTCGTCGAGAGCTCGTCGATAGACTCGTGAATGGGGTCGCGGCTCGAGGCGTCGCCGCGTCGGTACGCTATCGCCGCGTTCCGAAGGTCCTCGACCGTCTCGTAGGCCTCGGTCGACGTCTGTGCGGCGAGCACGTCGCCGAGCAGCGCGCCGAGTTCGCGAACGTCCGTTCGCACGGTTCGGTTGTGCAACTCCATACCACGCACACGTCCCCGGTTCGGGTTAAAACCGCTGTCTGGACGAAGGATTGCCTCGGGGGCGCGGTTCGTCTCGT
>JARVCL010000096.1:0-11649 GCA_040405695.1 Halorubrum sp. | reverse complement strand
GTTCAGGTCGTCCGGAACGACGACTACTACGGCGAGATGGCCGATGTCGAATCCGTCCACTGGGAGATCATCGAGGACGATCAGGCCGCGTGGACGTACGCGCTCGAACAGAACGCCGACATCTTCGGCGTTCCGACGTTCGCGTACGAGCCGGACGCGATCGACGCGGAGACCGACGACCGGAACCGGGAGGTCGGGACGTACGGACCCGCCGGTGAGCTGAACGAGGAGGTGAACTACGTCGGGATTTCCGAGCTGAGTACGTACTACTTCGGATTCAACGCGCGGAACGTCTCCCGGCCGGTTCGGCAGGCTGTCGCGTTCGTCCTCGACAAAGAGCAGGTCGTCGAGGACGTGTTCGCGGGGCGTGGAACCCCAGCATACAGCTTCCTCCCGCCGGGCATCTGGCCCACGGGTGCCGAGGGCTACAACGACTTCCTCGACGACTACCCGTACAGCCTCGGTGAAAGCGACCTCCAGGGCGCACAGGAGGTTCTTCAAGAAGGTGGGTTCACGCCGGACGACCCGGCTGAACTGACGCTCACGACGTACGTGAGTGAGGTGTTCGAGACGGCCGCCGAGCTCATCCGTGACCTGCTCGCCGGCAGCGGCGTCGACATGGATCTCGAACAGTCCGAGTTCTCTGTGCTGCTTCAGCGCGGCGAGGACGGCGACCTCGAGATGTACACGCTCGGCTGGATCTGGAGTTGGCCGGCCGCACCGTACGGCAGCTTCCAGCTCGAACCGGAGAACACGCGGACCGAGACGATGCCCTCGGAGACGAACGGGTTCTACCTCGACTGGTGGGTCGAACTCGAAGAGGAAGCGTAACGTCGACGGTCCACGTTTCCAAACGTTTTACTACTGGAACCGATATCCCCCATATATCGATTTGACGCATGTACGCAACAACCTCAAGAGAACGCCTGACACCCTTCGCCGGCAGGCGTGAGTCACAATGACTCGCTGGGAGTACTTCATCAAGCGGGTCCTGCTCACGATCCCTGTACTGTTCTTGGTGTTGACGTTTCTGTTCATCATGCTCCGAATGGGGCCGATCGACCCGGTCGCCGCCCGACTCGGTCCAGAGGCGGACGGCAGAGATGCCGAACTGATGCGTGAGCGCTTGGGGCTCAACGATCCGCTGTGGGAGCAGTACGTCGATTTCCTTACGAGCTTCCTGACGTTCGACTTCGGCCAGTCGTGGGTCGTGCAGGCGGAGCGTGACATTCTCGACATCGTCATCAACTCCGCCCCGCCGACCATCTGGTTAGGGTTCTGGGCCATCCTGCTGCCGCTGTTCATCGGGATCCCGCTCGGCTTTTATGCCGGACTCAACCCGAACTCTTGGGGCGATTACACCGCCTCGTTCGGGGGCATCCTCTGGCAGGCCCTGCCGAACTTCTGGCTGTGTGTGCTCGCGCTGGCCGCGCTCAGACGGACCCGAGACGGCGGCGGACCGTTCGGCTTCGATTGGTACACGTTCGGTCCCGACTTCACCGAGCGGAGCATCAGCATCACCGGGACGCCGGATCTCGCGTGGGTCTCGACGACCGACGTGCTGTTCGTCCCGGTTCCATACATCGCCGACTGGACGAGTCTGGCGATCGATATCAAGCTCATCCTGCCAGCGGCGCTGATCCTCGGGTCCGCGTCGATGGCGGCGGAACTGCGTATCGGGCGGACCGCAATGCTCGAAACGATCAACTCGAACTTCGTCGAGACGGCGAAGGCGAAGGGACTGACCGACCGCGTGATCGTCTGGAAGCACATCTTCCGGAACTCGCTGATCCCGCTGTTACCCGTCATCACCAGCGAGGCGTTCTTGCTAATTGGGGGATCGGTCATCGTCGAGCAGATCTTCAACATCAACGGCCTCGGGCGGATGTTCTTCCAAGCTATCACGCAGGGTGACCTTCCGCTGGCAGGGGCGTTGTTGTTCATCTTCACGCTCATCATTCTGTTCTTGAACATTCTGCAGGACTTCCTGTACACCGTTATCGATCCGCGAGTGGGGTACGACAAATGAGTTCGACACAACACGAGCCGGAGTACGAGGCGGAGGGCAGTGATAAACTGTCCCGAGAGCTGCTCAAGGAGAATCCTCGACCGGCACTGATCTGGCTTGGCGGACTCGCGCTCCTGGCGTTGCTCGAGATCGGCCGCGTCTTTCACGGCATCGCACAGACGATCGACATCCTCGCGTATCTGCTCGGTGGACTCGCCGACGTTCCCGGATACGTCGGCGGGAACGTCGGTGGCACGTTGGGGCCGACGGCCGGCACGATTGCCGCCGGACTCACGGGACTCGTCATGCTGATTGCCGTGGCGATCCCGTTTGGTGGCTACGTTCCCGACCGTGTTATCGCTGGCCTCGGGATGGATCTGTCACGGAGTCAGCGTCGGCAAGCAAAGCGGGCGACACTCGTCACCGCACTCGGCGTGAGCGGCGTGCTGATCGCCTTTTCACCGGTCGGTGGACTGCTCTCTGGGTTGTTCAACGCGGTGACAGGGGCGATAGACTCGCTCGCCTCGTCGCTCCCGGCGCTCACCAGCCGTGAGACGATCCCGAATCAGGGACATCAGACCCCAGCCGGCGGGTGGGAGGGGACGTTCTTGGGCCTCTCCCCGGCGGTGGCCTGGGGGATCCGAACGGGTCTCGTTCTCCTGTACACGACGGTGTGTCTGGCGTGGGCTTGGCGCGGATTCAACGTTTACCGTGAGCACTACCGCGCAGCGGACTGGACCCCGACTGACGATACGATCCGTCGGTTCAAGAGCAACTACTGGGGGCTGTTCGGCTTCGCAATCGTGTTCCTGTTCGTCGTGCTCGCGTTGT
The DNA here is from genome assembly GCA_040405695.1 of Halorubrum sp. Lineage (GTDB taxonomy): Archaea > Halobacteriota > Halobacteria > Halobacteriales > Haloferacaceae > Halorubrum. Next base: position 8,810 of record JARVCL010000096.1, on the reverse strand, counting down.
GGGCTCCGGCGGTCAGTCCCGTCGAGGCACAACACAACATCTACGAACCGAACGCACACGACTTCGAGTACCTGAGCGAAGACGGCGAGGTAGAGACGATCACACACGTGTTTGCAAATCTCGACAGCCGGTCCGACGGACAAAACACCATTGGCGTGATGAGCTACGACGACTACGGCAGGTGGGCACCGATGGGAACGACCAACAGGGGACAAGACATGATGACACACTTGGCGTACGGCGCGCGAACCTCGCTCGTGATCGGGCTGACGGCGATTATCCTCGGTGCGCTCACGGCGGTTATCCTCTCGCTCCTTGCCGCGTACTACAAGGGAATCACCGACATCGCAACGGTGGTGACGAGCGATACGATACAGGCCGTTCCGGCGCTCTTGCTCATCATGCTCCTCTCTGTCATCTTCCAGGAAGGGAACCATCCGTTGGCCCAACCGCTCGACGGTGGGTTCCTGTTGGCGCTGATCTTTGCGTTCACCCTCTGGCCGGGGATGTGGCGTTCGATACGTGGGCCATCGCTGCAGGTCGCCGAGCAGGAGTGGGTCGACGCGGCGAAGAGCTACGGTCAAACGCCGTTGCGGACCATGCGAAAACACATGGCACCGTACATCGCGGGATACATTCTGATCTACGCGTCGCTGCTGATCGGCGGCGTCATCATCTCTACGGCGGCACTGACGTTCCTCGGACTCGGTATCAATCCCCCGACGCCCGAGTGGGGACGACTGATCAACGGCGGCCAGTCGTACGTTGCGACCTCCTCGTGGCACGTCGCGACGATCCCCGGGGTCGCTATCGTCTTCGTCGTGGTCGCGTTCAACGCGTTGGGTGACGCGATCCGCGACGCGATCGACCCCGAAGCAGAGGTCGACGAGAGTGAGGCGGCGACCGCAGGGGGTGGTGCCTGATGGCGATCGAACAGGAGCCCGACGCGGTCGTCGGGTCAGACGTGACGGCCTCCGACCCCGCCACCGAGAGCGGACCGCTTATCGACGTCAGAAACCTCCAGACAGCGTTCTTCACCGAAAAAGAGGTCATTCGTGCGGTCGACGGAATCAGCTTCGACATCGACCCCGGCGAGACGGTGGGGATCGTCGGCGAGTCGGGGAGTGGGAAGAGCGTCACCGCCCGGTCGCTGATGGGGCTCATCGAATCTCCCGGTCGCGTACTACAGGGAAGCAGCATCCGCTACCGCGATATCGATACGGTTCGAGCGTTCGCCGACGAGTTCCCCAAACGGACGGTCGACGTCAGTGCACTCGAAGCGAAATACGATCCCAACGAGCTGTTCGCGTCGACGGACGCAACGCCGGAGGAGTTCGGTTACGCCGACCCAGAGTCGGTGCCACTCGTCGACATCGCAGCGGCGGGATACACCGACGAGGTCGGGCTCACGGGCGGAACGGAGTGTGTATTCGTCACCGACGGCTCGTCGGACACACCCGACGGCATTCGGCGCGGGTTCGTCGAGATCAGCAGACTGTCTGGCGAGCCGCAGCGGAAGATGCGTGGTGGCCGCATCGCCATGGTGTTTCAGGACCCGTTGACGAGCCTCAACCCGGTGTACACGGTCGGCAATCAGATCAAAGAGGCGCTCAGGCAACATCAGGGGCTTCGCGGCAAAGAGGCCACACAGGAGGCCGCAGACCTCTTAGAAGCGGTCGGGATTCCCGACGCTCGCCGGCGGGTCGACGAGTATCCCCACCAGTTTTCCGGTGGAATGCGCCAGCGCGCGGTCATTGCGATGGCGCTCGCGTGTGAGCCGGAGATGCTGATCTGTGACGAACCGACGACGGCCCTCGACGTGACCATCCAGGCACAGATCCTTGACCTCCTCGCCGAGATTCAGGAGTCGCGCGACGTTGCGATCATGTTCATCACCCACGACATGGGTGTGATAGCCGAAGTGTCCGATCGGGTGAACGTCATGTACGCCGGCGAAGTCGTCGAGTCAGCAGACGTGGTTCCGCTGTTCGAGAACCCGAAACACCCGTACACGCGCGGGTTACTCGAGTCGATTCCCGGACAGCAACGCGGCAAGAAGCTCTCGACGATCAAGGGTAGCGTGCCGACGCCGAACGAGCCGGCGACGTACTGTCGGTTCGCACCCCGGTGTCCGAAGGCGTTCGACGAGTGCCACGAGGTTCATCCGACCTCGATACCAGTCGAAGCGGACGGCGAGGCCGATCACACCGCCGCGTGTCTGTTGTACCCGGACGACCTTCCGACGGCAGAGGCGGTCGCGAGACACAGCGATCCGGGTCAGCGAGGTGAACGTGAATGAGTGGAGATACGATCCAGCCCACACAACAGCGGAATCGAGACGACGAGACGAGGGACCTCGGCGACGAGATGAGCGACCGAGGCGACGAGACGATGGTCCGCGTGCGGGATCTGAGGACCTACTACGATAGCGGGGGGATATTCAACGATCGCCCCGTCAAAGCCGTGGATGGCGTGTCGTTCGACATCTATCGTGGTGAGACGCTCGGGCTCGTCGGTGAATCCGGCTGTGGAAAGACGACGCTCGGTCGAACACTCATCCAACTGGAGAAGGCCACGGGCGGCGAGGTGTTGTTCGACGGGACCGACATCACGGAGCTCACCGGCGACCAACTGTACGAGTGGCGTCGAAACGCACAGATGGTGTTCCAAGACCCGGACTCGAGTCTCAACGACCGGATGACAGTCGGCGAAATCGTTCGTGAGCCGCTCGACGTACACGAGTGGAAGACCCCTCGGGAACGTCGCAACCGAGTGAAGCGACTCCTCGATCAGGTCGGGCTCTCACCGGAACACTACTACCGATATCCCCACCAGTTCTCCGGCGGTCAGCGTCAGCGGATCGGGATCGCCCGTACCCTCGCGCTCAATCCAGAGTTCATCGTGCTCGACGAGCCCGTGAGCGCGCTCGACGTCTCCGTTCAGGCGGAGATCATCAATCTACTCGAGGAGCTACAAGATGAACTCGACCTGACGTATCTGTTCATCGCACACGACCTCTCTGTCGTTCGACACATCTGTGATCGAGTCGCGGTGATGTACCTCGGAAACATCATGGAGATCGGGCCGACAGAAGAGCTGTTCACCGACCCCGCGAATCCGTACACGCACGCGTTGCTGTCGGCGATTCCACGACCGGACCCGACGCTGACTCGTGACCGGATCACGCTTCACGGCACGCCGCCGAATCCCCGGTATCCGCCGACCGGCTGCCCGTTCAGCACGCGCTGTCCGGCGCGAATCCGTCCCGACGAGTACGACCATCTCGACGACGAGGTGTGGGACGGTATCAACGCCCTTCGAGAGATCCTTCGGGAGCGACTGCGTGCGACGCGCTCCATCCGCGAGCGAATCCGCGAGCGCCTCGACATGGAGACTCGCTTCGCGACGATGGACGAGACGTACGAAGAGTTGTTTGGACACCTCGACGTTCCTCCGGAGGCAGATCAGGTGCTCATGCAGGTTGCCGAGTACGGGGGCGATCACGACGAGCGACGCGCGCTCGACACCCTCGACGAGGCGTTCGGCAGCGTCTGTGACGGCGTCAGCCCCGACGGGGACGACGCGGTGATCGAACCTGCGTACCACACGGTGAGCGACACCGGACGGGAAAGCTACTGCCACCGGCACGACGACCAGTTCCGCGAGCCGACCCCCGTCCTCAACGACCGGCACTGACATGTCGAGCGCGTGGGGTCGCGTCCCGCTCACACTCCGCGTGTGGATCGACGCGGCGGGGTACGCGCTCGTTCTCACGGCGGTGACGACCCTCGTAGCGGTTGCTCTCGGCTTGGCGACCGGCGGCGGCTTCGTCCGCGGGAAGTTCTTCACCTTCCTCGCGGGGTGGGTCCTCGTCGGCTACGCGACAGTTCGCTTGTGGCCCAAACGCGATGAGCCGGGTGAGTCTCTCACTGGCACTCGCCGGACCCGTTTCCAGCGGTTCGTGCGCGCGGTGCCGCCGATCCGCTGGATTCGCCCGCCGGCACCGACGGAGCGACTCCGGGTCGCAGGGAAGGTGTTCCTCGCAGGGGCCTGCACCCTCGCTGTTTCCGTGGTGATGGAGGTCGGGTTCGGCATCGCCTGATCGGCGCTCGAAAAGAGTTATGCCGTCTCCCACGCGAAAATTCGATAGGATGTCACACGAGGAGCAGGACCGGTTCGTTCGCCGTCGCGAGAGTCTCGGCGAAGAACACACGAAAGCGTGGGAACGGGCGCTCGAGGAGGCACAGATGCTGGTCGACGACCGCGAGGCCGACGGCTGGGAGGCGACGTACGTCATGTCCGCACACACCGACACGGTGAGCAAAGACATGAAAGACCACGACCGGTTCGGGCTCATGCACGTCCTCCCGAACAACTTCGCCGACAGGTTCACCGAGGCGTACGACCCGGACGCGTTCACCGAGTACCTCGTGTACGGAACGTCGGTCAACGGCGTGATGTTCGTCATCATCGAACTGATCGACCCCGACGGGGAACGCGCCATCGTGGTCCCGTGTTCGTACGACATGACGATGGGACAGGGGATGTCCGAGTCGGCAGCCGAAGCGGGAGTGCTTCCGAGCTACTTCAAGACCATCGACGGGGAGATCCTCGCCCGATTCGATCACGACGAGATCGAACCGCTCGTCACTCCGCCGAACGCGTGACACAATCGGGCGTTCAGTGACCTCTCGCTCCGTGAGGTTGACGCTCGCTCTCTGTCGTCGCTTTCGAGCCATATCGGCCCCTCCCAACTCGCATCGACTCACACCGACCTACGTCGATCCGCATCGGTGACCGTTTTGTCCGTTCGCCACGATGACGATGTATGGAGATCCGTCGACTTCCCGCAACAGACGACGCCCTCCGCCGCTACGCTCGTGACCTGTGGCTTCCGTACCACCGCGACCTTGCGGCCGCCGTCGACGCGCACGATCTCGCGGACTGGCCCGATGACCGGTTCGTCGAGGAGAACGTCGCGTTCACTCGCAAGCGGATAGCCGAGGACGACGCTCGCGTCTGGGTAGCGGTGACCGCACCAGCAGATGCTGCGATCGATCTCGGGACCGCCGACCTCACGCGTCCTACCCTCGAGTTGGCAGGGCTGCTGGTGACGAGCGTGGACCACTGTCCCGACCCGTTTGATCGGCCTGACCGGCTCGTGATCGGCGAGCTGTACGTTGTGTCGTCTCGTCGCGGAAGCGGGCTCGCCGACCGCCTGCTGGAGCGCGCGCTCGCCGACGCGCGCGAACAAGACTGCGAACAGCTCCGGCTCGACGTGGACGCCGATAACGAGCGCGCGCTCGCATTTTATCAAAAGACCGGGTTCGAGCCGTACCGAAAACAGCTGGTGCGGTCCGTCGAGTGAGGCTGTTGTGGACTGCTGAGACTGTACGGCGGGCGGTGAGTCCGTGTCGACGACGGCGGACCGACCTGCGCCGTCAACTGATAGCGCACGACGAGGCGAGACGAGCACGCCAGCCGCACGGTCTGAGTGGACGAACGCGTGGGTATCTCTATCTGAGCGAACGAGCGACGAACGCGCCGACGGTAATCGCCGTGCAGTGTGAGTGTACTCTTTACCGCGCGGACGGCGCGAACTGCACGTGTCGCTCGTGCGGTCGGCTCGAAGCGCGCCCCTCGATGGCGCGTTCTGTCGGCGCGGCACGTCCGCTGTGGGGTCAATAAACGGAGACGTCGAGTGGTGTGGTGTGCTCGGCGGTGTTACTCGTCTTCGACCGCGATGTCGTCGGTGTCGACGTCGACGGCGGCCTCTTCTTCGGCGGCAATCTCTGCGGGGCGCGCTTCGAGGGTCAGTTTCTGGACCTCGACGCGGCGGAGCGGATAGATCGTCTTCGCCTCGCCGTAGATTGCTGATGAGAGGTTGCCGTCGATCACCGCGTCCACGAACGCCTCGAAGGTGCGCTCTTCGGCGGCGGCGTGAACCTTGTCGATCATGACGCGACGGATCGCCTTCTCCTGTGAGCGGTCCGCCTTCTTCGTCGTCAACGCGACCGGCTGCACGCGGATTCGGTAGTCGTCGGTCGTCACGACCGTGATCGACGCCTCGACCTTCGAGGCACCACGGCGGACGAGCGAGCGCAGGTAATCACGCGTCAACTCGTAAGCGACGAACTCGGTGTACGCCGTGTCGCTGCCCACGTCGGTAATCTTGAACGTGAGCTTCGTGTTGTTCGCGCTCGAGTCGCCGGTCAACTCGCCGAGCGTGGTCGTAATCGTGCGGCCAACCACCTGGTCGGGCTCCTCGGCGAGCGTCTCACCGAGGGCCTGACGGTCGAACTGTTCCGGTGCTAGTACGTCGTACCAGCGTTTCTGTCCTCTGCTCTTGGAAACTGATCGTTCACTCATGTGTTGTGTTGGTATCGTCTGCGTTCGTGTCGTCGTCTGCGTTCGTGTCGTCGTCTGCGTTCGTGTCGCTCGCTTCTCGCGCGCTCTCGATCACCCGATCCGCGACCCGAAGGTTCACTACGTAATCGTCGACCGTCGACCGAAGCCCCCCCGTCGACGGACGCTCGATCCGTGCCTCTATCGTGTCGCCGTCGACCGCGACCGACATCGAGTCGGTGTCGTCGGGCGCGAGGGCGTCTGCGACGATCGCGGCCTCAGTGTGCGTCGTCCGTACCGTGGCGGTTCGCGTCGGCTTCGGCCGCTCGCGGCCCCCGTCTCGGTCCCGTCCGTACCGTTCGTGATCGTCGTTCATAGTGCCTCCCGGAGCGCCGCGAGGGCGTCCGTCGGGTCGGCTTCAGCGCCGATCGACAGCTCGCCGCGGACAGCCGTTCCCCAGCCGTCGCCGCCCACGTTCCGGGCAACTGACCGGCAGACCTCGCCGAGCCTTCTCGGCTCGGTCGCGGCCGCAGCGATCCGTCCTGACGGCTCCTCGAGGACGACCGCGACCGGCTCCGGCGACTGGAAGTCTCGGAGCAGTCGGGCGATCGTTGGGAGCGTCGGCCCCGGTGCATCGACCCGCGCGACGAGACAGCCGTCGTATCGTCCGGTCGTCGCCGCATCGAGCGCGCGGTGTGCCGCGAGACCGTGTTCGCGCCAGGCATCGCGGGCGGCCGTGACGAGGTCGGCTCCCGGCTCTGTCGCGAGCGCCAGTGCGACGCCGGTGCCCGGCGCTTCGCGTGCGAGCACGTCGAGCACGTCGGCGTAGCCGCCAACCGTCTCGAAGGGAGCCGCCCCGCCGTCGTCGATGGCGTACGGCCGGAGCGCGCGCTCGACCGCCGTGGGAGCCCCGTCGCTCGCCGTTGCTGCCGACGCGACGTCAACCGCGACCAGCGAAGCGAGTCGTCGGTGCGCGTCGTCATCGAGCGTCGCGGGGAGATCCAGCGCGGCAATCGCAGCCTGCGCCGACTCCGGATCACCTGAATACGGGACCCGAAGCAGCGTCGACGCCGCGAGACCGTCCGCGAGGTCCGCGGTCGGGAGTGCGACGCCAGGTCGCCTGTGGACGTGCCCCGACAGCTCGGCGGCTTCGAGCGCGTCGCCAGTTCCATCGGTGCCGGGGACGGACCCCGCGGCGACGCCGCCGGCCAGCGCGACGACCGGATCCGGATCGATACCCAGCTCACGAGCAACCGCGAACGCGGTCGTGCTCGCCGGGCGACCCGTTCCGGGGATCGTGTGTCTGTTACCGCCAGCGCTTGCGGACCCACCCCCGCCGACCGTCATCACGAGTTCGTCGTCTTCGGTGTCCACGTCTGAGACGGGGTCGCGTGACACTCGCGCCTGGAACGGCACGCCACGCGCTCTGAGTGCTCTCGCGAGCGTTCCGGTAGCCGCGACGCTGTCGCCGTCCTCGGCAACGACGAGCCGGACGAACGGCGCGTCGGCGAGGACACGGGCGAGCGCGTCGGGTGCCGGTGTAGCAGACGCGGTATCGGTTTCAGTCATGGCGGTGTCGGGTCGGCGGCGGTCGGTGTCGGGTTACTCTAACAGTTCGACGGCGTTCTCGTAGGTGTACGTGAACTCCTCGTCGAGTTCGTCGCCGCGATAGTAGTTCACCAGCCGGCGAATCTTCGACTCCGTGTTCTGGAGTGCGCGCTTGTTCTGGTAGTCCTGTCCGTTGTCCGCCATGTGCTCGCGCAGGCGGATCGCACGGGCCATCAGGTTGCGGAGGTCCTCGGGCAGTTCCGACCTCGCGTCGTGTGCCTCGAGAATCTCGGTGATCTTCTTTCCAGTCGCCAGCTTGATATCCGGGACTGGGACGCCTTTGACGCCCTCGTCACGGAGTTTGATTCCGATGACGCTCGGGTCGTGACCCTGCTCTGCTAGTTCGACGACGCGGGATTCGATCTCCTCGGCGTCGACGTCGCTCCACTCCGGGTTCTCGTCCGTCGCCGGCTTGTCCGAACCGGACGAACCGCGACGGCGCGTGTGCATTCGTGCCATTGGTTGAAATTGGAACGGCACAACCACGAGACGTGACCGGTCTCCGTGCGGCGTGCGGCTCGGATCGCTCGCGAGACGAGCGGCTCCGGTTCGCCAGCCCACGTGGTGTGGGTCGGCGTGGCCACGCCGTCGGAGACGGCGGCGCACTGCTACGTTCCCAAGCCGTGGGCGAACAGGCCCCGGCGTGTCGGATCCGCAGCTGTGCTGTTCCCACTGCAGAACTCGCCGTCACCCCTCTTAAGCGTGTTCTTGTGCGGGCGACGGGCGGACTCCTCGGCGCCGACACCGCTCCGACGGTACGAACCGTTTTGATTCCGGCCGTCCGAGGATACCGTGTGGAGTCGATTCTCGTCGTCGCGATCGGGTTGTTCGTCCTGACCAACCTCGACACACTGCTC
>JARVCL010000095.1:0-41089 GCA_040405695.1 Halorubrum sp. | reverse complement strand
GACGCTGTTCGGGATCGACTTGCTTCGTGACATCGGGATCATCCTCGCGATCGGGCTCGCGGCGGACATGATGAACACGTATCTGATGAACGTGACGCTACTTCGCTGGTACAAGTTCCAGGGGGTGAAACGCTGATGCTCGGACCGATCAAGGACAACTGGCGAATACTACTGCTGGCCGTCGTCGTGGTCGCGGCGTCGGTGGCCCTGTTCGCGCCGCAGTTCGCTCCGGACACCGCTCCCGGTCAAGACGGTGACGACGCCCGTCAGGGGGTCACGAACCTACAGTACGGTCTGGACCTCGCTGGGGGCACGCGGATCCGCGCGCCGCTGCTCGGTCACACCGCGACGAACGTCGAGTTCGCAGGCGAGAACACGGTTCAGGTCGCCAGTGACGTCGCGGCCGGTCTGGATGGGGTCTCGACCAGAGACATCACTGCCGAACGCCAGACGGAGGACGGCGGCGAAGTCGAAGTCACTGACCCCGATGTCACCGAGGAGCAGTTCCGCGCGGCGATGGACGCCTCCGGTTACACGTACGGTGGGATCCGTAGCGGCGTCACCGAACAGACTCGGAACGCCGCCGAGGATGTCATCCAGAACAAGGTCAACGAGGCTGGGCTCCAGGGCGGCAGCGTCCAACAAGTCCAGTCGATCACAGGAGAGTACTTCATCCTCATCGAGGTCCCCGGCGAGGACCGCCAAGACGTGATCCAGCTCTTAGAAGAGCGTGGGACCGTCCAGATCGACATCGGGTACCCCGACGATGAGGCGGAGGACGGCCTCGCGAGAGACGAAGAGGTGCTGATCCAGGACGACTTCATCAACATCGGTACCGCGAGCCGGAGCGAGGAGGGTGACGGCGCGTACGTTTCCGTCTCCGTCATCAACGAGGCCGCCGAGGGCGAACGGTCACCCGCCCACCGCTTCCAGGACGCCGTCGTCGAGCGTGGCGTCGCAACCAGCGCCGGAGGGGCGACCTGTACGTACATGCAAGAGCCCGTCGGCGAGTCGGTCGACTCCTGTCTGCTGCTCGTCGTCGACGGCGAGGTCGTCAACGCGTTCGGCATGCGCGACGATCTCGCCAGTAGCATGGTCGGCGGAACGTGGGCGGACACCGGAAACTTCCGGCTGACGACCACCTCCTACAGCGACGCACAGGAGATCTCGATCAACCTGCGCGCTGGCGCGCTGCCGGCTGAACTCGACATCGCCGGCCAGGGGACCTCCTCGACCATCTCTGCTGCGCAGGGTGAGAACTTCCGTCTCTACTCGATGATCACCGGCGTGTTCGCCATTTTCGCCGTGGCAGGGATGGTGTTCCTGCGCTATCGCGAGCCGAAGGTTGCGCTGCCGATGATCCTCACGGCGCTCGCGGAAGTGTACGCGCTGCTCGGGTTCGCGGCGCTCATCGGCTATCCGCTGGAGCTCGCAGTCATCGCTGGCTTCATCGCCGTGGTCGGGACGGGGGTCGACGACCTCGTGATCATCGCCGACGAGGTGATGAGCGAGGGTGACGTCAACTCTCGGAAGGTGTTCGACTCGCGGTTCAGGCGGGCGTTCTGGGTGATCGGGGCGGCCGCCGCGACGACGATCATCGCGATGTCACCGCTGATGGTGCTCTCGCTCGGTGACCTCTCCGGGTTCGCCATCTTCACCGTCCTCGGCGTGCTGGTCGGCGTGTTCATCACGCGTCCGGCGTACGGCGACATCCTCCGTCGGCTCCTGACAGTGCGGTAGGGCGGCCGCTCCACGGGACTGATCGTCGTCCGTTGACCCACGTTTTAACCCGTAACGGGGCGGAACTGAGAGTATGCTCGTCGTCGTTTCCGACACACACAGCACCGACGATCCGCGGCTTCGCGGACGAACCCGTGAGGCGGTTCACGAGGCAGAAACCGTCGTTCACGCGGGCGATTTCTATCGGGAGCCCGTGTTAGACGCGTTCGAGGCGGCGACCGACCAGCTCAGGGCGGTCTTCGGCAACAACGACGGAGCCGCGATCCGTGACCGGCTTCCGGAGGTTCGCACCGTCGAGTACGAGGGAGTTCGGTTCGCGGTGACGCATCGACACCGAAGCGGCGACACGGGGCTGGTGATGCTCGGTCGGGGACGCGACGCCGACGCGGTGATCTGTGGCCACAGCCACCGACCGCGGTTCGACGACAGCACAGACCTGCCGATACTGAATCCGGGGAGCCACGCCCAGCCGCGAGGAAATCGACCTGCACACGCCGAGCTCGAAGCAGACGACGACGGACTCGTCGGACGGCTCGTCACGCCAGACGACGAGGCTTTCGAGGAGTTCCGGGTCGACCCGTACTGAAGATTGGGAGGGGGGCCGCGACCCTCGCTTCGGCCGGTGGGAGTGGACGGGTCGAGGGCGGGAAGGGGGTGTAGCTCTTCGGGGTGCGGTCGGCGGTCGGCCACGCAGGCGGGTCGAGACCGTAGTGCGGCGTCGGTGGAGGGCCGAAGCGGGGTCGCACGAGCACGTAGTGTTGGATTTGTATTATATGTATCCGAAACACAAACACGTGTTTTAGTCATCCGCGTTGACGACGGATCCAACGTGTCGGCGAGACTCGGGAGGGTCAGACGAACGGCGAGTTCGGGTCGAGAGCGTGGGCGTTCGCTCGGGGGTCTCCGCGGCTGTGACCGTCACAGCGAAGTCGCCGGGTCGAAACGCCTAACTCGTTGCCCACGGATCCACGTGTATGACATCGGTCGATCTGCTCCCGATCCTCGTTCTCGCGGGACTGCTCGCGCTCTTCTTCTTCGGTTTCCTTCTCGTTCGTCGGACCCTAGTTGGCCTCCGTGAGGGGTACGAGGACGGGCAGAAGTAGCGATGGTCGTCGTCACGGCACTCACGTTCTTCGTCGCCGGCGTCGCCAGCCTGTTCATGGCGTGGTCTATCGGTGCTGGCTCCTCGGGATCGACCCCGTTCGCGCCCGCTGTGGGTGCGAACGCTATCTCCGTGATGCGCGCTGGGCTCGTCGTCGGTGTGCTCGGATTTCTCGGCGCAGTGTTACAGGGCGCGAACGTCACCGAGGCGGTCGGTACAGAGCTGATAGGCGGCGTCACGCTCACTGCCGGGGCAGCTATCGTCGCGCTGCTCACTGCCGCCGCGCTCGTCGCCATCGGCGTGTTCGCGGGCTACCCAATCGCGACCGCGTTCACCGTCACTGGGGCTGTCGTCGGCGTGGGTCTCGCGCTCGGAGGAGACCCCGCCTGGCCGAAGTACGCGGAGATTCTCACCCTGTGGGTGCTCACGCCGTTCGTCGGCGGCGGCATCGCGTACGCGGTCGCACGCGCACTCATCGGAGAGCGGTTCCCAGAGCGGACGCTCACCGCCGGGCTCGCGGGTCTCGTCGGTCTCATTCTCGCGAACGTCGGCTTCGCGCTGCTCGGACCGGACGGCGAGCAGGCGTCGATCGCCGGAACGGTCGCCTCCGGACTGGGTCTTCCCGACCCCGGAGGTATTGTGGCCATGTCGGCCGCGATGGCGGCGATCGTCGCCGGGGCGGTGTACCTCGACATCGGCCGTGACCGAGCCGGGGCACAGCGCCGGTTCCTGCTCGTGATGGGCGGACTCGTCGCGTTTTCCGCCGGCGGCTCACAGGTCGGGCTCGCAATCGGCCCGCTGGTCCCCATCTTCGGCGACGTCGACGTGCCGCTGTGGGCGTTACTCGTCGGAGGTGGGCTCGGGCTCCTCGCCGGGTCGTGGACGGGTGCACCGCGGATGATAAAAGCGATTTCACAGGACTACGCCTCGATGGGACCGCGCCGCTCCATCGCCGCGCTCATCCCGTCGTTCGCCATCGCACAGACGGCCGTGGCGTTCGGGATTCCCGTTTCGTTCAACGAGATCATCGTCTCGGCGATCGTTGGAGCCGGCTACGCCGCCGGCGACGCCGGCGTGAGTCGCTCGAAGATGGGATACACCGTCCTCGCGTGGGTCGCCTCGCTCGTCGGGTCGCTCGTGTTGGGGTTCACGCTCTACTCCGGTGTCCGGCTCATCGTGTAGGCGACACCGCCCGATTCGCCACCGCGTCGACCACGAGTTCCGGCATCGGCACGCACGAGTGTCTCGGGTTCGTGCGGTCTCCCGCCCTCCCGTTGATTCGGCTGTGTCAGGCACCCGGATACGTCGGCAGCCGCTCGGAGCGCGCGCTCCCGTCGACGAACGGGAGATCGGTTCGAGTCGCTTCCACCTCCACCCCGTCGAGACGAACGGTGACGGTGTCGAGTGCGGCGTCGAACTGGACGAGTGCCATCGCGAGCGGCTCACCCGAGTCGGGCCCGACCGCGGCACGGGTCACCTCGCCGACGGCTCTGTCGCCCGCGAAGACGGCCGCACCGGCGTCCGGGAGGCGGTCTGAAATCGTGGCCGGGTCGGCATCGACATCGTGATCTGCGAGTTTCTCACGGAGTCCGTCGAGTGACAGTCCGACGAGCCGGCGACTCGGACGACCCTGATTCTCGACGCGAGAGACGACCTCTTGGCCGACGTAACACCCCTTGTCGAAGTCGAGCGCGTTGCGGATCCCGAGGACGTTCGGAACGGTTCCCGCGAGTTCGTACTCGAACAGGGGCGTTCCCGCCTCGAGGCTCAACGCGTCCCACGTTCGGTAGCCGAAAGGTGCCGCGTTGAGCCCGCGGTTGATCAGCGTGTCGAACAGCTCCGGGGCGGCATCGGCCGTACACACAACCTCGTATCCTTCCTCGCCGAGCGGTGCGTCGGTCGCGATCACCGTGACACCGGCGTCGACCATCGAGCCACGGACGAACGTCAGCGGGTCTGCCGGCGCGCCAGCCCCGTTCAGCACGGATGCGATCTTCTCGGTCGATTTCGGCCCGTGAACGCCGAACACCCCGAGTTCATCGGAGATATCCGCAATCTCAACGTCTTGGATGAACGTTTTCGCCGACCAGTCTTCCCGGACGGGATCCGCCCGCTCGGGCGGGAGAAAGACGAGCAGCCGCTCGTCGGCGTGATACACGTACATGTCAGTCTCGATCCCTCCCTGTGGGTCGAGCAACAGTGCGTACACGCCGTGACCGTCTGTCTGTGGAACACGGTTGGTGACGGCGTTGTCGACGAAGTCGACACGGTCCTCGCCGGTGACGGCGAGCACACCGTATCCCATCTCGATGGTGCCGACGACGTTTCGCACCGCCTTCCCGACGCGTTCCGGCTTCCCGTAGTGGTCGACGACCTGGCGACCGCCGCGGTCGCGGTAACTCGCGCCGTGGTCGGCGTGGGCGTCGGAGACGAGTGTCATGGTTGGATCGAGTCGGGGCACGGGCAAAAGGTCGCGGGTGTCGGCGTGCTTACGGTCGAGACGGGAGCTCAGAGTCCGAGTCGGTCGCGGATCACGTCGACGACGCCACCGGTCGACTCCTCGTCGTTCACGGTGGGGTCGGGAACGACCCGGTCGTGGGGGTACACGCGGACTCGGTCGTCGCTCTCGACGGTGATGAGCGAGTCTGACTTCAGCGCCGAGAGCGCGTCCTCTATCGCGTCGATGTCGGCGTCGACCGCCGCCCGGAGCTCCAAGACGGTCATTCCTTCGTCACCGCGGTCGACGAGCGCGTCGAGCACCGCCACCTCGACGTCGGGGCGGTCGCGATACTCCGGCTTTGCGGCCATAAGGACAGTTTCGACCGGACAGGGTTTACGTCTACCGGCGGTCCAACGCGGTCGGTGTTCGGCCCGACCGAATCGTCACCTGATCAGCCGAGAACAGCTACCGCAGAGGTTCTCTTCTTTCACATCGACCTCGCGAACGGTCGGCGAAAACGACATCACGCACTTGTTGTTGTCACAGTGTTCGAGTCCGAGCGTGTGGCCAATCTCGTGGACGACCTCTTTCCGGACGCGGTCGGCGAACACGTCTATCGCTGGCTTCGTCGAGACCCCTCCATCAGAGGAGGTTCGGAGCCGGTGTGTCGAGATGACGGAGCCGCTTCCGTTGAGGTACGCCAGTCCGAACACGTAGTTTCGACGGCGATAATAAAGGTCACGTGGTGTGATGCCGATATTCTTTTCACCGCTACCGACGCGCCCGACGACCTCAATGAGGTCCTCGGCGCGGTACTGTTCCCGCCCCGCGTCGTACGCGTTCTCCGGCACCGGTTGATCGTCGTGGACCGTGACGTCGCAGTTGTATACCGACCGAAGCGCAGCAGAGGCCTCACGCTTCACGCGTGGGGTAACCTCCCCGACGGGAACGATGTCCACGAGCATGGAACCGCTTTTGGCCGCGGCGTTCATAAACCCCCCGCCGTGCTCTCTCCCCCACGTCAGGCGGTCGCAGACGAGCTCGATCGGTACGACCGACTCCTGGAGGTCGGTATCGGCGGCCGGCCCGGTGTCGCCCGTACGCTGGCCCATCGCGGCCGCCACGTGGTCGCGGTCGATCTGGACGTAGCGGTCGACGTCGACACCGATGCCGATGTCGACACAGCCGCTGTTGACCACACCAGCTCGTGTCTCGACGCCCACCGAGCCCCCGACGGTGTGTCAGAGCGCACCAGGTTCGACGGCTCGCTCCGGATCCATCGCGCAGATGTCGTCGCGATCGCCGAGGCCACCGATCCGGTCGCTGCGTTTCGAGAGGCGATCGGCGATGTGTCGAGTGTCGAGTGGCGCAACGTCGAGGCGGTGTACGCGCTCAACCTGCCGGCGGAGCTCCAGCGTCCGACCGTGACTCTCGCCGCCGCGCTCGACGCGGACTGTCTGTTCACGACCCTCGGATTCGAGACCCCAGTCGTCGCGACCCGACGACGATCGCTCGCGGGAGAGACGGTGTTCGTTCCTCACGGACCAGCAGGCGACGGCTCCGACGAGACGTCGTGAGGCTCTCACCGCCGATCCGCGATCCGAACGTTCATCCGCTCCGCCGGCCGGCATGTGTGTATGCAGGTCGACGCAGTCGTGCTCGACATCGATGGAGTGTTGGTCGACGTCGCCGACTCGTATCGGCGTGCGATCGTCGAATCGGTCGACCGGGTCTGTGGAAAGACCATCGACCGCGACGCCGTCCAGTCGTTCAAAGACGCTGGCGGGTTCAACGACGACTGGGAGCTCACCGAGGCGGCCGCCCTGTTCGTGCTCGCCCGCCGAGAAGGGCTACGGATGGACGTGGACACGTTCACCGACCAGATCGAAGCGGACGACGACGGTGGGATCGACGCCGCCAAACACGTCGTCGCCGACCTCCCGAGCGTCGCACAGGCTCGTGTCCGTGACCAGTGGGACACCGATCGCCTCCGAGACGTATTTCAGGCACTGTACCTCGGTGAGGACCGCTATCGGGAGCTCGAAGGGGGTGAACCGCCGCTCTCGACGGAGGGGTACATTCACGACGAGCCGACACTCGTCGACCCCGAGACGATCGCCGACCTCACCGACCGGTTCGCGGTGGCCGTGCTGACAGGACGTCCCGAGGCAGAAGCCGCGATCGCGTTAGAACGGGTCGGGCTGGATATCCCCGCGGATCGGCGAATCACGATGGACGATCCCGAAGCCGGAAAGCCGGATCCGGAGGGGCTGATCGCGCTCGCGAACCGTCTCGACGCCGAGCGGGTAGCCTTCGTCGGCGACACCCTCGACGATGTCAAAACGGCTCGGAACGCTGCCCGCGAGGACACAGATCGCGTGTACTACGGAATCGGAGTTCTCACCGGTGGACTGACCGGCGAGGCGGGCCGGCAGGCGTTCAGCGCGGACGGCGCAGACGCCGTCGTCGCAGACGTGAACGAACTGGTCGATCTGCTGGACACTCGCAACGACTGACGAGGAGTAGCGTTCCCGACACGATGGCGGAACGGCCCCGGCCCGGGACGAGGACCGAGTCGACGCGACGTGACGAGTGGGACCGCCGCTCTGTACACACCACACTGTGGCCTATCTACCGCGTTCGCCCTGCGGGCCAGCTCAACCCAATAGCCGCGTCTCTGGCGGGTCGCGTTTCTCAGCCAGCCACGGCTGGTGGCCAACGGGTGTGATAACAGTGGGCCCTGCCGGATTTGAACCGGCGATCACTCCGTTATGAGCGGAGGGCTTTGAGCCAGACTAAGCTAAGGGCCCCGTCGCGTTTTCGGCTACACGAGGCACGTTCTTTAGCCTACCGCATTCCCCCGATTGGTGTCGCTCGGTGTTGCTGATGGGATCGTGGACGCTGGTACTGCAAGCGACACGATCACGCCTGCACTACACGCTCGTCGGGCGGTGTGGGGGAGAGATGCGTCGCTGGAAGGAACTCGGAACCGTAAGAACGCGCCGAAGCCAGGACTCGAACCTGGGACCGCCTCGTTAACAGCGAGGCGCTCTACCAACTGAGCTACTTCGGCTCAGTTCGGAGTACTCGACTGGTTTTGATAGGGCTTTCGTTTCCGCCTGACTCCGGGACCAGACGGACTCACGGGACAAAGAACCGGAGCCGACCGACACGTTTTCGGACGGACCCTGAGAACGCTTACTATGGCCGAACTCGACGCGGTGTTGTCACGCGTCCGTGAGCGCGTCCTCCCCGGAGCCGAGGAGCGCGAGCAGCTGCGGACGACCGCCGCGGCGCTGATCGAGCGGACGAACGACGCCATCGCCGACCTCCCGGTGGAAGCCGACGTCGTCCAAGTAGGCTCGACAGCGCGCGGGACGTGGGTGTCTGGCGACCGCGATATCGACGTGTTCGTGCGGTTCCCCCCGGACCTCGATCGCGCGCAGCTGGAGGAGTACGGGCTCGCGGTCGGTCACGAAGTGCTCCCGGACGGCCACGAGGAGTACGCCGAACACCCTTACGTGAAGGGGATGTACGACGGGTTCGACGTCGACCTGGTCCCGTGTCACGACGTCGATACCGCCGGAGATCTGGTCTCCGCGGTCGATCGAACACCGTTCCACGACGCCTACCTGACCGAGGAGCTCGACGACGACCTTGCAGCCGACGTGGTCCTGGCCAAGGCGTTTCTCAAGGGGATCGGCGCGTACGGCAGCGACCTCCGGACAGAGGGCTTCTCCGGCTACCTCACGGAGTTGCTCATCGCCGAACTCGGCGGATTCGTCCCCCTCGTCGAGTCGGCACGAAGCTGGCACCCGCCGGTGGAGTTCGATCCCGAGGGGCACGCCGAGCGCACGTTCGACGACCCACTCGTCGTGGTCGACCCGACGGATCCGACACGAAACGTCGCCGCAGTGTTGTCGGCGGACAACCTCGCACGATTCCAGCATTACGCGCGTGACCTGCTCGCGAATCCTCGCGAGGCGCTGTTCCGTCCGCCGACACACGACCCGCTCGACGCCGCCGACGTTCGCAGACACCTCGACCGGCGGGAGGCTGTTCCCGTCGCGGTCGTCTTCGATGCGCCGGATCTCGTCGAGGATCAGCTGTGGCCACAGCTCCGACGCTCGCTCGATGGTGTCGTTCGTGGTCTCGACGAGCACGGGTTCGACGTCCTCAGGGCGCAGGCGATGACCGACGACGGCCACGCCAACCACGACGGCGGAGCGGCGACGACAGGGAGGCGGTCAGCCGACGGCGACTGGGACAGCGGACGACCAGCGCGTGCGGCGCTGTACGTCGAGGTGGAAACCGCGACTCGGCCGGCTGTCGTGCGTCACGAAGGACCGCCGGTTGCCGTGCGAAAACACGCGACGAACTTCTATGAATCGTACGCGGACGACGTCGACCCCGACACGTACGGCCCGTTCATCGACGGGGACCGATACGTCGTCGAACGAGAGCGTGAGTTCACCACGGTCCGCGGGTATCTCGAGAGCGACGCCGCCGGCGACGTCGCACTCGGCGCACAGATCGAACCGGCGTTCGGCGCTCGAGACGTACTCGTCGGTGACGCGGTCACGACGCTGTCTGACCGGTTTGGAACGGCGTTGCGGGAGTTCTACGAGCCGCACCCTTGACGCCGGCGACGGACACACCGGCTACGGCGTGAGTCGTGCGAGGTAGTTTCCGTCGAGGGTCGTGAAGCGGCTCCCGCCGACTCAGTCTGCGTAGCGGCCGAACAGGTAGTAGACGCCTCCCAGCAGGACACCGAGCACAACAGCGAACACCGAGAATCCGGCCGCGATCCGCGGGAACACCATCCAGAACGCGATATAAAACGAGAAGGCGAACGCGAACAGCGCGACGATAACGACCCCACGAGTCGGGTTCTGGACCGCTGCGACGAACACCCGCTGCGGAAGCGACAGATCTCCGAAGTCGACCTCGTCGACGTCGTTCGGTCCGTCGGGAACCCCGTCGTCGGCCGGCTGTTCGGGCCGTACCGATCCCGTCGTTCCCGCTCGGGTCCCCCCCGGATCGTCGGCGTCGTCGGTCACGCGCCTCTGTATGGACCGTATCCCCCTGTACCTATCGTTCGGCCCTCGAGAGATTCGCATCAGCGTGATACCGACTCCGACGGCCGTCATCACGTCGTCGTGAGCGCGAGCCCGGACCCAACAAGAAACGCCATAACTGCGGCACCAACGTTGAGGGCAGCGAACGTCGCCGCCACGCCGTGGTCACCCGTCGCAGCGGTCGTCACCGTTTCGACCGCGAACGACGAGAACGTGGTGAACGCACCACAGAACCCCACACCGATCGCAACGACGGCGAGAGCGTCTGGCGGGGCGGCGACGAGGAGACCGAGCACGAAGCTCCCGGTCGTGTTGACGACGACGAGCGACCGTCGGCTCTCGGTGACGAGTCCGACCAGATGACGGCTGACGGCACCGAGTGCGCCGCCGACCCCGACCGCGAGAGCCGAAACGAGTGGGTCGGTCACAGCCGCCTCCCGAGAGCGAGTCCGGCGGCCGCCGCAGCGAATCCGGTAGCGTAGCTGACGAGCACGTACGCGGTGCCGGTGGTCGTTCCCAGCGCGACCGCGTCGGCCGCGAACGTACTGTACGTCGTGAACGAGGAGACGAACCCGGTACCGACGAACAGCCGCGTGCGAACGTCGACCGCTCGGGTGACAAGCACTCCGAGCAAAAACGACCCGACGATGTTCACGACGAGGGTCCCCAGTCCCGTCACGTCACCGACCGCGACATCGACGGCGTACCGCGTCACGGCTCCGACGAACCCGCCGAGAGCGACGAGCAGGGCCCCACCGACCGTCCGTTCCATGTGTTACGGTCATCCCTGTGGCTGTTGGGCTTTCCGATACCCGTGAACGAGACGATCCGAAGGTCGGATCACTCGTCGTCGACGTCGACGCGACTGGCGGTCGGACTTTCGCCGCCGTGTGGCGTGCGGCGCTCGCGTATTCGCACGGTGTGGACCGTCTCAGTCGCGTCGTCGACGACGAGTGCCTCACCGGTGCCCGTCGGGAGCCGACTCGCCAGGTCGCCGGCGAGGTACGTCGCCTCGGCCGCAGCCAGCCGTTCGACATCCGGCGCGGCGGTGAGTCGGTGAGCGACGAGGAGATCCGACTGCGAGACAACGACGCTCGGGAGCGACCCAGGGCGCTGTGTGGCACAGACCAGCGAGACGCCGGGCGCTCGGCCACGTGTCAGCAGGGTTCGGAGCGCGGGGTCGGCGACACCACCGAAGAAGGCGTGCGCCTCGTCGATCAACAGCCACGGGAGTCGCTCGACCTCGCCCGCTATCCGGGCGTCGTAAAGTCCCCGGGCGATCGCGCGAACGACGGCCGCCGCTGCGGCCTCGGGTACGCCAGCGAGGTCGACCACCGTCGGCCTCCCGCCCCGCGTGAACGACGCGACGGGCGGGGAGTCAGCGTCGAACACGTTCCACGAGTCGGCCAACCGGAGGTGGTTACGAACCACCCGCCGGGTCGATGGTGGCGCGTCGGCGTCGGAGACCGCACGCAGAAGACAGTCGATCGACGGGGAGCCGTGAGAGAGTCGCTCGCCGCTGTTGCTGCCGGTGACACACTCCTCGCCGCCGTTGCCGTCGGGGGCGTCAGTTTCGTCGGCGTCATCGATAGGTTCTCGCCCGGTCGCCCCCACCGCGTCGGCGACGACCTGCCACAGCAGGCTTCCGGGACCGCTCGTAGGGTCGAGTCCGACGAGTTCGGGCCACGCCGGAGCTGGAAGTGCTGCCGGTCGGATCGCGGGGGCGACGACTTGGCCGCCTGCCGCGGTCAACCCGCCGAACACACCCATTGGGTCGACGACGATCGGTGCGACGCCGGGACTACCTGCGAGTCCTTCTGCGATGACGCCGAGCGTGTACGACTTGCCGGTCCCACGTTTTCCGAAGACGACAGCCGCGTGTGGGGAGTTCGTGTCGACCCCGACAGGTGCGCCGTCACTTCCGTCGCGCGCGAGAAATGCCCCGAGGTGGAGCGCCAGATCGGATCGCACACTCTGTGGTCGATGATCGGCGTCGGCGGAACGGGTGCTCGTCTCGTCACGTCCGATCACGTTCATGCGCCGGATGTGCGCGGTATGATATATAAGTCACCGGCCGACACTCTCCCGATCCCTTATATACGATTCCGGGACCAGAGGGTCGCATGTTCGACACGACATCCGACGCCTCGGCCCCCGAGAGTTCGTTTCTCGCCGACCGCCGTGCTATCGAGGGGCTGCCGATCAGGCTGGTGATCGCCCTGGTCGTTGGCGTCGCGAGTCTCAGCGTCATGATGGGGATGATCGGGAGCATCGACGGGCTCGTCGCGACAGAACTCGATGCACAGCCACAACCCGAGGTGACGACGCCGGGAAGCCAAGCGATCGACGTCGCCGTCGTCGATCCCGACGGCACACGCGTCTCCGACGCGACGGTCATCGTTCGGAGCGGATCGGCACGGATAGATGGGGTCGCGACGGCGAGAACCGACGGCGATGGGATCGCGACGATCGATATCGACCCGACGCTCGGACCGAATCAGTCCGATGGAACGCTCTCGATCGAGATCAAACCGCCGGCCGGCAGCGACTACGTCGACGAGCGAGAGAACACGTCCATCTTGATCGTCGAAAGTTAGAGCCGGTCGTCCCAGTCGATCCACTCCTGCTCCCAGCCGGTTCGAGCGACGTGACCCTGTCGTTCGATCTCGGCGTCTTCACGCCGCGTGCGATTTCGCTCGACACCGGCCTGCTCGCCGTCGACGAGCATCGGCTTGAGCCGGACTGGACCGGCGGTCTCGACCGTTTCGAACCCGTCGAGGGCGGGATCGTCTGCCGGCGTCTCGTCCACGTCGCCGAGGGGCGAGGTATCGGCCGGTTCGACGGCGACGATGGTCTGATCGGCCGTGCCGCGTGGATAGACGATTCGGCCGCCAGGGGCGAGCTGCTCACACAGGGCACGCGGGGGGGTGACCACGGCCGCCTCCACGAGGATTCTGTCGTAGGGGGCGTACTCGGGGAGTCCTGTAGCCCCGTCACGCCGGTCAACGAGCGCGGCTTCGTAGCCGGCGTCCGAGAGGTTCGACCGTGCCGCCGTAACCGCCCGTCGATCGATATCGACGGCGTGAACGTGACGCGCGCCGGCGATCTCGGCCAGCAAGGCCACGGTGTACCCGATTCCCGCGCCGACGACGAGCACCTCGTCATCCGCGTCTGCGTCAAGGGCCGTCACCAGCCGCGCCGCTGTCGCCGGTGCGAGCGCACGCGTCCCGGCCTCCTCGCTGGCGCGGTTCGCGTAGGGAGTGTCGTCGACGAACGCCTCGCGGGGGACAGACTGGAGTGCGGCCAGCACGGACGCGCCGAGTGGCTCGCCGATTTGGTGTTCGAGCCCCTCGATCATGTCCGCCCGGATCGCCGCTTCGTCCATACTTCCGTTGAGGCGTCAGTGCTCTAAAACCGCACGCTCTTTCGGGGCGTCGCTTCCTCGACATCAATCGAGAGCGAGACGGGACCCGGTCGATGTGGTCGATACGTGAACGACGTGTTCCGAGTCACTGCATCGGCACAAAGCGAACCGCGCCGTGGTCCTCACGCTCTACGCCATCTTCCTCGACGGTGAGGCGAACGAGCCGCTGGCTCCATCGATCACCGACGGGTGCGACGAGGCGACCACCGACTCGAACCCGGTCGACGATCGAGTCTGGGACGCCGTCCGGTGCCGCACAGGTCAGATAGGCGGCGTCGAACGGCGAGACATCGTCGAACGCCTCTCGGCCATCGCCGACACGAACCGTCACGTCGTACCCGAGTCGGTTGAGTCGGTCGCTAGCAGTCCGGGCGAGCTCCGGGACGTACTCGACGCTGTACACGTTGCCCGGGCCGACGATCTCCGCGACGACGGCAGCGTGGTATCCGCACCCCGTACCCACCTCGAACACCGTCTCGCCGTCACCGAGGTCGAGCAGGTCGGTCATCATCGCAACCATGTGGGGTGCGCTGATCGTCTGATCGTGGCCGATCGGGAGGGGCCGGTCGTCGTACGCCCGCGACCGCAGTCGTGGCGGAACGAACTCGTGGCGGGGAACCGCCTCGATCGCCGACAGTACTCGATCGTCGACCGTGAGGCGGTCACGGAGCCGCCGAGCGAGGGCTCGTCGGTCGGCCGCCCGGTCGCGCTCGTTCATGTGGGGTAGTATCACGACCAGCGTTGAGAAACTGGCGGCGACGGGGTTGGAGTAGAGTGGGTGAGTCAGCAGAGTCGGTCGGGGCGAGATGGAGTCGGTGGGTTCTGGCCGGAGCGGTCCGGCTCACAGCCGGGAGATCACAGCCTCAGCGACCCGGATAGTTCACTCGCCCTCGCCGAGAGATGCACGGCGTGGATCAGCTGACGTCGATCTGGTGGCCTTCCGACCCGTCCGCGGTACGCTTCGGGAGCGTAACAGTGAGGACGCCGGCGTCGTACGACGCGGTCGTCCCGTGCGTTTCGACGGGAGCGGGTATCGGGACCCGGCGTGAAACCGTTCCATACCGCCGCTCACGGAGATGATACCGCGACGTGTCGGTCGGGTCGCTCTCCGCCTCAGGATCCGGGTCGTTGGACTCGGTCTGATCGACGTCACCGGCGTGTGTCGGTTCCCGGGTCGCACCGATGGTGAGCGAGTCGTCGCGCAGTTCGACGTCGATCTCGTCCCTGTCGACGCCGGGGAGGTCGGCGAGGACGACGACCTCGTCGTCGCTCTCGATCACGTCGACGTCGACCGCGACGGTGGACGATCGCGGGGGTTCGATCCCCGTCCCCAGCTTCTCGAGTTCGCGGTCCATCCGCTCGAACAGGTCTTCGATCTCGGTGAAGGGATCGCGTCGAGTCATACGGGTCAGGATTCGGTCCGGATCAACTTCAACGTACGGACGGAAGGCTACGCCGCGTTCAGAGGAATGGCCGCCAGTAGTACGGACTGACGAATCCCTCGATCACCGCGGCGATCGCGAGGAGGATCCCGACACCGATCAACACCCAGAACGCGGTCTCGAAGGTGTCCGCGAGTTCGGCACGACTCACTCGTCCGCGGAACGCCCGCCAGGAGACGATCCCGAGTTGAGCACCGAGCGCACCGGCGATGAAGATCGCCGGAATCTCGAACACCCCGTGTGGGATCACGAACGCGAGAAGCGCCTCGGGGTTCACCTCCAGTGCTGCGGTGCCGCCGAGAACGACGCCGTTGAAGACGATCGCGGAGAGTGCCGGAATCACGAGCGCGACGCCGCCGAGTGCGGTCGAGATAGCGACGGCCCAGTTGTTGCCGAAGAACTCGACCGCGGCGACCGGTGCGATGTGGTTCTCTAGCCGTGCTTCGATCGAGGTCGGAACGGCTCCGACGAACGGCTCCGCGAGAACCCAGCCGACGGCACCCGAACCGACCCCGAGCGCCGCGACGAACAGGTGGATTCCTGGCGTCCGGACCACGAACGCGACCATCTCACGCCATCCACGACGGACGCCGCCGGTGAACTGCGTCCGAACGGACGCCGCTGGCGGATCGACGGGGGAGACTGTCCCGCGGTAGTCGCCGTAGAGGACGGTCTTCAGCAGGTCGAGTGCGGGTGCAGCGACGACCGCACTGACGAGCGCGACGACCGCACCGCCGCCGAGGAACGCGAGGCCGGACGCAGCCGACGCGATCGCCACCGTGACACCGACAGCGACGACGAGGTATGCAGCGGCGTCGGCCGGATTCGACCTGATGAAGCCGCCAGCCCCGTCAAGGGATCCGAACACGCCGACGTCGTCGACGACGATCGCAGCTGGAGCGAACGCAAAGACGATGCGGATCGCTAACAGCAGGACTGCACCGAGGAGGAACACACCGAGCGCGACGACCGCACCGAGGAAGGGGTTGATCACGAACGTCACCGTGACCGCGACG
Source organism: Halorubrum sp. (assembly GCA_040405695.1). GTDB lineage: Archaea > Halobacteriota > Halobacteria > Halobacteriales > Haloferacaceae > Halorubrum. The sequence goes on along the minus strand of JARVCL010000095.1, from coordinate 24,847 downwards.
GACGCGAGGAGGATCACGCCGATCCACAGCAGAATCTCGGCGAGATAGAGCCCGAGGAACGTCAGCCAGCGGTCACGGACGCCAGCGATTCCGGCTGTCAACCCGCGGTCGCTTCGCAGACGGGCGATCACCGCGCTCATCTGCCCTGCGGACACCGCGGCGTACGTGAGCGCCGCGAGGACGACGGTGACGACGACGCCGGCGACGAGCAGCGCGGCGGCGGTCGGCGTGAGCAGGGGTTCGAACGCCGGTAACAGGCCTTCGGCCCACTGTTCGATGGCCGCTGGGTCCTCGGTGTCGGGCGGAGTCAAGTCGACATCTGCGAGCGTGTCGCGAACCACGTCGAGGCGACCGGAGAGTTCGTAGTGGAGGTACACTCCCGCGAGCGACGCGAGGAGACCGAGTCTGGCGATGACGGGAACGGCCGTTCCGAGAAAGTAGAACGGCAGGAGGTCCCCGGGTCGCCGTCGGAGGGTCGAAACCGTGGCAGAGACGGCGTTCGAGAGGTCCATGCTGAATTATTTTGTCGTAAGACACTTAAGAAAACCGAGTCGCCTGGTCCGGGTTCGCGAGGAGCGCGGTGAGTTCACTCGTCTGGATACTTCGGCTCGCGTCGTTCCGCCCGCTCCGTCGCGCGTTCGATCACGTCCCGAACCGTGTCCGTCCCGTCGACACTGCGGTAGACATCGCCGTGTCCCGGATACATCGCGTCGACCGTCTCTGGCAACTCGTCGAGCAGTCGATGGAGGCTCTCGATCAGCCGTTCGCGCGACTGACCGGCCATGTCCGTTCGACCGAACGAGCCGTCCTCGAACGCCCCGTCGTTGTACACGACGACGTCGCCGCTGTAGATCCGCGTCTCGCCGACGAACGCGACGTGGTCGGCGGCGTGTCCGGGCGTGTGCACCACCGAACACGGCTCGTCGCCGACGAGAACCTCGTCTCCGTCGGCGATTGCGACGTCACGTCGTGGGTGGTCGGCGTACGCGAACAGCGTGGCGTCGAACCGGTCGAGCACGGCGTCGAGCTCTCCGACGTGGTCGCCGTGTTGGTGGGTCAGAACGACTCGATCCAGCTCGTCGACGTGATCGGCGACGACCTCGTCAACCCCGGCCATCGCACCGGCGTCGACGAGCGTCGGGGCGTCCCCAGAGACGAGATACGCGTTACACGTGAACGCCGTCGCGTCAGCGGTAACTTCGATCGGGTCCATACCGACACCCAGGGCGGAACGGGCAAAACCCTCCCGGCGTGGGGCGAGTCGATTCGGTACCCGTGTCTGGATGGGTGTTGGCCACGAGGCGAGCGGGTGAACTCGTCCCGGGATTTATCCCCAACCACATGCTATGTTAACACGAACATGGGCTTCGGGAGCTACGACGAATCCGAACAGGAGAACCAGGACCTGGATGCGGAGTTCGACGACGAAGACGGCGTCCGAGCCGCCCAGGAGACACACGACGGGTCCGTCGAGTACGAGCCCGGCGCGTCCAACGACGAATTACTCGACCGACTCCAAGAGATCAAATCAGAGGAGACGTGAGGTGACCCCGCCGAGCCGAACGCTCGGCATCGCGTTCTCTGATGGCGACTGCACCAGCCGTGTCGCCGGGGCGGTCGTCCGTGACGACTTCGCTCTCGACGGGCTAGTGTACGCCGCCTGTTCGGTCGGCGGCACGGACGCGACGGAGACGGTTCGGTCCCTCGTCGCCGACCTCGGACGTGAAGATGTCCGTCACGTCTGTGTCGCCGGTGTCGCTCCTGCCTGGTTCAATCTCCTCGACCTCGGCCGTCTCCATCGCGCGATCGATCGTCCGGTGTACGCCGTCAGCTACGAGGCGAGTCCGGGCCTCGAACCCGCACTTCGGGAGGCGTTCGACGGCGACGCACTCGACAAGCGGCTGGCGACCTATCGCGCTCTGCCGCCACGCCGGCGGGTGTCTGGTGTCGCCGCCGAGGCCGACCCGCTGTTCGTTCGCGCGGCTGGAATCGACACGGGCGACGCCGCAGACGCCGTTTCGGCGCTCGTACGGGAGGGGTTCCGTCATCCCGAACCCGTTCGTGTCGCCTCGCTCGCCGCGAGCGCTCACCGAGCGGCGCTGACAGACGAGTGAGCGCTGGCGTTCGCGCGGCCAACGAGCCCACACTAGCGAACACAGCGGACCGCGCCGGATATATGTCGTCGGGCAGCCACTCGTCGCGTATGGCCGACATCTCCGTTATCAACCGCGAGCAGATCGAACGGACTCCCACACACGGGGTCGCGCTCGACTGTCTCACGGCTGGGATCGCTGCCGCAGTCCCGGAACAGATCGTGACAGAGCGGGTGTCGATTACAGACGGAACCCTCTGTGTCGACGCGGTGGACGGAGAGACGGCGACGTACGACCTCGAGGAGTACGAGACGATCCGGCTCGTCGGGGCGGGGAAAGCCGCCGGAGCGATGGCGGCGGCGGTCGCCACACGACTCGGCGATCGGCTGACAGGCGGGGCCGTCGTGACGACCGATCCGGGCGACGAGACGGCGGCAGCGGCCAGCACGCAGCGTCCCGTCGACGTACTCGCCGGTGATCATCCGCTCCCGAGCGAGCGTGGCGTCGAGTCCACACAGCGGGTCGTCGACGTCGCGCAGTCCGCTGGGGCGGACGACCTCGTCGTGGCGGTCGTGACCGGCGGCGGGAGCGCCCTGCTCGCCGCACCGGTCGACCACGTGTCCGTCGACGAGTTCCGAGCACTCACCGACGAGCTGCTCGCCTGTGGCGCGTCGATCGACGAGATCAACGCGGTCAGAAAACACTGCTCGGCGGTCAAAGGCGGCCAGCTCGCTCGGGGTGCCGCCCCGGCGACCGTCCTCACGCTCGCCGTGAGCGACGTCGTCGGCGACGATGTCGGCGTGATCGCCAGCGGCCCGACCGCGCCGGACCCGTCGACATACGCTGACGCGCTCGCCGTGTGTGATCGATACGACCTCGATCTCCCGGCAGCGATCCGGGAGCACCTTCGTGCAGGCGTCGCGGGCGACCGGCCAGAGACGCCGACCGCCACCGACCCCGTCTTCGAGCGGACACGCACGCTCGTCGTCGGGAACGGCCGGACCGCGCTCGACGCGGCTGCGAGCGCGGCCGCCGATCGGGGATACGCCCCGCTCGTGCTCGCTGCTGGAATGCGTGGTGAGGCCAGGGAGACTGCGCTCGCTCACGTCGCGATCGCCGAGGAGTGCGTCGAGACGGGGTCGCCCGCTTCGCCGTCTTGCGTCCTGCTCTCGGGCGGTGAGACGACAGTGACGCTCGGAGACGCCGTGCCGGACGCGTCTGGCGCGGCGGCAACGCACGGCAGCGGCCGCGGCGGTCCAAACGGCGAGTTCGCGGCGAGTGCGGGGGTCGCACTCGAACACGAGGGGGTCGTCGTCGCGAGCGTCGACACCGACGGCATCGACGGAACGAGCGGAGCCAGCGGCGGGATCGTCGACGCTGCAACCCTCGACAGCGACGCGGCGCGTGACGCGCTCGGTCGTCACGACGTCGCGCCGCTGTTGGCGTCGGCGGACGCACTCGTTCGGACGGGCGCAACCGGGACGAACGTGAACGACCTCCGAGCCGTCGTCGTCGAAGGCGACCGGCCTGACGACGTCGATGGAGGCGACGAGCACGACGGCGACGGACGGGAGAACGGTGACGCTGGGAGAGGGTGACGCCTCGCGGAGCGGGTGACCGAACGGACTTATACGGCTCCCGCTCAGAGTCGAGAGTATGAGCGATGACGCGGCCGTGCTCGACGACGATCTCCGACTCCGATCTTGTGAGCGGTGCCCAGCCTTGGTGGAGTCGCGGAGCCGCATCGTCGACGGTGTCGGCCCGACCGGCGCGGATCTGCTGTTCGTCGGTGAGGGACCCGGCGCGACGGAGGACGAACAGGGCGAGCCGTTCGTGGGACGGTCCGGGGACGTGCTCGACGAAGCCCTCCGCGACGCGGGACTCGCACGCGCCGACGTCCGTATCACGAACTGCGTTAGGTGTCGTCCGCCGGACAACCGCGACCCGCGGAGCGAGGAGCTGTCGAACTGCCGCGGCCACCTAGAGACAGAGGTCGACCGGCTCGACCCCGAGTTGATCGTCACCCTCGGAAAGGTCCCGAGCGAGCACCTGCTCGGCCGGTCGGTCGCGATCACCAGCGAATCTGGCGACGTCGTGGACGCCCGGATCGCCGACGAGGGGCGGCGGGTGCTGCTGTCGGTCCACCCGGCGGCGACGCTATACGATCGAAGTCAGCGCGAGGGGTTCTTCGAGACGATCACGACGGCGGCGGCGATGGTGGGCAGCGGCGAGAGTGGCACCGGACAGTCGCGTCTCGGTGAGTTCTAACTCGCAGTTTTGGTTTCGGTGCTATTGGCGCGTGAGAGTCTGTATCAAGGGATATCTCTATAGAAAACATAGAAAACCATTAGTCACCCCAGCAAAGTTATCCTGTGTATGTCCGACAATAGGTGGTCGGCGAATCGGCGAACGTTCTTGAAAACAGCTGGCGCGGGTGGTGCCGTGATGCTCGCGGGGTGTGCCGGAGACACCGCGGAAAACGAAATTACGTGGGTGATGAATCCGGCCGAAGAGGAGATCGATATTCAGGTACAGTATCAGCCGCTTTTCGAGTACATCGAGTCCGAAGTCGACGTGGAGATCGACGGTCAGCCGACGGCAGACTACTCTGCGACCGTTGCGGAACTCCAGCGCGCTGAAGAGGGTGACCGTGTCTTCGCGGACACGTCCCCCGGCGCGGTCGCGCAGATCGGCGAGGAGATAGACGTCACCGGGATGCGCGTCGCGTTCGGTGCCGAGCAGTACTTCTCGCTCATCACGACGACGACGGACAGCGGGATCGAGTCACTGAGCGATCTCGAAGACGGAACCATCGCTTCGGGGGCTCCGACTTCGGTCTCGGGAACGCTGTTCCCGCTGCTGATGCTCAGCAACGCCGGGCTCGATATCGGCGGCGCGCCCGGAACTAGCCCGGAGGACTTCGAGCTCCGAACCTCCGATCACACGACAGCGCGTGAACAGCTGATTCAGGACGACGCCATCGACGCGGCGGCGACCGGCGCGTTCTCGACGGCAGCACACGTCCCGGCAGCACAGTTCGACGAGATGTCCGAAGAGTTCGTCGACATCTCCGCCGAGTACCCCGATGCCGGCACGCGTGACCCCGAACTTCGGCTGCTCGCCGTCTCTGACCCGATCCCGCGTGCCCCGATCGTGAGCAACGCGGCGTGGGACGAGTCGATCAAAGCCGACATCCGCCAGGCTATGCTCGACGCGCCAGACGAGGCGTTCGAACACGACTCCGACGCCGACATCGCCGAGGCGCTCAACATCGATCCGAGCCTCCTCGACAGAGACGAGGACGAGCTCTCCGACAGCGAACTCTCCGACGTCCAGCTCGTACAGGACCACGAGCTCTGGTTCAGCGGTATCGTCGAAGCGACCCACGAGGATTACGACCCCGTCGTCGAACTCGGGCAGTCGCTCGGCCTCGACTGGGGCGACCTGTAAGCGGTTCGAACACACCCCTCCTTTATGAGCTACATCGAAGTAGACGGTGTTACGAAACGGTTCGGTGACGTCGTCGCGCTCGACGACGTATCGTTCGAGGTCCCGGCCGGCGAGTTCGTGATCGTCCTCGGCGTCTCCGGCTCTGGGAAGTCGACGCTCCTGCGGACGATGAGCGGCCTGCTCTCGCCGACGGACGGCGAGATACGCGTCGACGGCACGCCGATGGTGACGCCACGGCCGGAGGTCGCGATGATCTTCCAGCAGCACAACATCATCGGCGACATGTCCGCGTACTCGAACGCGCTCTCCGGCGGCATCAACCAGTTCGGATTCCTGTCCAGCGTGCTCCAGTTACAGGACGAGTCGGAGAAACACCGCGCCCTCGACGCGCTCGATACGGTCGGACTGCTCGGCGAGGCCGAACAGAAGGCCAGACGGATGAGCGGTGGCCAGCAACAGCGCGTCGGAATCGCCCGCGCGTTGGTGCAGCGTCCGAACGTGCTCCTCGCGGACGAGCCGGTTGCGAGCCTCGACCCGGGGAGTGCTCAGGACGTGATGGGGTACCTCCGGACCGCGTCTGAAGAGCGTGACCTGACGACGTTCTGCAGCCTCCACCAGGTCAACATCGCGCGGAAGTTCGGGCACCGCTTTATCGGTCTGCGGAACGGAAAGAAGGTCTTCGACGGCTATCGTGACGAGTTGACGATCGACGTGATCGACGATCTCTACGGCGATATCGACACGGAGGGGATGTTCGTGAGTCAAGACGGCAGCGACGACACGGCCGAAGACGTGGCAACGACATAGTACGAATTGAGCTGATTTACACGTGACAACGGATACGACCGACGGCGACAGTACACGCGATACCGAGGCGGGCGCTCCAGATCGGATCGTCGAACAGTTCGAGAACATCAGACGAACGCGGCGACGGCGGGCTGTCGGCTGGTTCAGTCTGCTCGTCTTCCTCGTGTTCGCGACGATTCAGGCGTTCGCTGCGACGGAGCTTCTCAACCCCGACGCTCGGATCGGGACCTTCCTCGACTCACTGAACGAGTTCTTCCCGATCACCTTCTACTTCGACGTCATTCCGTTCATCGACTTCGGCCAGTACATCGAGTTCATCCGCCAGGCGAACCTGCTGTACGACCCCGAGATCGGCGGGCTCCTGTTCCAGTGGCCGCCGAGCGCGACCGACGCGTACGTCTTCTTCTTCCAGGAACTCGGAATCTTCCAGATCTTCGGCGAGGCCGGGATCACGCTCGCGATGGGGTTCGTCGGGACGGTCGTCGGCTTCCCGTTCGCGCTCGTGTTCGGCACACTCGGCTCCGGTCGCGTGACGCCGTTCCCGTTCAACTTCATCTTCCGTGGAACCATGTCGTTCATTCGGGCGGTTCCGGCGATCGTCTGGACGCTCATCTTCATCCCGTTCCTCGGGCTCGGACCCGCCTCCGCGGCGCTGGCCATCGCGTTCGACACGATCGGGAACCTCGGTCGACTGTTCGTCGACGAACTCGAGGAGATAGAAGAGGGTCCAGTCGAGGCGATGCGAACGACTGGAGCCAACAAGCCGCAGATCGTGTTCTTCGGCATGCTGAGCCAGGTGCGGACCGCGTTCATCGCGTGGACGCTGTACGTTCTCGAAATCAACGTCCGAATCGCGGTCACGGTCGGGGTCATCGGTGCCGGCGGGCTGGGTTTCATCGTGACCTCACAGCAGAATCTGTTGCAGTTCACGAACATGATGGCGACGCTGATCTCCATCTTCCTCCTCATCATCTCTGTCGAGCTGTTCAGCCAGCGGCTCCGGTCGCGGCTCCGCGCCGACGACGTCGAGATGGGGCTCTGGGAGCTCGTCGTTGGGTTCCCCCGCCGGATGGCCGATTCCGCGCTGAAGTGACGGTCACGGCCCCGGCTACGGCCGTCGGCGGGCCGGTGTGCACGCCGGCTGGACGGTTGTCCACCGATCTGCCACAAGGGAAACCGACTTTGTGGTTGCCCACGGAAAGCGTGTATGCACACCGTCGAACCGCCCGCTGAAACGCTGGCGGATGTCGTTCTCGTCGACTATGGGCTCGGAAACCTTCGGTCCGTGACTCGCGGCCTCGAACGCGCGGGCGCAGCCGTCGAGATCACCGACGACCCCGCGGCGTTCGCCGCCGCCGACGGCGTCGTCCTCCCCGGCGTCGGGGCGTTCCGCGAGGGGATGGAGAACGCTGGGCCACTCCGAGAGGCGTTGACCGACCACGCCGCCGCGGGCCAGCCGTTGTTCGGCATCTGTCTCGGGATGCAGATGCTGCTCACCACGAGCGAAGAGGCCGATCACGAGGGGGAAGGCGAGGTGACCGGGCTCGACCTGATCCCCGGTACCAACGTTCGGTTCGACGTTGACCGCAAGGTACCACACATGGGATGGAACGAACTCGACGTGAAACGCGAGCATCCGCTGGTCGAGGGGGTCGCTGGAGCACGGTCGGAAACCGCGCAGGCCGACGGACCCGCCGGCGGCTCCGTCGACGGCGAGTACGCCTACTTCGTTCACTCGTATTACGCCGCCCCGGATGACCCGGACGCGGTCGTCGCCACCGCCGATTACGGCGTCGACTTTCCGGCGGTCGTCGCCAACGAGGCGGGGAACGTGTTCGGCACACAGTTCCATCCTGAGAAGAGCGGGGAGACGGGACTCCGGATCCTCCGGAACTTCGTCGAGTACTGCGCGGAGCGGTAGGCCCCCGGTGATGTCTCGAGATCAGCCGACCGTCCGCCTCGGCGTCGACGTCGGCGGGACCTTTACCGACGTGGCGCTGCTCGTCGACGACGAACTCACCACGACGAAGGTGCCGACGACAGACCCACAAAGCGACGGCGTTCTCGAGGGGATCGAAGCGGGATGTTCGGCTGCGGGCATCGACACCGCCGACGTGGATGCGTTCGCTCACGCGATGACGGTCTCGGTGAACGCGCTGTTAGAACGGGACGGGGCGACGACCGCACTCGTAACCACCGCGGGGTTCCGTGACGTCCTCGAGATCGGAAGACAGGACCGACCGTCGCTGTACGATCTGCGCGCGGAGAAACCGTCGCCGCTGGTTCCCCGTCGGCGACGATTCGAGGTGTCCGAGCGGGCGACCCCCGACGGCATCCGCGACGCGGTCGACGAGGCGGCGGTCCGTGAACTCGCCGAGCGGATCGCAGCCGACGACACCATCGAGAGCGTCGCCGTTTCGTTGCTTCACGCGTACGCCAATCCCGAGAACGAGGCGCGAGTCGCGTCGGTGCTCCGCGACGCGCTCGACGTCCCAGTCTCCGCATCACACGAAGTTCGGCGGGAGTTCCGGGAGTTCGAGCGGACAGCCACCACGGTCGCGGACGCGTACGTGACTCCCGGGATCGACGGGTACCTCGGTCGGGTGCTCGCCGACGCGCGAGACGCCGGCCTCCCCGCGCCTCGGGTGATGCGGTCGAACGGCGGGGTCGCCGACGCCGAGACGGTCCGGACGAACGCGGTGACGACCGTGCTCTCTGGGCCGGCCGCGGGCGTCGTCGGTGCGGGTGCGGTCGCGACTGGCGCGACGGTGCCGAGGTCCCACGACAGCCGGCGAGGAGCCGAAAGCGAGGCTGTAGAAACGGCCGACGAGCACGCCGTCACGTTCGACATGGGCGGAACGTCGAGTGACGTGAGCCTCGTTCGGGACGGAACCGTCGAGCGAACTGCCGCACTGGAAGTCGGCGATGTCCCGATACGCACCCCCGCAGTGGACATCGAAACCGTCGGAGCGGGCGGCGGGTCGGTCGCGTGGACCGACGCCGGCGGTGCGCTCCGCGTTGGTCCAGAGTCGGCGGGTGCAGCGCCCGGTCCGGCGTGTTACGGGCGCGGTGGGACGGAGCCAACTGTCACCGACGCGGCGGTCGTGCTCGGGTACATCGGCCCCGATGCCGCGCTCGGGGGGAGCCTCGAACTCGATGTCGACGCCGCCCACGACGCGCTGTCAGCGTTGGCCGAGCGCGCGAACGTGCCGACGGGAGACGGCGGCTCGGACGCGACCGCAGCCGCGCGCGGGGTGTACCGCGTGGCCAACGCGACGATGGCACGGGCGATCCGATCGGTAACCGTCGAACGGGGTCACGACCCCCGGACGTTCACCCTCGTCGCGTTCGGCGGAGCGGGACCGATGCACGCCGCCGCGCTCGCCGACCGACTCGGGATGAGACGGGTGCTCGTGCCGGGACCGGCGGGGGTGCTCTCGGCGTACGGCCTCCTCGCCGCCGACGAGACGCACGACGCGGTCAGAACCGTTCGAACCGCTCTCTCTGGCTCCGACGCAGCGGAGACGCTCTCGAACGCCTTCACCGACCTGACCGAGCGAACGCTCGCAGACGCCTCCGATCCAGACGCCGCGAGCGTCGAGTGGACCGCGGACTGTCGGTACGCTGGCCAGCGGTTCGAGCTGACAGTCCCGGTCGAACGGCCGGCCGATACGGGCGACATCCGCGACGCCGGTAACGGCGAACGGATCGATCCCGAGGCCGTCGTGGAGCGGTTCGCGGCGGCTCACGACCGGGCGTACGGGTACACGCTCGACGCCGACGTCGAGGCGGTAACGCTTCGTGTCTCCACGACGGTCGAAACCGATCCGCCAGCGGTCGTCGCGCAGGGATCGAAGTCGAGTGACGCCGAACGAGGGAGGCGGCCAGTCACGTTTTCCGACGGGGAGACCGCCGAGACAGTGGTGTTCGACCGTGCGGCGTTGTCGGCGGGGCGGAGACTGTCCGGACCTGCGGTGCTCACGGGCGGGGAGAGCACCACCGTGGTTCCGCCCGACTGGTCGGGACACGTCCGGGCGGACGGAACCATCGAACTCACGACGGAGGTGGAAGCGTCGTGACCGATGCGTCCGCCGTCGACCCGGTTACGCTGGAGGTGTTGCGTCACGCATTCGAGGGGGTAGCCGAGGAGATGGGTGCGACTCTGATCCACGGGGCGTACTCGCCGAACATCACGGAGCGGCAGGACTGCTCGACTGCGCTGTTCGACGCCGACGGTCGGATGGTCGCACAGGCGGAGCACATCCCGGTCCACCTCGGCGCGATGCCAGAGGCCGTGACGGCTGTTCGCGAGCACGACCCTGCTCCAGGGGACGTGTTCGTCCTCAACGACCCGTTCGCTGGAGGGACACACCTGCCGGACGTGACGCTCGTCTCACCGCTCGCGCACGACGACGACGTGCTCGGCTACGCCGTCTCACGCGCACACCACGCCGACGTGGGGGGATCGACGCCGGGAAGTATGCCGGCCGGCGCACGCGAGATCCACGAGGAGGGGCTCCGGATCCCACCAATCCGACTCGTCGCGAGCGGGGAGCGACGCGAGGCAGTGTTCGACCTGCTGTTCGCGAACGCCCGGAATCCGGCCGAGCGACGGGCGGATATCGCCGCCCAGCTCGCGGCGAACCGCCGGGCAGGGAAGCGACTCGGAGACCTGATCGACGAGCACGGCCGCGAGCGGGTCGAACGTGGGTTCGACGCGGTGATAGCGTACTCCCGCGAGCGGATGCAGACGGCGATCGACGGACTTCCGAACGGAACCTACGGGGCCACAGACGTGCTGGAGGGTGACGGAATAACCGAGACCGACATCCCGATCCAGACTGCTGTTACGGTCGACGGCGAGTCGCTCACCGTCGACTTCGCGGGCACCGCCGACCAGGTGGAAGGCAACCTCAACGCGCCGCTGGCGGTCGCCAAGAGCGCGGTGTACTTCGTCGTCCGGTGTGTGACGGACCCGGAGATTCCGCCGAACCACGGCTGTTACGCGCCGGTGTCGGTTCGGGTTCCGGACGGGTCGCTCTTGGACCCGAATCCGCCCGCTGCGGTCGGCGGCGGCAACGTCGAGACGAGTCAGCGGGTCACCGACGTCGTGCTCGCCGCGCTCGCCGAGGCGGCCCCAGACCGCGTCACCGCCGGAGGTCAAGGGACGATGAACAACCTCACGATCGGGAGTCGTGGCGATGGGGCAGCGGTGGACGACCACGACGGGGAGAGAAAACACGACGCTCGGCACGGACCCTTCACCTACTACGAGACGATCGGCGGTGGGTTCGGCGCTCGTCCCGGCGCCGACGGCATGGACGGCGTGCACGTGGGGATGACGAACACCCTCAATACGCCGGTGGAGACACTGGAGGCGGCGTACCCGCTCGAAGTCGAGCGGTACGCGCTGCGGCCGGGAAGCGGCGGCGACGGACGATATCGTGGGGGGCTCGGGATCGAGCGTGCCGTGCGGACGCTGACGGACGCGACCGTCTCGCTTCTGACCGAGCGTCGCCGACACCCGCCAGCGGGGGTCGCGGGCGGAGAGCCGGGCGCGCTCGGGGAGAATCTGATCGACGGAGAGCCGGTCCCCTCGAAGACGACCCGAGAGGTCACCGCGGGAACGACGGTCGTCGTCCGGACGCCGGGCGGCGGCGGGTACGGCGACCCGGACGAGCGCGACCCAGACGCGGCGGCGGTCGACCGGACGGACGGCAAACACGAAGAGTAGCTGGAGACCAGTTCACGAACGGTACTCTCGACACGACGATTAATACGGTCACGGCCCGTACACTGCGTGATGACCGGGCTCCGATTTCTGGCCTGTGAGGAGTGTGCGGCCGTTCACGCCCGTCCGATGGCGTTCGACACCGAGATGGACGCTCGGTGTTCCGCGTGTGGGTCCGGAGCGCTGATCGACATCGTGGACCATCTTGACGACGACCCGTATTTTACCGCCACGATGCGTGACGGGAGTGGTGCCGACGTGTGACGACGGTGTCACCGTAGCCGCGCCCCGGGCTTGCCCAGCTCACCGTGGCCGCACCTCACGACCGTGCTGCGACTACGTCAGGTGTGGGCGGATCGCTGACTCGAGCGTGTTCCGATCCTGTGCGCCAACGAACCGGTCGACCGCCTCCCCGTTCGCGTACACGAGGAACGTCGGAACACCACGGGCACCTAGCTGCTGGGCGAGTTCGGGGTGCGCGTCGACGTCGATTTTTGCGACCGCCGCGTCGGTCTCGCGAGCCAGCGCGTCCACCGTCGGCTCCATCATCTGACACGGTCCACACCAGTCGGCGTAGCAGTCCACGAGGACGACATCGTGCTCGCTCACGACGTGCTGGAACGCGTCGGTGCCCGTGATCGATATCGGTTCGTCGGGGGGTCGTCCTTCGTCTTCTCCCGGTTCCGACCGGGTTGCGTCTCTCGCTTCTGCGGCGGCCGAGGCAGACTCGTCGTCTTCGAACCGCTCGCGTAGCTCCTCGCGTTTCTGCTCGCGTATTCGCTCTCGTTCACTCCGCTCGGTATCGCTCATGATACTGTATTGTGCTTTACGCGCAATATAGATTGCGGACGAGCGGGTCGGCCGTTCACGAGGAGCGGATAGTAGCGAGACGGATGTGGACGGAGCGACACCGGCGAGAAGTGACTGTCGACGAGAAAGGGAGCCGAGCAGAGAGGAGAGTCGTGACAGCCGAGCGTGGCCGCCGTCTTGGGTGGACCCACTCGAGGCGATCGCCAGATCGGTTAGTTCGCCTCGACGGCCGCCTCCGCTCGCTCGACCCGCACGCCCGAGTGTTTGTACTCTGGGATCTCCGCGACCGGGTCGAGTTCGTCGCCGGTGAGCGCGTTGACCAGCGGCTCCGCGTAGTGGAACGTACAGAACACGACCCCGCGGCGGACGGCCGTCGTGACGTCGGCCGTCACGGTCACCGAGCCACGCTCGTTGGAGACGGTTACGCTGTCACCGTCTTCGATCTCTCGCGGGTCGGCGTCTGCCGGGTGTATCTGAAGGGTGTCTTCGCCACGCATCGCCATCAAGCGGTCCGACCGACGGGTGAGCGCGCCGCTGTTGAAGTGTTGTAACACCCGTCCGGTCGTGAGCGTTAACTCGCCGTCTTCGAGGCTGTCGGCGGGGGGAACGGGGTCGACCGCCGACAGCGGCGCGGTCCGTTCACCGGTGGCGAACGTCTCCGTGTGTAACACGTCCGTCCCGCTCTCGGCGTCGGCCGGGAAGGGCCATCGCTGGTAGCCCGCACCGATTCCGTCGTAGCTCATGCCGGCGTAAATTGGCGAGACGCGCGTCAGCTCCTCGAACACCGCCTCGGGGCCGTCGTACTCGAACTCGGTCGGTCGGTCGGTGACCCCACGGCCGATGGCGGTCAGAATGTCGAGGTCGCGGCGGGCGTTCCCCGGAAGGTCCGCGTTCGGGCGCATCCGCAGCACGCGTCGGTCGGTGTTGGTGACGGTACCCGCCTTCTCGGCCCACGAACTCCCCGGCAACACCACGTCCGCGTGTTTCGCCGTCTCCGTCTCGAAGAGGTCGATGACGACACAGAAGTCGAGGTCGTCGAACGCCGACCCGACCGCGGTCGCGTTCGGCTCCGTCACCGCCGGATTCTCGCCGAACACTACCGCCGCGTGGACGTCATCGCCGAACCGGTGGGTCGCCCGCACTTCGGTGAGTCCCGGCTCGGTCGGCAGTTCGACCCCCCACTCCGCTTCGACGCGTGCTCGGGCGTCGGGGTCGGTCACCGACTCGTACCCGGGGAGAACACCCGGGAGCGCGCCCACGTCGCTCGCTCCCTGAACGTTGTTCTGGCCGCGTAACGGGTTGACGCCCGTTCCGGGTCGCCCCACGTTCCCCGTCAAGAGCGCGAGGTTGAGCAGCGCGTGAACGTTGTCGGTGCCACAGCGGTGCTGGCTCGTCCCCATCCCGGTTATCACCGCCCCGCGCTCCGCTTCTCCGAACAGCCGGGCGGCCTCACGGATCGCCCCCGGATCGACGCCCGCTTCCTCGGCGTTCGCCTCGACGTCGACATCGGCGAGGTGCTCGCGGAAAGCGTCGACGCCCGTGACTCGTTCGGCGAGGAACGCGTCGTCGACGAGCCCCTCCGATACGATGACCTTCGCGACGGCGTTCGCTACCTGGATGTCGGTTCCGGGCCGGAGCGGAAGGTGGACGTCCGCCGCCTCGGTCGTGTCGTTCGCGCGTGGGTCGACGTGGATCAGTGACGCGCCGTTTTGGATCGCCGGTAACAGGTACGATCGGAACGCGACCGGGTGTTGTTCGGCGGGATTCGCCCCGTTGACGAACAGACAGTCCGTCTCCGAGAGGTCGTCGAGGGTGTTCGTCATGGCACCCGCGCCGAGTCGCTCGCTCATCGCGGCGACAGTCGAGGCGTGACACAGCCGCGCACAGTTGTCCACGTTGTTCGTGCCGAGCGTCCGCGCGATCTTCTGGAGGACGTAGTTCTCCTCGTTGGTGCAGTTCGAGGAGGCGAAAAACTGGATCGCATCTGGCCCGTGCTCGTCGATCACCCGTTCGAGACGGGTCCTCACCCGGTCGAGCGCCTCCTCCCAGGGTGCGGTGACGAACCGACCGTCGTGGCGAACGAGCGGTTCGGTGAGTCGGTCCTCGTGTGCGACCACGTCGAAGGCGGCAGCACCCTTCGGACAGATCTCCGCGTTGGTGTTCACCGGCCCCTCGGTTCCGGTTGCGCCCCCGTTTCCGGCGTACTCGATCGTGCAGCCGACCCCGCAGAACGGACACACCGTCGGTTCCGCCCGTGCCGATCGGTCAGTGAGCTCCGTTGGTTCGGTCATCCACTGCTTCTACGGCGGCGACCGTCGTCCCGATACACCCTAAGTAACAGGGTATTTTAAACGGGACCGGCCGATCACCCAGACACGCCGGGGAACGGAGACGGCACGATACGCTGTCCGAGCGAACGAGCTCCGGCCGTGAGGAGACACCCGGTGAACGCAATCGTGCCGAGTTTGCCGCCGAAGCCGACAAAATACGGGGTCGCACCGACGAACACGAGTCCGGAGACGAGCCCCGCACACAGCATCCAGCCGGTGCCGGGGATCCGCTCTGGCGTCGCCATCCCGGTGAACGACGCACAGAAGGCCACCGCCGCGATCGCGTCGCCGGCGACGAAGAGCGGCGGACAGATGAGTCCGGCGATCAACCCGACGACTGCGGAACCGACGACCGGCCCGTGACCGAGGCGTTCACTCACGAGGAACGTGACGACGGCGGCGACCGCGGCCGCAGCGACGAGAAGCGCGGCGACATCGGTCGCTGGCACCGTGTCCGTGCCAGGGCTGAGACCACCGACCGCTGCCACGGCGAGACAGCCGACGAAGGCGGTCGTCCCGAGTTTTCCGCCGAAGCCGTTGAACGCACGTTTTGCCGCGACGAAGACGACGGCGGCGACGACGCCGGCGACGCTCACCGCGGCGAGGTCGGCACCGGCGACGGGCGTCGCCATCCCGACGAACGAGCCGCAGTACGCGGGTGCAGCGTACGTCTCCGAGAGCAGGTACGCACAGAGACCGACGAGCGCCGACGCTACCACAGGTCCGAGGCCGATGTCGACAGAGAGGAGATACGTGACCGGGGAGCCGACGGCGACCGCCGCCGCGTTGCCGAGATCAGTTCGAGTGATCGAGAACCCGTCCGTTCGAACCGCGTACCGCATCTCGCGTGCGGCAACGGAGCCGACCGCCGCCACGACGACGGCGAACAGGACCCCCCAGGCGAGCGCGTCTCCAGTGGGGCTCCCCCCCATCACCCCAGTGACCGCGGCGACACCCATCCCCGCTCCGGCACCAGCTAGTGACACCGCGCCGACGGCGTGAATCACTCGTCGCACGAAGAGTCGTGCATGCGGAACGACGATACGGGTCGATCCCCAGTATTGTGGGTGTTCTCAGGGAGAGGAACCCGACGCGTGGCTATCCTGGCGTCGGAGTGGGACTCGAGTCGGGTGTCTCCGTGACATGCCCGTCGTTTGGGGACAGGGCTTTCCACCCGGCGACCGAACTGATATGTGATGGGATCGGACCACGGATCGAATCCGAGCCGGTCGGTCGACGAGCCACCGCGATCGACCGGCAGCGCAGACGCGAAAACGCCGAACGGGGTCCGCACCGGAATCGCGATCCACGGACTCGACAACTGTCCGGTAGCGGCGGTATCGACAGCACACGACGGGGCGGTGACCGGGGTGAACTGGACGCACGCGAACGGCGAGCACACGGAGGAGTTTCGCGTCACGGACCCGATGGCACTCGACCGGACGGAGGCCGTTCCGACGGCTGATTCCGTCATCGACCTCGGCAACGAGCGAGTGTACCGGTACGCGCGGTCGAGCGAAACTGAGTGCGCCTGTTCGGTCATCGAATCGCTCGACGCCCCGATCGCCGACGCGCGCGCCGAGGACGGCGTGTTGTACGTGACGCTTCACCTCCCGGACCTCGAACGACTCCGAGACGTGGTCTCTGCGCTCGACGGCGTCGCAGACCGCGTCGCGGTGCAGTATCTGGTCCACGGATCGGGAAGCGAGGGAGCGGTTCCCGACCGGACGCTCGTCGACCGCGGACGCCTCACCGACCGGCAGTGTGAGGTTCTCCGGACCGCATACGAGATGGGGTACTTCGAACGCCCGCGTGCGGCCAACGCCACGGCCGTGGCGGACGCGCTCAACATCGCCCCGTCGACGTTCGCCGAGCACCTCGCCGTCGCACAGCGAAAACTCCTCGAAGAGACGCTCAAGGAGTGCTGACGACGTAAACCGGAGAGCCGTCAGACGAGGTCGCAAACGCCGAGCGGACCCAGTTCGACCGCGTCGGCGACGAGGGTCGCCGCCCGATCGTACGGCGTGGTCGGTGGTGCAGCGTCGGGAGCACCGGAGTCGGGTTCCGCCCTCAGTCGGGTGGCCGTCGGTCTGGTCGTGTCGGCCGCCGTGAAGACCGTCTCCACGAACGCGTCACGGACGGGCTCGTTCTCGAACAGGCCGTGGAGGTACGTTCCGAGAACCTGTGCCGTCGCGGCGCTCTCGGGACCGACCGGTCGATCGACCACCGCTGTCGGCGACGAACGCCCCATGTGGATCTCGTACCCGGTGGCGGCTCCGGTCGCCCCCGAGAGAGGGCCGACACCGTCGATCGACCGTGTCACGCGCTCGACGCGCTTGTCGGTCGTGAAATGCGTCTCCACAGGAAGGACGCCCAGTCCGTCGACCACCGAGGCGCTTCCGGACCCCTCCACGTCGGCACCGGTGATCCGCTCACCGAGTATCTGATAGCCGCCACAGAGGCCGACGATCGGACCTTCGAACCCACGGATGGCGTCGGCGAGTCCGGCCTCCCGCAGTGCGAGGAGGTCGTCGACGGTGTTCTTCGACCCCGGAACGACGACCGCGTCGCCCCCGGCGAGGACCGAGTCGGCGTCGTCGAAGGCGGGGTCGACCGGGACGTACGCCACGCGCACACCTGATTCACGAACGAGCGGCGCGAGGTCGGTGAAATTCGAGATCCGAGGGAGTCGAGGGACCGCGATCCGAACCGATTCGTCGTCCGACGTCCCGTCGTCGTCGCCGAGCACGGCCGCCTCTGCGTCCGTCACGGGATCCGCGCCCGTCGTATCCGGCAGCGAGAGGCTGTCCTCGGCGGGTAACCCGGGGTCGTCGTGTGGGATGACTCCGAGGACCGGGACGCCAGTTCGCGACTCGATCTCCTCGATCCCGGGCGTTAACAGCGAGCGGTCGCCACGGAACTTCGTGATCACCGCGCCACAGACCCGGTCGCGGATATCGTCCGGAAGCAGTTCGAGTGTGCCATAGAGGCTGGCGAACGCGCCACCGCGTTCGATATCGACGACGACCACGATCCGCGCGTCGGCGAACCGGGCACACTCGACGTTCGCGAGGTCACGGTCGTGGAGATTTATCTCGGCGATGCTGCCCGCACCCTCGGCGACGATCACGTCGTGGTCGGCCGCCAGACGACCGTGGGCCTCGCGGGCGGCGGTCAGCGCACGGTCCCAGTGTGTCTCGTAGTAGTCGCCGGCGGCGTAGTGACCGACAGCCTCGCCGTCGATAACCAGTTGACTCTCGCCGTCGCCGCGCGGCTTGAGCAGCACGGGGTTCATATCGGTCGTCGCCGGGGTTTCGGCCGCACGGGCCTGTACGTGCTGGGAGACACCGATCTCTCCCCAGTCGCCGGCGGGCGTGAGCGCCACCCGGGCGTTGTTGCTCATGTTCTGAGCCTTGAACGGGGCGACGTCGACACCGCGCCGCGCGAGCACCCGGCAGAGTCCGGCCGCGAGCGTGCTCTTGCCGACGTGGCTGGCGGTGCCCGCGATCAGGATCGTCTCGGTCACGGTGTGGCCCCCGGTGAGCGTGTCGGTTTCATGGTCAGTACTCGGTCCCTCGCCGGGCGCGGTGACCGGCGTCGAACGGGTGTGTCACCTTCTGGACGTTGGTGATCAGGTCGGCGACCCCCTCCAAGTAGGCCGGCTCGCTGTGGCTTCCGGTGAGGACCAGTTCGAGCGAGTCGGGCTTCGCGGTTGCCAGTTCGACTACGGCGTCGGGGTCGACGAGGCCGCGGTCGGCGGCGTACAACACCTCGTCGAGGATCAGCAGGTGAACCCCGTCGTCGGGGTCGCCGTCGAGGGGGATCGGCTCGGTCAGGTCGGCGGTCGCTGCTCCCTCGACGAGCGTCTCGGCCCGCTCGAAGGCGGTCGTCGCTTCCGCCGCGTGCACGTCGTCTTCGGAGCCGTCGAGCAGCCCGTGCCACCCGTAGTGGCCAGCGTTCTCGTAGCTGAATCCTGAGACCGCGGCGATCGCGTTGTACTCGCCGCGCACCGCTTCGACGCTGTCTGCGCCGCCTTTCATGAACTGGAGCATGTGGACACGGTAGCCGTGGCCGGCCGCACGAAACCCCATGCCCATTGCCGCCGTCGTCTTCCCCTTGCCGTCGCCCCACCACGCCTGTACGAGTCCGAACTCGTCGGGCGCGGCGGGCTCGATGGACTCCGGCTCTGGCGCGCGTCCACCGCCCGGGGTGGACGGTCGCGACTCCTCCGTATCACCGCTCGTGCCCGCGCCGGTGGTGTCGGTCGCGTCGATGCTGTCGCTATCGTCGGTGTCGGGTGTCTCGTTCGTCATAGCTCGAATACCTCCGCGGCCTCGTCGGCGACGACGCCGTGTTCGGCCTCCTCGGCCGGCCCGGGAAGATCGCCATCCGGGTACCGTGACTGCAGGCTTGCCCGTATCGCGTCCCGGACACAGATCCGGGTCGACGCGCCGACGGGCGTCGCACTCCCCGAGAACGTCGTCGACGTGCCGGTCGGATCGTCGCCGACGACGATCGCGTCGCTCGTCGTCCCGGGAACGCCAGCGGTCGACAGCAACGTCGCCGCCTTCGCCTCCGCCGCGACCGCGACGAGGTTCGCCACCGCGCCGTCTGCCAGCTGTCGGGTCGTCCCGACCAGCAGGTTGACCGTTCCAGTCCGGCCAGGACCAGTGCTGTCGGTGCTGTGTGTACTCGAGGAGGCGGCGGACCCGTGCTCGTCTGAACCTCCTTCGTCGATGCCCGCAGTGACCGCTTCCGGTTCCACAGGGAGCATCGCCGGGTTCGAGAGCCCGGCAGTCGCGTAGACGACGACCGGCCCGTGACGCGCGCCTCGTGCGTGTGTCATCGAAACGCCGGTGAACAGCGTCGGCGGAGTGCTCGAAGGGGTCGGGGTCACTCCGTCCGATCCGCCCGCAACGAACTCGGCTCGGGAGAGCCGCTCGTCGCGATACGCGTCGAGGTCGGTTCGGTCGAACCCCTCGGGTACGGAGACGTTGTACGCGACGTCCTCTCGCGATCGCCCCCCGTTCCAGCCGGTCGAAAGCCAGCGGGTCTCGGGTCGTCGCAGTCGGAGAATCTCGTCGCGAACGGTCGCCTCGAAGCCGGCGCCGTGAGCGTCGCTCATTCGACGGCCACCCCCATCGCCGCGAGCAGTCGGTCGTTTTCTGTGGGCCGCCGCACGGCGACACGGACGTGCGTGTCGAGGCCGCGGAACGTCGTCGCATCCCGAATCGCGACACCACGCTCGCGCGCGTCGCCGACGACTTCCTCGACGGTCCGTGCGGCATCGCCCACGTCGACGAGCAGGAACGGAGCGTCGGACGGGCGAACCACGTAGCGCTCGGCGAGAGCGGTTCGCAGCCGCTCGCGTTCGGTTCGGACGCGCTCGCGGGTCTTTTCGACGAACGTCGAGCGACCCATACAGTACGCCCCGGTGGCGAGCGCGGGCGCGCTCACGTTCCACGGGCGGCGCGCCCGGCGGAGCGCCGTGCCGAACGTCCCGGTCGCGACCGCGAAGCCGGCCCGGAGACCGGGAGTGCCGAACAGCTTCGTGAGCGAGCGGGCGACGACGACGCCGTCGGTGCCAGCGAGCGAGCGGCGGTCGGTGAACCCGAGAAACGCCTCGTCGACGAGCAGCGGCGTGTTCGCCGCGCGACACCGGTCCGCGAACCGCAGCAACGCCGCGTCGTCGTACGCGGTCCCGGTCGGGTTGTTCGGGTGACAGACGACCGCCAGCGCGTGGTCACTCGGGTCGGCCTCGAGCACCGCGTCTGCGGGAACGAACGCGGGCTCACCCCCCTGGAGTCGCACCTCACGTGCGTACTCGCTGAAACTCGGGGCAGGGACGAGCGCGGTGTCGCCGGGGTCGACGGCGAGTGCGACGGTCGAGCGAATCGCTGCGAGTCCACCGGGCATCGGGATCACGGCGTCCGGCTCACAGTCGACGTAGTCGGCGGCGGCCTTTCGAAACGCCGCAGGGGGCTCTCGCGGATACGCCTGTGACGCCGCGAACGCCTCGCGGTACACCCGTTCGAGCCCATCCGGGACGACCGGGTTGGTGTTCGCCGAGAAATCCACCAGGTCGGGGTCGTCGCTGCTGCCGTGGGGAGCGCGACCGAGGGTGGCGGCGGTCTCGCGGTTCATCGTGTGACACCTCCCATCGGGTCGGCGGTCGCTGTGAGGAGCGCCTCGGCTACCTGCAGGTCCGACGGATAGTTGACGTTGACGGCGAGCCGGCGGTCGTCAGTGACGTGGACCACATCATCCGCGTGGGTCGCTCCGGAGACGACGTTTATGCCCGCAGGAACGACCGACTCGCCGTCGATCACGGTCGCCGTGTCGGCGCTGACGCCGAGTGCACGCTTGCGCGCGGCGGGCACACAGACGGTGAGCGAGTCGGGAGCGACACGGCGAGCCGCGGCGACGACGCCGTCGACCGCCTCGTCGTCCAACAGTGGGAGGTCGGCAGCGACGGTCAGGACACGAGTCTCGCCGAGCCCGAGCGTGTCGAGCGCGTACTGGAGGTCGGCGACGTAGCCGTCCCCGGGAGCGTCGACGACACGGACCTCATCACGCCCCGAGGCGGGATCACGCGTGCGGCATCGCGCCGTGAGGTGTGCTCGCGTTGCCCGGGCGTGTGGCGAGACGACCGGATACACCGTTTCGATACGGCTCTCGGCGAGAGCGTCGTGAACCCGGTCGACCATCGGTCGACCACGAATCGGAACGAGCGGTTTCTCCGTGTCGCCGCCGAGGCGGGTGCCGCGGCCGCCACACATCACGAGAGCGTCCACACGATCACCCCCGTGTGAAGCGCGGCGACGCGAGCCAGTTCGGTCGTCGCACCGAGCACGTCGCCAGAGACGCCGCCGATCTGACGGTTCGCCCACCGGTAGAGGACCGCTGCCCCGCTCATCGCAGCGAGTACAGCGGCGACACCGGGCCCGAGTCGTGGCCAGCCGAGCACCACGGCGGGAGCGACGAGCGCGAGTACCGGCAGTGCGGCTCGCGGGCCCACCGCCTCGGTGACGGTCGATCCGAGTCCGGAGTGAGCGGCGTCGCCGAGACAGACGAGCGAGCCCGCCGCCGCCCGTGCGGCCACCTCGGCGGTAACGACGAGCGCGACCGCGAAGCCGACACCGCCGCTCGGGTCGGTGGCGACCCCGACGACGCCGAACAGTCCCGTCACCAAGCCGGTCACGACGAGCACGAGCGCGAGGGTGCCGCCGACGCCGAGGGCGGAGTCACGCATGACCGACCGGCGGTCGGCTGCGTCGCCGTGGACGACCGCGGCGTCACCGAGGTCTGCGACCCCATCGAGGTGAGTGATACCCGTGACTGCGTACACCACGACCGTAGCCGCCACCGCGACCGTCAGCGGGGGAAGAGAAGCGAGCGCCGCGAAGGCCACCGGGACGGCGACGACCCCGCCTATCAGGTAGCCGACGACCGGGAAGGTCCAAGGTGCACGGACGAACGCGTCCCACGCCGCCTCGCTCTGTCCGGTCGGAATTCGGGTGAAGAACCCGAGGGCACCGCGAATCGCGGTCAGCACGGCGCGACCACCCCCGAAGTCGAGAGCGGGATTTCGAGCCGTGTGAGGGAGCCACCCGGCTGTGCGGCAAGCCATCCCATCGCTACAGCGGCGGCGACCAACGTCGCCGCTGCGGCCCCGATCGCGACGACCCCGGCGAGACGCACGAGGGTGACGGCCCGCTCGGCGTCTGCGGGCGTCGGAAGGTCGGCCTCGGGGTTGAGCGCGTAGTGGCCAGACTTCGCTAACCGAACGTCGAGCACGGCGGCGGCAGCCGCCATCGGCCACCCGGCGTTCGGGGAACTCGGGAGTTCCGCCCACTGGCGTACCCGCGTGAGCGTGTCGCCTGGGGCGATCGAGTAGACGGCTACGGCCGCGATCACGAGACAGACGGCCGTCGTTCGGGCCGGAACGTACATCACCGCGTCGTCGAGGCGGGCGCTGGCCCAGCCGACCGGCTTCGAGCGGTAGCCGAGCATGGAGTCGAGCGTGTTGACGGCCTTCACCCAGACCGCACCGGCGACCCCGAGCGAGAGGGGGAGCACGTCGGCAGACACCCCCACGAATCCGACGCCGGCGATCAAAAGGCTGCCCCCGATCACCGCGCCGACGACGAAGCCGACGAGCGGGGCGACGAACCCGTCCGCGAGGTTCTCCGCGGCGCTCTCGACCGCCGCGCTCCGCAGAGCTGACGGCGAGAGAGTCGCCGTCTCTCGGCCGACGAGCGCGCGGACCGACTCGCGGGCCGCCTCGGGGTCGGACGCCGTGAGCGCGACGACCGCAGCCGTAACGTCGAGGAGCATGCGGAGGCTCATCGTCGTCGAGAGGATCGCTCCGACGACGAGGGGCCCAAGAATCCAGCCGACATCCAGCGCGGCGGCCACACCGGTCACGGCACGCACACCGTGCAAGACGGCCGCCACGGCGACGCCTGCGACGGCGGCGACGACGAGTGGAAGACCGACCGCGACGACGACGCCGACGGATCGCGGACGCGACCAGCGGCGGTCGAACGGCTCGATCGTCGACCCGAACCACGCCACGGGATGCAGGCGTCGCGGCGGCTCTCCGAACGTGCTGTCGACGGCGACGGCGGCACCGAGAGCCACGAGAACGGGGAGGAGCGCAGACGCGACGGCGGACGGAAGCGCCACCATCACAGTCGATCACAGAACGCGTCGAACGCCCCGCTCTCGGGATGGACGTGACAGTACGTTCCGAGCGTCTGCTGTTCGATCATCCCGTCGTGCTCGCCGTCGATCCCCGTCCCGCGCTCCACGTCGAAGGCGAACCGGGCGTCGGGGGCGGGGTCGGCAGCCGAGTAGTGGAACTCGTGACCCCGAAGCGCAGCTCCTGTCGCGGCGGTCGGTCCGTCACGTGTCGCCCGGAGTTCGACGTGATCGAGCGCGCGGTATCGCTCGTGCATCCGGACCTCGGCAGGGAGCACGTCGGCCATCTCGTAGGTGTCGCCCTCGACGGTCGTCAAGGACGACGCGAGCGCCATGAATCCGCCGCACTCGCCGAGCACCGGCGTGCCCGCCGCGGCCGCCGCCGCAACCTCGTCGAGCGCCGGCCCGGCAGCGAGCGAGTCGGCGTGAAGCTCCGGATATCCACCCGGCAGGTACACCCCGTCGCAGTCGGGGAGAGAGTCGCCGGCGGTCGGCGCGAAGGCGACGACGGTGGCCCGTTCGCGGAGTCGCTCGACGGTCGCGGGATAGCAGAACCGGAACGCTTCATCACGGGCGACTGCGACGCGCGGACGGTCAGCGTCGGAGCCAGACCCGACCTCGGACCCGGATCCGGACCCGACACCGTCTTCTGACGGTGACGGTGGAGGAGGCGGCGCACGGGCGACGCCGAAGAGGCGGTCAGCGTTCAGTTCGGCGGCGGCCGCATCGAGCGCCGCGTCGTCGATTGGGGCCTCGTCACCCAGATGGAGTCCGAGGTGTCGTTCGGGGATCGACAGCTCGTCGTCGGGTGGGATGCGGCCGAAATACGTCAGTTCGTCCGGGAGCGCACCCCGGATTCCGTTCGCGTGCCGGCCCCCGTGCGCTCGCTGTGCGATGACGCCCGCGACATCGACGTCACGGTC